>JABILI010000035.1 GCA_018654575.1 Porticoccaceae bacterium
AGTGACTTCAAAGGACTTGTTTTCTGTCCAGAACTTTTGGGCTTCTCGTTCTATCTGAGCTGGGTTATATACTACGTCTGAGGTCATTAATATTCACTGCTTATAAGGATTACGAATTAAGCGTGAATTATAGGCGAATGAGGCCCACTCTAACAGTCACATACGATGAATACCCAGAAGAGCATTCATCGTAGTGATTATAAGACGACTGTTGTTAGGTTTTAACTGGCTTGACGGGCAGGTATGCCAAGTTTTTTAAGCCTAGCCGCCATATCCTCTGCTGAGGTTGCGGCCTGAATGTCGCGATCAACAAACAGTACTTTACCGTCTTTACCAATGTAAATGGTATGACGCTTTGGAGCGCCGTAAAAGGCCAGCACATCATAGGCTGTGGCGACTTCTTTAGAGGGATCGCTGAGCAAGGGAAAGTCCGCTTCATTTTCGGCGGCAAATTCTTTGTTAGTTTCTAAGGCATCTACACTCGCCATGAAATAGGTTACATCTAACGCTTTAAGCAAATGACCATTCTTTGCAAGGGACTTGCATTCAATGGTACAGCCAGATGTAAAGGCTTTTGGGTACCATGCAATCACAATGGCTTGTTTATTGCGGAATTGCTCCAGCGTGTAGGTGTTGCCATCGGTCGCTTCAAGGATAAAATCTGGCGCCTGATCACCCACCTCAAGTGCAATGGTTGGTAGCGAGATGGATAAACCGATTAAAAGGATGAGTAATGCTTTATTAGCTGTCATGTCTTGGGACCTCCATGATCTCAATGTTGTTTTCTTGCCCTAACTAAAACGATACAAATAAGTAAGGCTATAAAAATTATTGGCCACGATCTGAGTTTAGAAAATATCGTGGCCCCGATTCTGGGTTGCACAATGCCGGATAACGCAGCGATCTTGTGCTGCTCAGCCAATTGGTAGATTCGACCTTTGTGATCAACTAATGCAGAAATACCGTTATTGGTGCCGCGCATTAATGGCTTGGCATTTTCTAGCGCTCTCATTTGAGCCATCTGCATATGTTGTTTGGGGCCAATAGAGCGCCCAAACCACGTATCGTTGCTCACCGTCATAATAATTGCTGAGTCAATACTGTTACGTGCTACTAGGTCTGGATAGACCACTTCATAGCAAATAGCGGCTGAAATAAGGTGGCCATGCACGGAAAACGGATGTTGATTGACCGCTCCAAGTGCAATTGACGACATGGGTAGATCAAAGAACTTAATGAGCCCACGGAGCATTGATTCAAAGGGCACATATTCGCCAAAAGGCACCAGTCGTGTTTTATTGTACTGCCCGGTGGATGGACCCATAGCGATCATAGAATTAAAGTAACGACGGGTTTCGTTGTCGTAGATCACTATGCCTGATAGTAAACTCGTGTTCGTCTTTAGGGCTCTTTTCTGAAGATCCTGCATAAATACGGGAATGCGTTCTGGAATCGTTGGCACGGCCATTTCTGGCCAGATAATTAAATCTTTGTCCCAATGACCCTCAGTTTGCGCGCTTAATTGGGTAAGTATTGCAGTCTGTTTTTCCTCAGACCACTTTCCACTTTGTGGAATGTTTGGTTGGATAAGCGTTACTGATAAGGGCTTGCCGCTTTCTTCAGTCCATTGATATTGCTGTAAGATATAACCCGCGAAGACAACACACAACATAACTACTGTTGATTGCCGTACGACAGAGACTTTAATACGCCCTTGGCAAATCAGTGCTAAAAGTATTCCAGAAAATGCGCTAAGAAAACTTAACCATAGAACTCCGCCTACAGGGGCCCAACCGCTGAGCCAGGTTCCGGTATGACTATAGCCCGCAAAGAGCCAAGGAAATCCTGTCAAAAACCAGGTTCTTACCCATTCACTAAGAATCCAAATAGAGGGAAGAGCGAATATCCAGCTAATAGGCGTTTGAGGGATAAGCGCACTCAAAGCAAAGGGAATAGCAAAGATACAGGCTAAAAAAAGACAGAACAAAATTGTTGCTAATAGGGCTAGAGGTGCAGCAATAAAACCATACTCATGAATACTGACATAGAGCCAACTGGCGCCTGCAAAAAACAAACCGAAAGCATAGACAGTAGTATTTAAAAGCGTTTTTTTAATGGTCTTATGTTGCAGGGAGCGGAACAGCAGAGCAATACTGATGAGTACCGCAGGCCAAAGGTTGAAAGGCGCTAAGCCGAGTGGGAAAATTGCTCCAGCAAAGAGTAGGCCACTGTAATGTTGAAGTTTTTCGGTGCCTCTCATTAGATTTTTTTAGAGACTTGTAGCAAGGTTACCTTACGCTTATCTGCTGCGATAACCGTGAAATCAAAATTTTCAATGCTAGTTTTTTCAGCTACTTTCGGTAATCGGCCTATGGCGTGCACAACGATTCCACCAACGGTATCAAATTCGTCATCTCGCAAACCGACATCAAAATATTCGTTAAAGTCTGCTATTTCAGTAATAGCGTCAACTGAATATAGGTTGTCACCTAGTTTACGAATTTGCTCTGGTTCATGCTCGTCGGTCTCATCTTCAATTTCACCGACTATTTCCTCTAAGACATCCTCGATAGTCAGCAGGCCAGATACTCCACCATATTCGTCTACCACTATTGCCATATGGTAGCGTTGCTCTCGAAATTCTTGTAGCAGAATATTAATGCGCTTACTTTCTGGGATAATATTCGCTGGGCGTAACAGGCTCTTTAGATCGAAAGAATCTTTGCCTGATAGTACTAAGGGGAGTAATTCTTTGGCCAATAGAATGCCTAGGATATCGTCTGACGACTCTCCAACCACGGGAAAGCGAGAATGCTGTGATTGAATGACTGTATTCAGAATTTCTTCTAACGATAAGTCTGCTTCAATAAATTTCATCTGCGATCGTGGGATCATAATTTCCCGCGCCTGCAAATCAGACACTTTGAGAGCACCTTCCATGATTTGGAGTGCACCAGCGTCAATAATGGATTCATTTTCTGCACTTCGAAGCATATCCGCAACTTCATCACTGCTGGTCGGGTTGGCGGAAAATGCTCGAACTATTCTTTTTAAAAAAGAGGGCTCGGTAGAATTTGGGTTAGACGATTCATCGTTCATGGTTATCTCAGTGGCACTCGCTAGGCTGTCTATCGCTTGGGGGCTCTAGGTAAGGCGCTGGAAAATCCAGACTAAGTAAAATTTCAGTTTCCAGGCTTTCCATGATCTCCGAATCTTTCTCATCACTGTGATCATACCCTAGCAAATGCAGAACACCATGAATAATCATGTGTGCCCAATGCGCGTTGATTGATTTATGTTGTTGAGTGGCCTCTCGCGCTACAACGGGAGCGCAAATCACAAGGTCACCCAGTATCGGCAGAGGTTCTGACACAACAGCGTCAAAGGGGAATGAAAGAACATTTGTAGGGCCTGTTTTCTCACGATATCGGTGATTTAGTTGAGCGCTTTCTTGCTCATCTACAATTCGTATGCTGAGCTCTAAGTTATCTTCTGCTCTCACTGCTGTAGTAACCCAATGGTGAATGCTCTCGTCGTCTGGAGATTCCTCTGAAGTACAAGCCCTTTGAATGTGGATGGAAATAGTCATGGATTAGAGTGCTAAGACTCTTTTTCATGAGCATCGTAGGCATCTACAATACTTTGAACAATCGGGTGCCGAACAACATCTCGAGACTCAAAATGAGTAAAGCTGATATCTTCAACAGATTCTAAAACACTACAAGCATGCACCAACCCTGAGTTAACACCACGAGGAAGATCTATCTGTGACATGTCGCCTGTAATGACGGCCGTGGAGCCAAATCCAACCCTGGTGAGAAACATTTTCATTTGCTCACGAGTAGTATTTTGACTTTCATCGAGAATGATATAGGCACCACTTAAAGTGCGGCCACGCATATACGCAAGAGGCGCTATCTCAATAACATTGCGCTCCTGAAGTTTGGCGACGGTTTCAAACCCGAGCATCTCGTGCAAAGCGTCATAAAGGGGGCGCAGATAGGGGTCAACTTTTTGTGCTAGATCGCCAGGCAAGAATCCTAATCTCTCGCCGGCCTCAACGGCAGGGCGAACCAATAGAATGCGCTCCACCTCATCTCTTAATAAGGCTTCTACTGCGCAGGCGACAGCGAGGTAGGTTTTCCCTGTTCCGGCAGGGCCTATACCGAAATTAATGTCATGAGTTTGCATGGCCCGCACATAGCGCTGTTGATTTAGCCCGCGGGGCTTAATATTGCCTTTCTTGGTGCGAATAACTGAAAAGTTCTCGATATCACTGGGGGCAGGGATGGTGTTAGCCGATCGATCCATAGGCTTTCTTCTCTCATATTGTCGCAGGTGTAGATGTACCTCTTCGGGAGATACATCGTCGGAGTGAGCGGAGTGTTGATAAAGATTATAGATAACATCTGCAGCGTGCTGAGCAGGTTCAGTTTCGCCGTAGATAGCGAAGAAGTTATCGCGTGAACGTATTTCTACCTTTAACCGTTGTTCAATTAGGCGCAAATTATCATCAAATTGTCCGCAGAGTGAGGCAAGACGGTGAGCTTCATTCGGCTCAAGGGTGATGTTAAGGGCAGCAAGATGGCTTTCCAGTTGTTTCAATGCGTGTTTAAAAACCTCTACAGTTGATTTATACGCCTAGCATAGCTCGATCTTGAGAGAAGGGTAAACTCTTTTTGTCACAGAGTTATTACAAAAATCCCCTTTTTTTAATACCAAGGCCTAAAAAGAAGTCATTAGCCATGAAAACTTCAGGCTAGCATTCCTCGAAGAGAGTTTGGCAGAGCTTCTGTAATAATTACATCGGTAAATTCACCGATAAGACTGTGGTCGCTGGCACTGAAATTAACCACTCGATTATTTTCAGTGCGGCCCTGTAATTCCCCCGGGTCTTTTCGAGAAATACCAGTGACTAAAAGACGCTGTGTGCTGCCAACCATTCGTCGGCTAATTTCACTAGCGTTTTGCAGGATACGAGCTTGTAGAATTTTTAGGCGCTGTTTTTTTACCTCATCACTTACATTATCTGCCAGGTCTGCTGCGGGGGTGCCTGGCCGAGCACTATAAATAAAACTAAAGGAGGTATCGAAACCAATGTGCTCGATAAGTTTCATTGTAGCGGCAAAATCATCCTCGGTTTCGTTTGGAAAGCCAATAATGAAATCGGAAGAAATGCTAATGTCGGGTCGTAATTCTCGCAGGCGACGAATTTTTGATTTGTACTCAATAGCGGTGTGTCCGCGCTTCATTGCCATTAGAATTCGATCAGAACCACTTTGTACAGGCAGGTGCAAGTGACTTACTAGCTCTGGAACCCTGCTATAAACAGCGATAAGCGCGTCAGAAAATTCTACAGGGTGAGAAGTGGTATAGCGAATACGATCGATACCATTAATGCTGGCCACAAATGGTATCAATTCGGCGAAGTCGCATATTGATCCGTCCGGCATGTCGCCACGATAAGAGTTCACATTCTGACCCAGCAGATTAACTTCGCGAACGCCTTGTTCGGCTAGAGAGCTTATCTCAGCGAGGACATCAGCAATTGGGCGGCTTACCTCTTCTCCTCGGGTATAAGGAACCACGCAAAAAGTACAATATTTAGAGCAACCCTCCATGATTGAGACAAACGCGCTGACGCCGTCTGCTTCTGGGGTTGGCAGGCGATCGAACTTTTCGATCTCTGGAAAACTGATATCGACAATCACCACACCATCAGTTTTTTTAGACTCCATCATCTCTGGCAATCGATGTAGAGTTTGAGGACCAAAAATCAGATCAACAAATGGGGCCCGCTTGGAAATCGCTTCACCTTCTTGGCTAGCAACACAGCCCCCAACACCAATAATTAAATCAGGCTTAGCCTCTTTTAGATGCTTCCAGCGACCTAGTTGATGAAAGACTTTTTCTTGCGCTTTTTCGCGAATTGAGCAGGTGTTGAGCAATATTACATCTGCATCTTTTGCGTTATCCGTGGCGACCATCTGATGACTTTCACCAAGTAAATCTCGCATACGAGAGGAGTCATACTCATTCATTTGACAGCCATGAGTGACGATATGAAGTTTCTTAATGGGTTTTTCCTGCATGCTCTACACATTTCTTTTCAAATAGGGGCGCATTATAGCCTTGGCACCCCAATCCGCAACATTTTGCAGTGTGATTAAACCGGCGTGTGGTATTATTCTCTTCTTTAATTCTATACCAATCACAGTGGCATCTTATGGCTAGCGAACCCATTTATCGGATTACTTTTCACAATCAAGGGCATGTGTATGAAATCTATGCACGACATGTTTTTCAAAGTGACCTTTGGGGCTTTCTTGAAGTTGAAGAGTTTATATTTGGCGAGCGTTCGCAGATGATAGTGGATCCTGCTGAAGAGAAGTTAAAAAATGAATTTTCTGGAATAAAGCGCAGCTTTATTCCTATGCAATCTATTGTTCGTATCGATGAGGTTGAAAAGGAAGGAACAGGAAAAATTACCGAAGCAAGTGGTGGTAATGTTAGTTCATTTCCATTTCCACCTATGGTTAAAGCAAAACCTTCAGCGGATTAGAATCTGCGCACTTTAACGCGCTTGTTAATACTGTTTTGATTTTCCATGTAGACTACGATTTGATTAATATTGTGATAACAAGACTTTAGCGAGTATTCACGATGTCAGAGACGACTATTAAATTATTACCCTTTGAGTTCGCTCGAAGTAACGGCCTGTTACTGCGGGAGTCAGAAGGTGACCTAATATTGTCGCCCCAAGCTAATCAGTGGGCTATCTCAGAAGTTATTCGAGCCAACAACGATTTTTCTGCCGTTACCCGCCTTGATAGTGAGTCTTTCGAGAAAATGTTGGCATCGATCTATAGTGGCCGGAAAAATTCCTCAGAATCGGTGATGGAAGATATTAAAGGTTTTGTCGACATGGAGTCTGCAGCGGCAGAATTGGAAGATACTGGCGACCTTTTAGATTCTGAAGATGACGCGCCGATTATTCGTCTTCTTAATGCGATTTTGGCGGAATCTTTAAAAGAAAAGGCCTCTGATATTCATATTGAGCCCTACGAGAAGGAATCCTTGGTGCGGTTTCGTCTCGATGGCGTACTCAGCACAGTGCTAAAGCCCTCAGTGCAGATTACGCCTCTTCTAATTTCCCGGATTAAAGTAATGTCGAAACTTGATATTGCAGAGAAAAGATTACCCCAAGACGGCCGCATGAGCGTCAAACTTGGAGGGCGTAGTATTGATTTGCGTATTTCCACTATGCCGTCAAGTCATGGTGAAAGAGTGGTAATGCGTCTTTTGGATAAAGATGCGGGTAAGCTACAGGTGGATGATCTGGGCATGCCTAAGGGCACCTCTGAGCAACTCGATGATTTAATTCGTCGTCCCCACGGCATTATTTTGGTCACGGGCCCAACAGGGTCAGGTAAAACCACAACCCTCTATGCTGCGTTACAGCAAATGGATCGACAAGGTCGCAATATCATGACCGTTGAGGATCCGGTGGAATATGATTTGCCAGGTATTAGTCAAACCCAAATAAATTTACGCGCTGGAATGACTTTTGCGCGCGGTTTAAAAGCCATTTTACGTCAGGATCCAGATGTCATCTTGATCGGTGAGATTCGTGATGGAGAAACGGCTGAAATTGCTACTCAGTCAAGCTTAACCGGCCACCTAGTATTATCCACACTACATACGAATACAGCGGCCGGCGCCATTACTCGCCTGCAGGATCTCGGTGTCGATAGCTTTTTACTGGCATCTACCATCAGAGGTATTCTTTCCCAACGGCTGCTGCGCAGGCTTTGCCTCAATTGTCGTAAGCCAGTTGAGCCTAATGAATTTAATCGAGAGTTATTACGTTTAGAGGTTGGCAAGACTATTTATGAAGCGGGCGGTTGCCCTAAATGCAACAGTACCGGTTATGCGGGTCGGCAAGCTTTGTTTGAATTAGTCACGGTGGATGCTCCACTGCAGACGCTAATTCATGAAAATGCGGGAGAAATTGAGCTAGAGACTTCGATTCGCCGGCAAGTGCCTAGTATCCGACAAGCGGGACTAAAATTGGTTTGTGACGGAGTCACTACAATCGAAGAAGTTCTTCGTGTCACCAGTGTGTAACTGACGATGCCTGCTTTTAATTACTCGGCTTACAATACAGACGGAAAACTTGTTGATGGTGTTATCGCGGCCGATTCTGAACGTCAAGCGAGACGTCTATTAAAAGACAAAAAACTATTGCCATCGACTCTCTCAGAGGTAAATCAGGCTAGCAAGAAAAAAGGTTATCGCATTGGGCGCCAGGCCAAGGTTGATAATTTTGATCTTTCACTGTTGCTTCACCAGCAGGCTATTTTGATTCAGTCTGGATTGCCCCTTGAAGAATCTTTGCGCATGACCATTGAGCAAGCTGAGACAGATAAGCAGCGGCGTATGGTGGAAAGTTGGCGTAGCGAGATTACTGAAGGGCGCAGTTTTTCTGAAGCCCTGCGACGTTCACCCTATAAAATCCCTGATAGTGTTATTGCAGGTGTCGGTGTGGGTGAAGAGAGTGGGCATCTGCACAAGATCCTATTGCGTCTCGCCGAAGAACTTGAAACCAGTGCCGAAAACCGTAAAACCATCACGCGTGCACTTGTCTATCCCATGACATTGATTAGTGTTTCGATCATTATGATTTCAATGATGATGGTTTGGGTGGTGCCAAAGATTACAGCGGTATTCGCTAGTTCAAATCGTGAGTTACCGTTGATTACCAAAGTGGTGGTTAGTTTAAGCGGCTTTACTCAGGACTATGGCCTTTATGTTTTGGGGTTAACCATTCTTAGTGTTCTAAGTTTCCGCCAAGCTATGCAGAATGCAGCGCGCAAACAGCGGTGGCATGCTTTTATATTGACCTTACCAGGTGTGGGTCGATGGGTGCGTATGGCTGACATTTCAGACTGGGCTCGCAGTTTAGGCGTGCTTCTAAATAGCGGCGTTCCCGCATTGGCAGCGCTAAACATATCCTCTGCTGTCGTCAGCAACCTTTCGATGCAAAGCAAATTTAAAAAGGTTACTGAGGCCATGCGTCAGGGCTCAAGCTTACATAAGGCACTGGAAGATAATCTAGATGGTAGTGGATTTTTAGTTCATATGGTAGGCAGTGGCGAAGCATCTAGTGAGTTGGATAAAATGCTACTGCGAGTGGCTGAGTATTATTCAGTGAGGTTAAATAACACAGTTGAAGTGTTCTTAAAGTTACTTAATCCAATCTTAATTATTCTCATGGGTGCGATGATCTTAGGTATTGTGGCGGCGATTATGTTACCCATTATGGACATGAACAATGCGATTTAACTATTTATCTAATACCATTGAATCAAATATAAATGGAGTTAAAAGGGGAGTTCAATAAAATGAAGTCAAATAAAAAACAGCGCGGGTTTACTCTGATTGAAGTAATGATCGTTGTAACCATTATGGCGTTGATGATTGCTGCAATTGCGCCGAATTTATTTAGAAATGTTGTAAAAGCGGAGGCTATACGGATCGCTTCAGATATTCGTCAAGTTGAGAGTGCTTTAAAATACTATCGATTAGATAACTATCGCTATCCTTCACAGCCTCAAGGTTTAGAGGCCTTAGTGTCAGCACCTTCAGGATCAGGAGCAGCTCAGTGGAACGGGCCTTATTTAGACAAGTTACCCTCAGATCCTTATGGCGTTCAATACCAATACTTAAATCCAGGCACTCACGGTAAGCAGGTTGAGGTGTTTACTTTGGGCCTAGATAATGTCCAAGGTGGAGAGGGTTCAGATAAAGATTGGGGTAATTGGAATCTTGATTGAATCTTTTGTTGATCAGATAACTCAAGTGCTTAAGTAGGCTTTATGAGGCGTGCTCAGGGTTTTACCCTCATTGAATTACTCATTGTCGTTGCCATCATTGTGATTTTATCTGCCATTAGTGGGTTGGCGATCAATCAAGCCTTCGATCGGCGCTATTCAGCTGAGGCAGATAAATTACTTATTTGGCTACAACAATTATCAGAGCGCTCCTCACTTGAGAGTGCCGCCTATGGCATTGTTACTAACACCGATAATGAGAATCGAGAGGCTACTGAACTTGTCGCCGTGGTCTACTTTAAAAACCGCTGGATCGCAGTGACTTCACCGAAGCCTTTTGTGCTGGGAGAGGAGTCCATTATTGGCTGGGATGTGGAGGAGCTGGGAGAAGAGTTACTACCTCAAAGTCGACCCCGGGCTCTGGGTGTAATTGATCAAGATGAGGTTAAACCAGCAGAGAAAGAATTCTTGTTGCCAGAAATGGCATTCTTGCCCGATGGCTATGTCGAGCCTCAAGGGGTCATTCAGTTGTCTTTTGATTCTTCTACATTAATCTTTTCTTTTGTCTGGGATGATGAGACCTCAAAGATGATATTGGAAGCGAATACCTTATGAAATACTCGACTAAGAAGAAAGGTTTCACTCTCATTGAGGTGATGGTTGCTCTTTTTATACTGAGCCTAGTGTTAGGCAGTGCCGTTCAAATGGTGCATCAGTATAGCGATGAGCGGCTGCGTATTAGAGAGCGCTTTTTCGCTAATCAGGTGGCTTGGAATCATCTTTTGGAGCGTTACCAGCATTCTCAGAAGTGGACAGCCAGCGCAGGCCTTTCAAACTTAAAGAACAAAGGTGTGGACAAGCAAGCTGGCCAGGACTGGCGTTGGGAGATGAAAGTTGAGAAGGCTATGGGACAAGACTTGTATCGCTATCAAGCCCAGTCTGCTTCAGTTACTAGTGAAAATTACCAGGCCACCTTGGCTATTTATCTGGTTGAAAATTAGATGTTAAACCTGTATTCCAGCAATCGGCAAAAGGGCTTCACCTTAATTGAAGTGCTTGTCTCTTTAGGGATATTGGCGGTAATGTCAGTGATGTCCTATCAGGCGGTGGAAGTTGTTTTGGGTGCCAATGAACGTAGCCGCACAGATCTTGCCGAAGACGTTAAATTACAACGTGCTTGGCAGATTATTGGGCGTGATTTACTGCATATGAGGCCTCGCCGTTTTGCTGATGGATTAGGGCAGGTCGAGGATGCGTACCTGACTAACCCTAGCGAGTTTGGCGTTCGGTTCAGCCGCGGCGGTGGGCCTATGGTTAAATCTAATCCTAGTGGTGTCCGGAGAGTAGATTATAAAATCAATAGTGACCAACAATTACAGCGCACCTCGTGGGCTATTACTGAGTCACCTCGACTTAGTGACGGCAACACCTTCACACTTATTAGTGGTGTTGAAAATGTAGTTTTTGAGCATCTTAGTCGTACCGGCTACTCTAAAGACTGGCCGCCAATTAACCAGCCTCTAAGTAAATATGCATTGCCAAGGATGATTAGAGTAACGATTACCTTAGAGAACGAGCGCGAGACTTCTCGTTTATTTCCGGGGGTGGTTCGTGATTAAAAATCGACTTCAAAAACAACGTGGTGTGGCTCTACTGGCTGCATTGATTCTGATGTTGGCGGTAGTCCTTATTTTGACTAACATTTTTTATCGTCACCAGATTGATGTTTCTCAGGCTTCCGCTTCTTTGCACGGTGACCAGGCGTTATTAATTGCTATAAGTGGGGAAGGTTGGGCAGGTGAACTATTGTCGGATAAAAATGATAATCGGAATATCGATGATTATGGCGAGATATGGGCTCAAGCAATGCCATTGCTGCCAGTCGAGGGGGGCACGCTAAAAGGCTGTATCAGTGATTTACAGGGCAAAATCAATCTTAATAGTTTTGTCAGTTATCGCGGTGCGTCTCTCAATAATGAACTTAATAATTTTGGTGCTATGGGTGTGGCCAAAGCTTGGCTAAATCTCATGGACATGCTGCAAATTCCCGCCAGCCCTGATCGAGTAGCCTCTATTGTTGATTGGGTAGACGTGGATTCAACTATTATTAATAGTTGGGGAGCGGAGCAACCGGATTATGAAGGTCTTACATTTCCCAGAATGGTCGCCAATGATTTTATTTCTGATGCGTCTGAGCTCGCTGCGATTAAGGGTTATTCTGTGCAGGAAGTGCAAATGCTATCGCCGTGGATGACGGCGCTACCGGGTTCAACCCCCATCAATATTAATACTGCGTCAGACCAATTAATTCTCGCTTTGGGTGGGGAAAATGGGCAACAGTTTCTAGATCTAATCAAACAGATGAGGCCAATCAGCGACATAAATGCTTTTTATCAGGAATTAGAGGCCTATTTTTTGATTCCATTGATTGACGTCCAAAAACGTTGGCCGTCAACACTCGTGTCAGTTAAGTCTGATTATTTTCAACTTTATCTTGAAGTCACTTTAGGCGAGGCTCGGATCCAAGTTAAAAGCATAATGGATAGGCAAGGTAGAACGAAACCAGTTATCATTGCGCGTGAAGTTACTGTTGTGCCAGCTAGCCTGCCTGACAAAGAAGAGTTGTCTGCGGCTGAGCAATTATTTGCCAAAAAGAGTGGCGATGAAGAGCCAAACGAGCAGTTGATGCAACAAAGTAATATAGTACAACCGGCCTGCGTTGCGATGGGTTTAACGGGAGAAATCACTTAGATGAGTGTCGAGCATATTTATAACCTCGATCAACGGATCGATCATGTAGATGATCCGCTGCAATCTGTGGCGGGCACTAATACTTCGACGATGAGTTTGTGGATTCCAAGCGAAAGAGTTGGCCTACATTCGGTGGACATTCCATCTGCACCCCAACGTAAGTGGGCAGAGCTCATTCCGTGGCTGTTAGAAGATAGAATCTTGCAACCCGTCGAAGAGATGCACTTTGTAGTAGCGGGACGCAGTGACGACCAATTGCATATCCTCGCTGTTAGCCGTCAAGATATGCAGGAGTGGAAACGAATTGCCGACAATGCAGGTGTCACAGCTATGGCTATGGTTCCTGATTTTATGGCACTGCACTGGGAGCCAGGAATAATTAGTGTTGGCTGGCGAGAGGGGGTGTTACTGGTCAGACAGTCATTGAACACCGGCTTTGCAGCCGAATCTAATATAGGCTGGAGCATTTTAGAGACTGTTATGCAGGACTTTAAGCAGGCACCGCGATTGTCTATCTCTGTGCCTGATGTTGATATAGTGCCAAAAAAATTGGCTCAAGGTGCTGATATCAATACCTCCACAGTTGACTGGCAGTTTTCGCATATTGACCCCAACTTGAATTTAATGACGGGCGAATTTAAGCCAGCTCCAAAGGAAACAGTGACTTCTTTTTGGTGGCCAGCTGCAGCTGCAGCTGGTCTCCTTTTAGCGCTATGGGTGGGCTACCTACAGACGGCTAATCATGCTTTGGAGTCTGAGGTTGAGGGATTACAGCAAAACATATTGGCTAATTACACTCGCTTGTTTAGTAACTCTAATACCAGTATTAAGACCCTCAAAGCTGACGCTGAGAGCCGGATAAATCAATTATTTAAACAGCAACAAAGTCTACAAGGCCAACCGATAGCTGGACTCTTAGCTATCGGTAATATTATGGCTGGTTGTCAATGTGAGCTTGAGGGCCTCTCAGCAAGTCAGAACAGTTTAAAGCTGACGCTTCTTGGTGCTGCTGGATTAGCTGAAAGAACGCTGAGAATTCCTGGCTACCAACTCAGTCTTAATCAGGATAAAGCCGCCGGCCCTGAGGTTTTTTTGTTATCAGTTACTGAACTAAAAAAGCAGAGGCCTGATCGATGAAAAAATTCATGGATAGCTTAAGAAATCGCTTAAGTGGTCTTCAGCCTCGAGAGTGGCAGCTGCTGTTTACGGGGATAGCTATGCTATTTTTTACCAGTATTTATGTGGCTTTGTCACCGATAATGGAGAAATATGATCAATTGGTTGATCAATCAAATCAGCTTAAAATCGATCTACAGTGGTTGCGGCAACAGAGTGCAGTGGTTTCAAACTTGTCCAATGGCTGCGGTAACCGCGTGGTTCAGCAAGGATCCGGTCGCGACAACCTAACTAAACTAGTTAGGCGTAATCAGTTGCGCTTGGGTCAGATCAGAGATCTAAATAATGGCTTTGAGGTAAGGTTTAGTGGTGCTGACGGTAATCGTATATTGCGTTTGAGTCACCAGATAGTCTGTGCTGGGTTCAACGTGCAGGCACTCGAAGTTGAGCGGTCTTCCCCAGAGCTGTTTAAAGGGTCCATGGAGATAATCTATATTGAAGATTGAACTAAAAAACACCCAACAGTTGTCACGCTTGGTGGTAGTTTTAGTGATGGTCTTACTTTCTCTTTACCTTATTGTCTTGATAGGTCTTCAGTTGCAGACAGCTAAAACAACTTCATCGGTCGTTGCTAGAGTAGCGCCTGGAAAAATGGTAGATTGGGCCTGGTTTGGTCGCCAAAGGGTCATAGCACCCGTAAAGACGCAGACAGATCTCGCCAATGCGCAAATTAATGCAGAGCTACTTGGCGTTATGTTGGCCGGCGCCTCTTCATCGGCAACGCTTAAATTTAAAGGAAAGCCGGAACAGGTTTACCAAATAGGTGACAAGCTTAACGGAAAGATGGAGCTAGTTGATATTGAGGCTTATCGTATTGTGATCAGTGACAATGGCATCAATAAACAATTATTAATGAAAAAGCCAGATGTGATTATGGAGTCACAAGAAAGCGGCGAAGATGTTGATACTCAGACACAGGGGTTTGCCCTGGCCAATATGTTTGGTGCCGTGCCGGTTAATATCGGTGGTGATACGGGCTTTAAGATTAACAATCTATCGGCAGATGTGCAGGCTATGGCAGACATACGCGATGGCGATGTGGTGGTCCAGATTGACGGTCTTTCGGTGCAAGATTTAATGTCTGATCCCGTTAAGTGGATGAGCTATAGTAGCTCAATTAGCCTTCCCGTGACTCTTATGCGCGAAGGCCGCGAAGAAATTATTTATGTCAATGCCGCTAGTCTCTCGGCTAAAATGTTACCAACTCTAGGATTAAAGCCCTAACATGATTACTTCAATAATACAGTGGGGAAAACTAATGATCGTGACTTTGTATCGGCACGTGATGAAAGTACATCGCCTCAGTGAATTGGGCGTTGTGTTTTTTTTAAGTTGGTGCCTAGCGGCTGAGGGTATGGCAGCAGAAACTGTACAGATCAATTTCCGTGATGCAGATATTCGTAGTGTTATTGAAAGTGTTGCCGAAATAACCGGTAAATCTTTCGTGTTAGATCCGCGGGTTAAGGGCAAGGTGACCATTATCTCGCCGCAGCCAATTGATTCCGATTTGCTCTATCAAGCAATTTTGTCCGCGATTCAGGTGCAGGGATTCCAAGCTGTGGAAGATGGTGCTGTGACTCGAATTATTCCGTTCACGCAGTCTTTTAATTTTGCTGGGGGCAATGGCGACAACACCTTAGAGACTGAGATTATTAAGGTTAAATATGTCCAGGCCGCGACACTCGTGCCTGTGTTGAAGCCTTTGCTGAGTAATGGAGCGAGGTTGCTAGCCTTTGCCCAAAGTAACTATTTAGTTATTTCTGATATCCGCAGTAACGTGGATGAAGTGAAGCGGATTTTGCGAAAGCTCGATGACCCTGATCAAACTGCGGTTGAGGTTATTAACCTCAACTATATTTCAGCGGGAGAGGCGGTACATATTGCTGGCCAGCTGAAACAATTGCAAAAACAAGATTTATCGCTAGTAGAGGACGGGCTTAATAATCGTATTATTGTGAGTGGCCCGGGTATTGCTCGTACGACCTTTAAAAACATGCTCAAGCTACTGGATCTCCCATCGACTAAAAAAGGCAGTGTTGAGGTGATCTACCTTGATTATTCCCGTGCAGCTGAAATTAAGCCTATTATCGACGGCATGCTTGGCTCAGATGTTTTCTTGCGTCTGGCCGGAGAATCTGTAGGTGATGGCAAATCTAAGGCCGCAACTAATTATACAATTGAAATTGATGAGCTTAATAATGCGTTGGTGATGGCAGCGCCCTCGGCAGTTATTCGTGAGATAAGAAGTGTCGTTGCGAAGTTGGATATCGCTCGCCCTCAAGTCCTCATCGAGGCGGTTATTGCTGAATTATCTGAGGGTCAGGCAAGAAACCTTAGCTCTCAATTAGTTATTACAGGTAGAGATCGAGGAGGATACTTAACCAATTTTGATGGAGTCTTATCGGGCCTGCTGGGAAGCGCATTGGGAGGTGGTGGCTCTGATAATGCAAATTCAACTGCAATTGCATCTGCATTACCTAAGTCTGTTATTGGAGTGGTTGGTGATTTTGACCGTGAAAATAATAGAGGTATCGGTTTATTGGTTCAGGCCTTGAAAACCGACGAACGGACTAAAATACTATCAACACCCTCAGTTATTACTCTCGATAACGAGGAGGCTAACCTTTCAGTAGGAGAACAGGTCCCCTTTCCTTCAGGTAGCTATGCGAGCACTAACAACTCCAATAGTATTAATCCTTTTACGACCGTAAACCGCGAAGACGTAGGCGTCATGCTTAAGGTCAAGCCGCAAATTAGTAAGGGCAATGCAGTAAGGCTAGAAATCGAGCAGGAATCATCCAAAGTTAAAGCAGGCAGCGCTGACTCTCAGTTTGGCGCTACAACTACTAAAAGTACGATGCAAACAAACGTCATGATTCAAGATGGTGAACTATTGATTCTGGGTGGCTTAATCGAGGGGCAAACAGATAATAGCGCCTCCAAAGTGCCTTTTTTGGGCGATATTCCGATTATCGGCAATCTATTTAAATCCTCCAGCAAAGGCGATAGCGAAAAAGTCCTAATGATGTTTATTAGGCCGACCATTATCCGTACGCCAGAGGATGCTAGGGCACTGTCAAAATCTAAGTTTGAGCATTTAATAACGCGAGACTTTGAAGGTGAAAACGAAGGTACTGTGACTAAGCAACTAAAAGAGTTTATAAACCAAGGACAGGATTTAGAAATTACAGAGTAACGGCAGGCTATGAGTATTTATTTGCAGCATTTTGCCCTAAAGCGAGAGCCGTTCTCGATTGTGCCTGATCCTGACTTTTTATACCCCAGTCAGCAACATCGTCAAGCAGTTGCCCATCTAAAATACGGCCTCGACCGGGAAGGTGGATTTATACTGCTAACCGGTGAGGTTGGCACAGGAAAGACCACCCTTACCCGCACTATGCTGCTGCGTATTCCTGCCCATGTCCGGGTAGCTTATGTATTAAATAGTAAGCTCAATGAAACGGATCTCTTAGCCAGCATCTGTGATGAGCTGGCCATTAAACTGCCGAAAAGTAAGAATCTGTCGTTTTCTAAAATTTGTATTGATGCCTTAAATCAGGACTTGCTTGCCAGTCATGCCAAAGGTCAAAAGACCTTGATCGTTATTGAAGAGGCCCAGAACCTGAGTGCAGATGTTCTGGAAACGCTTCGTTTGCTGAGTAACCTTGAGACTAACACTCATAAATTGCTGCATATTCTTCTTGTCGGCCAGCCAGAATTGCTGGAGATACTCGCGCAAAAGCAACTGCGTCAACTCAACCAAAGGGTTGTGTCGCGCTTTCATCTTTTACCGTTAGATCAGTCTGAATTGCCCAACTACATTAACCATCGATTGCATCATGCGGGTGCGGCAGGTCCTATCTTTGATCAGGGCTGTATCAAGGTGTTGTTCAGGTTAACTAAAGGTGTGCCTCGGCTGATCAATCTTATATGCCATCAATCCCTGTTAGCGGCGTACTCTTTAGGCGTCAAGAGTGTATCGTCAGGCTTGGTAAAGGATGCTTCAGTAGAAATCCTTAGTGGTCTTGATAATGGTAAGCCAAAGACCTCAAATAAACCTCTGACGGTAGGGCTTTTATTGTTTTTAATTATGGTGTCGGGTTTTGTATTTTTACCGCGAAGTGCGCTAGATTCATTGCGCTTGGCCGCCAGCATTGAGGAGCCCAAGGCACAGAGTGTATCGCCAAAAAACGAAGAATTTGTATCGCTGGAAAAGACTGCACTAGATCCGTTTGTAGAAGACGTGGTCAAAAATCATGATGAATTGTTAGTGAGCGATGATCCAGTCATCGGCTCACTTGAACAGGATGCGACTCCTTCGGTTATCCCTGAACAGAATATGATTGCCTTAGAGTTTATGGATACATCTAATTCTTTAGTTAATTTGCTCGCTTCTTGGTCTATAGAAAGTTCAGCGGTCTACTCTCTTGAAGTCTTTACTGGAATTGCAGCAAAATTTGGTTTGCAGCCAGAAAAGGTAGCCCAAGCAGCTCCGTGGATGTTAAGCGCTATAGATAGACCAGGAATCGTGGTATTAAATGAGGGTAATGGAGTACTGAAAAGCTACTTATTAAGTCACCTTGAAGAAGATTCAGTCACCCTCACAACAAAGGATGGTGAGATAGATGTTGACCTTGATCAGTTTGCCGATCGCTGGACTGGGAGCTTTCTGTATCTATGGCGCCCTCATAAAGAGTTTGATCTTCTTATGCAGGGCGATACTGATAAGTTAGCAATGGCTTGGTTGCAAGAGAAGCTGAGCATGGAAGATCAGGGTATGGAAGAAGTTATTACTGGTGGCCATTACACCGAAGCGGTTAAAGACCAAGTGATGGAATTTCAGCGCCGACATGGGCTCAATGCCGATGGTGTTGTTGGTAGGCAAACCCTGATGCAGCTAAATGAAATTTCTGATGATGAAATACCCAGACTAAGAGGTAGTGCTCACTAATGTCCTTCATTCTCGATGCCCTAAAAAAAGCGGAACGAGATCGTTTGCGAGAAGATCCCAAAAATTTGGATGATTTTGTCAGTGCGCATTGGGATCCATATGAAAAAGCGCCTTCCATCCTAGCCTCGCGGAATTGGTTACTGGGTTTCCTGATGATAATCATTGTTTTTGGGGTGGGACTATATATGCAGGGCTGGAAGATTAATGCAGCAACTGATGTTATCTCAGTGGCGGATCTACAGCTCCCGGAATCTGAAGCTTTATTACCTTCTGCAGTTGAGGTCAAACCTGCACTGGATGCTGAGCTGTCTCTGTCGCCAGCGGCCGAGCAACCCATTACTAATGCTGCCCCATCGGTGCCAGAATTTATTATTGCTGGTCATATGTTTATTGCAGAGGGCTCAAATTCCAATAGATTATTTATTGGGCAGAGCAGTTATCGAGAGGGGGACAAGATAACTCAGGAATGGACGTTAGTGTCTATTAAGCCAGATTATTTTATTATCAGCGCCGGTGAAAGCACAGAAGTATTACCTTATCGTTAGTCCGTAAAGACTTCTAGTAATGAATCTTTGCCACGATTAAAGCGTTTGGCGCGTCTATAGGGAAATACGTCAACGACATACCCATCACGTATCTGAGTTTGTAAGTTTTGCCAGAAGCTCATGTCATAGAGATCGCTATGCATCTCATCAAATATTTTTCTAGCTTTCATATTACCAGAGAAAAAGAGTCTAAATTCTTCTGGAAAAATATCATCAGGGCCCACGGTATACCAGGTACCTGACTGCATTTCTTCTTGCTCAGTTCTGGGTTCGGGAATTTTGCGAAAGTTACATTTTGTTAGTGTGGCAATTTCGTCATAATCATAGAACACCACTCTACCATGACGAGTAACGCCAAAGTTTTTAAGTGGCATGTCGCCGGGGAAAATATTTGCCGCCGCCAATTGTTTAATACAGTTGCCGTATTCTTCCATAGCACTTTGCATTTCTTCTTTATTGGCAGTTTCCAAATAGATGTTAAGTGGCGTCATGTAACGCTCTGTATAAAGATGCCTAATCAATAATTTATCACCGCGTATTTCTATTTGGGACCCTGCAACGGCCTGTAATTCCTCTACCAGAGCATCTGAAAAACGATTTAAGGGGAAAATTAGGTCGTCAAATTCTTGGGTGTCCGCCATTCGACCGATGCGGTCGCTGCGAGACACTAAGCGATATTTTTCTCTCACGATCTGATGTGTTACTTCCTTAGGTGGAGCAAACTTATCTTTTATAATTTTAAATACAATATTGTAAGACGGAAGGGTGAATACAGTCATAACCATGCCTTTAATGCCTGGCGCGATAATGAATTGGTCTTTAGAGGTGTTTAAGTGACCGACCAACTGACGATAAAATTCTGTTTTAGCATGTTTAGGGAACCCCATGGCATTATATATTTCATAATCTAGCTTATTCGGCATTAAGCTTTTCAGAAAGTGAGCATATTGGTATGGCAGTGGCGCATCGACCATAAAATGATTGTGTGTAAAACTGAATACTACACTGAGTTCGTCTGCAGTAAATAAGGCAGTATCGACATATAAGCTACCCTCTTCATTGTTTAGAATGACGAGCACCATAGGGAAAGTGTTATCACCGTCGACTACTCGTCCGACCATATAGGCGGCTTTACCCCGATAGAACGTTGATTCTAGAAGATCAAATTTTACAGCGCTATGAGGCCCTTGGATGTTAGGGATAACTTCTTGGCCAAAGACACCCATAATACAATCAAGATCTAGAGTTAAGTCTTCTTTGGGCAGCGAGAATTCAGACTCTTCAATAATTCGCTGAAAGGTTTCGCGGAAGTCTTCTCCTTCATAGCGCACAAAAATACTGTACTCCGCTTCAGGTGCTTCGAGCAACTGCGAAGATAAAACATAGATAATATCGTCGTTAATTTTATCGTGATCATGAATGTCACTAAACACAGAATTAAAGAAGGTCTCTGCGATCTCAAAGTTAGGAAAATTGAAGACTAGTTGGGTGTAGGCAGTCTTTGCTTCACCCCAAAGTGAGAGATTGGCGATATCTTTATTAGTCACCATCTCTAAATATTGCACAGTTTGCGTGATTTTATATTTGTACAATTCTAACCGTTCAACATTAGCTTGACGTACTCCGTGCCAGTCGGCTTTCTCATAACGTGCTTTGGCGCTCAATGTTGAATTGAGGTAGTCTGCAAAATAGCTACGAAAGCCATTCAAAATGGTTTTCGCCATTCGCCGTGCAGTAGAATTGTGAATTAAAGGTTGAAGTGCCATAAAACGGTTCTCACCGACCCTTAGTCGAGCATTTTTTTTAAGTTTTTTAATTGCTGTTGATTATGTTTTTTAGTGGCCGGTACTTGAGAGACTTCGGGCAATGCTGGGGGTAGATCAACCGCCAGCTTTTCACCCGCTACTATACGGTCACAATACTGTTGGTAGATTTCACTAAATGCCGGCAGTGCTTTGGTTTCGATAGCATTAGCCAACATATGCCAGCCAGCATCCCGGCCAGCAAGATAAACCGCTGGATGAGACCAAGATTGGTCGGCTTTTGGGCTGCGCTTATTACACGCTTCTTGATAAGCCTTTCTGGGGGTAGGCAGTCCCGCCGGCATGCCTACATAACGGCAGGCATTGAGCATCTTATGTAAGGTTGGGAGGTATTCGCTGTCGGCGATAATTTTTTCTGCCGCCGCGCAAATGACATCCGGAGCGAAGTCATTGAGCTTACTCAACCATAATTTTTTGGCGAGCCCAACAGATTCATTTTTATCACCAAAAGCACTGTAATATTGATTGTGATAATTAGCTCTAAAAAGGGCAAACACCTGATTAATGGCATCAATTAGTTCTGGGCCAGCAGTGGGTGTGGATTTAGGACGCCCAGCTGCGGTCGGTGAGATCTTCGACGAAGCTGCGATCCCGGATGCGACCTTTTGAATATCCTTGCTGTTTGCCATTTGAAGTTTCCGTTAACAATTTACTTTGATGCGCCCATTGACGCTTCACATATTGTAAAAATTTAGTGCTCCAGGAGCATTGAGGCGTTCCATTTTCTTGCCAGTATAAAACAAACTCGGGGATTATTTTTTCGGCAAATGGACGCTCTATATTTGCCATTTGCAAGACATCATACACTGCTTCTTTAGGTTTCCACTGCGCTGTGATTAGTCGTGGCATTGAGTCTTGTTCCATCATGCCATTAAAAAATTGCCATTGACGTCTGATATGCTGGATAAATTTTGAATCCCAGGTGCTTGATAGATCCCCTCGATCTCGCCAATAGAGAATAAATTCTGGGATGGCGTCTTCAATAAAGTTAGTGTTAATGCCGCCTTTAGTCACTAAGATATCAAGTGCATCCGCCGAAGGTCGCCACTCCCCAGTCACTGATATTTCTTTTCGCCGCCGATTTTGAGTTGTTTCAGCTTGCTGCCATTGGCGCCAAACTTCTTTAATATATTTTGATTCCCAACTGTGTCGGGGCACATTGCGTTCGCGCCAGTAAGCGACAAATTGTGGTATTTGCTGTTGAGCAAATTCTCGAGTCACACCGAGTTGCGCGAGTTGCCGCAGCGCATCTTCGCTCGGCTGCCAGCTACCACCGATGGTTTTTGCTGAATGAGGATTGCTTGTTGTCGGCGCGAGCGCAATGTTAGTAGACCTATCGGTCATCCCAGGCGATACGGCATTGGAATTTTCGTTAAAGGCAAACCGGAAATCATGGTGGGCGGTAAAAGGACCTCCACCAATTAATAATAACCCTTTCTCATGTAGGCTTGCCGATAATCGACGAAAGTCATCTTGACCCCAGAAGGGTGCCAGCTCGAGAAGTTTATCGGAGGGCAATGTAATCCAGTCAAAACCGCTGCTGCTGACGGGGCTGCCATGGCTGATGCACTCCTGCAGAAGTTGCAGCAATACGGTCTCCTCTAGGCCAATGGTTGCGGCCAAGGTTGGAGAAATAACAATAGCTTTTTCAGGAATTAACGACATCTTATTACTCTATCAGAAAGCCACTGCTTGGACGAGATAAAGATGGGGACAGTTATGCTGTATTTTTATTCCGGGATCATTGGGCCACTATCGGGCACTCGGAAATATTATTTTGAACGGTAATAGTACTGTACATAACACCAGTAATAGGCTTAAATAACCCTTAGTAGATGCAGGAGATGTTCGGTGGTCAGCAAAACCAAAACAGCGTATGTATGTAATGATTGCGGTGCAGATTATCGCAAATGGCAGGGTCAGTGCTCTGAGTGTAATGCTTGGAATACGCTCTCTGAGGTGCGATTAGGTAGTCCGGCTCGAGCGGGCAAAGTCTTGCGCCCCGGTTTTGCTGGTGTCGTTGATAGTGCGGTAAAAACACTTGCAGATATCGCTCTTGATGAAATCCCCCGCATAAGTTCGGGCGCCGGTGAATTAGACTTAGTACTAGGCGGAGGTTTTGTGCCTGGTTCCTGTGTATTACTGGGTGGCGAGCCTGGAGCTGGTAAAAGTACGGTGCTGTTGCAAACATTGTGTGCCATGGCTGAGAGCAATAGCGCACTCTATGTTACTGGTGAAGAATCCCCCCAGCAGGTTGCGATGCGCGCCAACCGTCTTGGACTACCCACGGAAAAACTTGAAATAATGGCAGAGACCTCAGTTGAAACTGTCTGTGCTATTGCTGAGAAAAAGCGGCCAAAAATACTCGTCGTAGATTCTATTCAAGTCATGCATATTGAGGAAGTGTCCTCTGCTCCAGGGAGTGTTTCCCAGGTGAGAGAGAGTGCTGCAATGTTAGTGCGTTTTGCCAAGCAGACGGGAACAGTGCTGATCTTAGTGGGTCATGTAACCAAAGATGGATCATTGGCAGGCCCAAAGGTTCTTGAGCATATGATAGATTGTTCTTTGATGCTGGAGGGCTCAAGTGATAGCCACTTTAGAACACTGCGTAGCAATAAAAATCGGTTTGGTGCGGTCAATGAGTTAGGCGTTTTCGCCATGACTGATAAAGGCTTACGTGAGGTGCCCAATCCATCTGCCATATTTTTACAGCGTGGCGAGGAGGTTTCTTCGGGTAGTGTGGTAATGGTGGTATGGGAGGGTACGCGGCCGTTACTGGTTGAATTACAGGCCTTGGTCGACGATAGCCATTTAGGTAATCCGCGCCGCGTAACCGTTGGTTTGGATCATAATCGTTTGTCGATGTTGCTAGCCGTTTTACATAGACATGGTGGCATTATGGTGGGTGATCAAGATGTGTTTGTTAATGTGGTTGGCGGTGTGAAGGTTCTAGAGACCAGTGCCGACTTGGCATTAATTTTATCGGTTATGTCCAGCTTCCGTGATAGCCCGCTACCTAAAGACTTGGTTGTGTTTGGAGAGGTTGGCTTGTCCGGTGAAATTCGGCCGGTGGCTAATGGTCAGGAGCGACTGAGGGAGGCGGCTAAGCACGGTTTTACCCGAGCGATTGTTCCGGCAGGGAATATGCCCAAGCAGCCGATTAAAGGGATGAAGGTTATTTCAGTTCGCAAGATCACAGAGGCCTTAGAGGCACTTTAGACGCTACGCTGTGGTCAAGATGGAGATATGCTCCGGCTCTTTCAGAAGCGGTTGTATTTGTGTCAGAGCTGCACGCCTTTCGTTAGAATGATACCAAGCCTTCCAGTCCGCCAAACATTCCATTTGAATGAGCGTATAACGTATTTTAGTATCTTTTAAATCCTTGAAAGCCTTGCTGGAAATAAAACCCTGAGCGGGAACGGCGGCCTGAATAATTTTCCTTGAAAACTCTTCATAAGTCGCCTCCATTTCCGATGCTAATGTTCGTTTTATCAAGACCGCCAGCATTTTTGACTCCTTCTCTACAGACCCAGGGGAGCATCATGCTTAAAGCTACTTTATTAGTAAAGGTGTTTGACATCGGAACCTCTCAAGCGTAAATTGCCAGTTCTTGCTTCGGCAACAGGTTCTCAATGTTCGAATATCTTTTTTTGATGTTTTAGCTGAGAGTTAAACGGGAAATCGGTGCGTTACAACGACAATGGTCGACGCTATTCCGATACTGCCCCCGCAACGGTAAATAAGAATATTTGATGGAAGTACCACTGTGCGATTGCATGGGAAGGTTATCAAATAGAGCGCTAGCTCACTTATGAGTCCGGAGACCGGCCTGTCGCTACGCAAATACCGCGGGGTGCGGTCTTGTGCTGATTGACAGTTTCTGTCCCTCTGCTTTACGCCCCGTATATTTAAAATCTATACGCTCGGGTGAGAGTGTCAGAGGAAATCATGAGAAAAACATCCTTTTTATCTTTAGCACTAACGTTGTCCGCTACATCATTACAGGCGCAGACTGTTGTCGCCGATACAGAAATTCAGGAAGTGCTGGTAAGTGCTTCACTTGTTCCTATTACAGTGAGTCGGTCTGCTAACGCTATTACCGTTATTGATAGAGAGCAGATAAAAAATCGTGCGGCTCTAAGTGTTAGCGAGCTTCTTCGTGATGTTCCCGGGTTTGCTGTTAGTCGCAGCGGTGTCCAGGGTTCACAAACTCAGATTCGTGTTCGGGGAGCAGAGGCTAACCATTTACTCGTTATGATTGATGGGGTTGAAGCCAATGACCCATCTCAGAGCGATGAGCTTAACTGGGGCACTTTGGTTACTGATGATATTGAACGTATCGAAGTTATTCGTGGCCCGCAAAGTTCGTTGCGCGGCAGTGATGCGATCTCTGGTGTGGTGAATATTATTACTCGCAATGCCGATCAACCTTTCAGTGCCAAGGTATTTACCGAAGTGGGTAGTTTTTCGACTCAGCGTAATGGTTTTAGTGTTGGGCACAAGCGTGGTGATTTTGATATCCGGTTAGGAGTTAGCGACACGGAAACTGACGGCGCTAACATTTCACGATCTGGTGATGAGAAAGATGGGTATGAAAATACCAGTATCAATTTAAAATCTGGTTTTAAGGTGAGTGACGAATTAGAGTTTTCATTTGCGGCTCGGCAGTCTGATGGTATGAATGAATTCGATGCCGACAATGACTTCGATGGTTTTGTTGAAGATCAGGATCGCGTTTCTGAATTCCGTAATCGCACTATGAGAGTGCAGGGCGACTATATGTCTGCTGACGGCAATTGGCAGCATAAACTTCTGATAGCACAATCAAACAATGATAATGAAGCCTTTGCTGATGGTGTTTTAGGCAACCGTACTGCCTCGACCAAAGATCAGTATCAATATATTGGGTCCATGTTTTGGGATGGATCAACGCAAAGACTGTCTTTCTTGGCGGAGCTTGAAGAGGAGGACTTCAAGCAAAGAGGCTCTCTCAATTGGGGTCTAGATCCAAATCAAGATCGCGAGCGTGATACCAATAGCTTTGCGATCGAGTATCGCACTGATATTTCCGAAAACCTAACCTTAGCTGCTAGTGGCCGGTATGATGATAATTCTGAATTTGAAAGTACTAACACTTATAGGGTAGAAGCGGTTTATCAGTTGAGTGATAGCGCTCGTCTGCGTAGTGCCTATGGCACAGCTGTTAAGAATCCGACTTTTTCTGAGCGCTTTGGTTTTTATACCAACTTTATTGGGAACCCTAATCTTGAGCCTGAAGAGTCCACTAGCCGGGAGTTGGGTATAGACAAGCAACTGGGCCAGCTAAGCTTATCCGTCACACTATTTGATTCAAAGTTAGACAATGAAATTGATGGCTTCGTCTATGACCCCGTTACTTTTGGTCATACCGCAGGTAATAAAGAAGGGACCAGTAGGCGACAGGGCGCAGAGCTAACGGCAATGGGTTCGCTGGGGAGTAATCTATCTCTTAATGCGGCCTACACCCTCACTGATTCAGTCGAATCAGATGGCGCCGGCGGCTATAGAGATGAGGTGCGTCGTGCTCGTCATACAGCTAGCCTGAACTTGGCTTGGCAGGTCATGGATAATCTTCACATCAATACTAATGCCCAGTATAACGGCAGTCAGGCTGATGTATTCTTCCCGCCTTGGCCCACACCTTCGGAGACAGTTACTCTTAATAACTATACCTTATTAAATGTGAGCGCTCACTTCGATGCGACAGAAAGCTTGACTATTTATCTGCGACTGGACAATTTACTTGATGATAATTACGAAGAAGTGTTTGGCTATCAGACGTTGGGTTTCGGTGCTAGTTTAGGGTTACACTATAGCTTGTAGCAGAGATCTATTGAATGAGCAATACAACTAAATTAGAGACAAAACGGGTGTTTCTCTCTTGGAGTAGCGGGAAAGACTCGACTTGGACTCTATATCAGTTGCAACAGTGCGTTTAATCGCTCCGCCATTCACGGTGTCCGACAACAGCTTTTGCGCCTTCAGGATAAGGCTACTGGATTACCCTCAGCAATTCAATTTAATGCCTAAGGTCTAAAAGATATGAAAGACGAAAATACTAAAAAAGAACAGCGGCACCAGAAAAAGATGGAGAAGCAAAAAGAGAAGATTGATGCCAATATTGCAGCTGCTAGCGAAGAGCGCGGTGTTTCTATTTTATTGACGGGTGACGGTAAAGGTAAAACCAGCTCGGCATTTGGCATGGTATTACGCGCGCTCGGCTATGGATATCGGGTTGGTGTCGTTCAATTTATCAAAGGCGAGCAGCTTTCCGGTGAAGAGCTTTACCTCAAAAATAATTTACCTGAGGTGGATTTTTATCAAATGGGTACTGGCTTTACCTGGGATACTCAAGATAGATCTGGCGATATAGTCGCGGCCGAAAGAACATGGGCAGTTGTTGAGCCAATGCTCAGAGATGACAGCTATCACCTTGTGGTGATGGATGAACTAACTTATATGCTAAGTTTCAAATATCTCGATGAAGAAAAAGTGCTCTCTGCGATTAAAAACAGGCCTAAAAATCAAAGTATTGTAGTCACAGGTAGAGGCGGCGGTAGCGCTATTAGAGATCTTGTCGATACTGTCTCTGAAGTCAAAGATATAAAACACGCCTACCACTCAGGTGTCATGGCTCGCAAGGGCGTGGACTATTAATTGCGCCATTTCTCTGCAGGCAGGTTAATCGGCATACTGGTAATTTTATTGCCTGTCGTCGCACTTTTATCCATGACTGTGGGTACTGTCAGTATCTCTTGGTTTGATGCGCTGCGTGCTGTTGTTGGGAGCTCCTCCACGAGCCAAATAGATACCATTTTATTTGATATTCGATTGCCACGAATTCTGTTAGCTATTTTTGTAGGCGCAGTATTGGCCAGCACAGGTGCAGTAATGCAGGGGTTATTTCGAAACCCTTTGGCCGACCCTTCATTAATCGGGGTTTCTAGCGGCGCATCTGTAGGCGCTAGTTTGATGATTGTGACTGCCGGCGGATTTATTCAAGGTGGTGCGTTGGTCGGGCTTTCGCTCGTGTCGATAGGTGCTTTTGTTGGTGGCTTCACGGCTACATTGCTGGTCTATCGTCTGGCTACTTCAGGAATGGGAACATCCGTTACTACTATGTTGTTAGCCGGTATTGCCATAGGTGCCCTGGCCGGCGCCCTAAACAGTCTACTCAGCTATTTTTCTGATAATGATATGTTACGCCAAATTAGCCTTTGGCAGATGGGCAATCTTAGTGGCGCTAGCTGGTTAAAAGTAACCATTATGGGCGCGGTAGCTGTGCTCTTGATGGGTTTATTCCCTCGAGACAGCAGGGCGCTAAATGCGCTACTGCTGGGAGAATCTGAGGCTCGTCACTTAGGTATCAATGTGCAACGGGTAAAGCGTCGATTAATTGTGCTAACAGCCTTGGGCGTAGGTGTGTCTGTAGCGGTTGCTGGGTTGGTTGGGTTTGTTGGTTTGATTATGCCGCATATTATACGGTTAATGATTGGACCTGATCATCGTTGGCTGATCCCAGCTTCTGGATTGGCGGGCGCAACATTACTTGTGGTTGCCGATAGCTTGGCGCGCGTAGTGGTCGTTCCTGCTGAATTACCGACAGGTATTCTCACAGCTATTTTAGGGGCTCCTTTCTTTGTAGCGTTGCTATTACAGCAACGAAAGGATGTGTAGGCCATGACTATGCTAGCTAAGGATATTTCTCTGCACCTATCGGGCTTCGATCTGCTGCGTAATATCAGTCTTGAGGTGGAAGCGGGCAAGGTCACCGCCATTGTCGGACCAAATGGCGCAGGTAAGTCGAGTTTACTCAAGGTTCTGACAGGAGAGATGCCTGTAACCAAAGGAGATGTTTACTTTAACAGTCTCTTGTTAAATCAATGGTCGTTATTAGAAAAAGCGCAAATGTTAGCGGTACTTCCGCAACATACCTTACTTAATTTCTCCTTTACAGCTGATGAAGTGGTTGGTTTGGGGCGCATCCCTCATCAGACTGGCATCGCTAAAGACCTGCAAATTGTCGCCGAGGCTCTTGATCTGGTGGACGCAAGTTATCTCCAACGTCGTTTTTATACGCAGATGTCTGGGGGTGAAAAGCAACGCGTTCAGTTGGCACGAGTGCTAGCACAAATCTGGCAGCCCAGTATTTTAGGCGAGCAATTTCTAGTGCTTGATGAGCCGACCTCGGCTTTTGACCTTTCCCATCAAAAACTCACTCTGGATATTGTTCGTCAGCTTGCTGAAAGAGGTGTTGGGGTCGTAATGGTGTTGCATGATCTGAATCTAGCGGCACGTTGTGCCGACAATCTAGTAGTCATTGACGGAGGCGTGATTGCGGCTCAAGGCAGACCAGAAGCGGTTTTAACAGAGGCTTTAATCGATAAGGTGTTTGGCGTGAAATCCATTATTTCTGAGCACCCAATTACAAAGCGTCCTCTGGTGATTACTTAATGCGCGCGCTCATAAGTATTTTAGCTTGGCTGTCTTTATCCGTTGCTGCGGAGGTTATAGTGGTTGATGACAATGGTCAAAAACTTCACCTTACGGAGCCAGCAAAGCGGATTATTAGCCTTGCTCCTAATATTACCGAAGTCCTTTTTTATATAGGTGCCGGGGACCAAATAGTAGGTGCCGATGAATACAGCAACTATCCTGAAGCGGCCAAAGACATTCTGCGCGTGAACAATTATGCGGCTGCTAATTACGAGTTAATACTGTCATTAAAGCCTGACTTAGTGATTGCTTGGCAGTCAGGCAATGGCGATAAAATTATTAATCCATTGCGCAAGTTAGGTATTCCTGTGTTTGTGGTGGAAACCCAAAAGATTGATACGATTCCAAGCCTGTTTAGGCGGTTCGGTGAACTCAGTGGCCAACAAGGACAAGCTGAGCGGCTAGCTGTAGCATTTGCTGAGCGTTTAAAAGTTCTGCGTGCAGCCCAAACTGGCAAGCCAGTGATTAAAACATTCTATCAAATATGGGACGAGCCTCTGATTACGTTAAACGGAGAGCATATGGTCAGTGACATCATCGATCTCTGTGGAGGAGTCAATATTTTTGCCGATGCTATTCCACTGGTTCCCTATGTGAATATTGAATCGATTGTGGCGGCCGACCCTCAAGTGATAATTGCGGGTGGTAGCCAAGAAGAGAAGCCAATGTGGTTTGAGAGCTGGCAGCAATGGGTAGGAGTATCTGCGGTTATTAACAAGCAGATTTATTTGATTCCATCAGATCTTATGCAGCGCCATTCCGTACGTATTCTTGAGGGGGCGGAGTTGATGTGTGGTCATCTGGATAGTGCTAGATTGGCCGAGTAGATATAGCCAGCAAAATGCTCGAGCGAGCAAAAACAAGCAAACAATAAAAAAGCCGCTGACATTGTCAGCGGCTTAATGCCTTCGCCCACTCTACATATTATTTTATTTAAAGCAGGTAGTGAGCCAGCTTCTTCTTACTTAACACTTATCTTATAATTATAGATCGTAGCCCCTCTCATCGTGCTCAACGAGATCTAAACCTCTCATCTCACCTTCTTCTTCTACCCGCAATGTTAACATTCTATCCACGAGTTTCAAGAGGACATAAGTCACGACTGCAGTGTAAGCAAAGGTAGCAACAATTCCAGTTAATTGAACCGAGACCTGACTAACCATATCCATACCTTCGTTATAGCCTTGCCCACTGAAAACACCAAGCGCATCCGAAGCGAAAACACCGGCTAGAAGAGTGCCGAGCATTCCGCCAACACCATGGACTGGGAACACGTCGAGAGAGTCATCGATTTGAAAGCGTTGTTTTATAGCTTGAGTGGCGTAGTAGCAAATAATACCGGCGCTTAAACCAATAACTAGTGCGCCTGCTGGCCCAACGAATCCTGATGCGGGAGTGATGGTGCCAAGACCTGCTACCATGCCCGTAACAATACCGAGGACTGATGGTTTACCGTGCTTTATCCATTCCATCATCATCCATGCCAATGAACCCGCTGCCGCTGAAATATGGGTGACTAGCATTGCCATACCGGCATCGCTATTTGCGGCTAGTGCTGAACCACCATTAAAGCCAAACCAGCCAACCCATAGCATGCCGGCGCCGGTGACAGTCATTGTCAGATTATGAGGAGGCATTGCTTGCCGAGGGAAACCTTTTCGATTACCCAGTACCAGTGCGGCGATCAAAGCGCCGACTCCGGCGGTAATGTGCACGACAGTCCCGCCAGCGAAATCTAGCAGTCCCATTTCCCCTAGCCAACCTCCACCCCACACCCAATGGGTGATAGGAGCATAAACAAGAACTAGCCATAGACCACTAAAAAGTAGCATGGCACTAAAGCGCATACGCTCAGCGAAAGCGCCAACTATAAGAGCCGGCGTAATAATAGCGAACGTCATTTGAAACATAGCAAAAACCGATTCAGGGATATCGCCAGCCATACTGTCTTCGGTCAAATTACCAAGGAAGAAATTATCCAGATTACCTATATAAGCATTCATGGAACCGCCATTACCAAAGGCGAGACTGTAACCAAAAGCGAACCAAATAATCGAAGCTAAACAGGTTATGGCGAAACACTGCATCAGCACAGAAAGAACATTTTTAGATCGGACCAAGCCACCATAGAAAAGTGATAAGCCGGGAATGGTCATAAACAGCACGAGGGCTGTGGATGTCAGGATCCACGACGTATTTGCCGCATTTAAATCATCGGCGAATGCCTGTGTGGACTGAAGAGTAGCTATTACTGCAAGCGTGGCTACTCTGAACCATCGATTGTTTGAATTCATAATTTTCCCTGAAATATTGGCACCAAAATGGGGCGACTCATCGTCGTCGTTGGATTTTTCGCACCATAATATAGCTGTCATATCCGAATCTAGTGCTTAAATCCGCCTTGAATTAAAAAGAAAGCAATATTTGTACCGTTATCGAGCACATGCACTAAATTAAGCCATTAGTACCAGTTTCCGACCTAATTTAATAATCACTACTAGCTATCTGAAGGGCTAAAGGTTTAGCAAGTTCGATATTGCCTGATTAACAATAATCAATTTAATGTTAGTTAGAATAGGCCTTTTGTTTTGAAGTTAAGGTAATATAGATTTCGACTAACCCTTTATGGCATCTGGTTAATATGGAGTTCTCTCATGCGAAGGCAATCAGTCTTTGTCACAATATTGCTAATGTTCTATGCGACACAGGTTTCGTCGGCCAATATTGCTTGGGTTTGTCAACGAGAGCCAGGAGATAAAATTATTTGGAGCTGTGTTGCTGATAGTTCACATTCGACTGGTCCTAAAGCGGTTCCCAAAGAGCCAGAAGTAATTTTAGAGGAGCCTTTATCGGAAACTCGTTTTGGAGAGGCAGGTCAAGATTACCCACCCCCATCTAAGCTACCAGCAAGAAATAGCGCCTTATCAGTATGGTTGGACAATATCCCTAGGCAGAATCACCTTATTCAATTTGGTGCTTTTCAGAGTTTGGCTAATGCTACCTTGCTGGTAGAGAGTGCCCTTTTAAGCCAAGATCTGAGAATTATTCCCTTGCTGTCTAAAGGGACGGTTACCTATGTTGTGATCAGTGAGAGATCCTTTATACGCAAGGATGGTCTGGCGGTGGCAGAGAGTTTTTTTGACAATAACCTTAACATTAGTTTTTGGCTGCGCACTCCGCAGTCATTAGCTAACCCCGTTATTCTTAATTAAATCGTCGTAAGCCAATACCTTCAATATTGTGTAAAAAATACGGAGCTGAGAATGACATCTACTTACCATTTCAAGACAGCGATGCTATACAACGCTTTTAAATACACTGTTTATGCGTTGCTAATGTTCAACATAGTTTTGTTTTTTCAAGAAGAGCTACTGGCCACTGAACAAACTTTTAGCCAGGGCATTAATTTGGTTGATGTTATTCAAGGTTTCGCTGCCACCATTGATACGGCTGCCTGGGTTTTATTGTTGCTGTTATTCGAACTGGAAACCTCAGTTTTAGACGATGACACATTGCGTAGAACCAATGTAAAAGTGACCTTTATTGGCCTGCGAATATTTAGCTATGGCTTTGTTGGCTATGCGTTTTATGGTTATTTCAGTAAAATGTTGCTCACTTACAATATCTCTCCCTTTGTTGTTGACGATCTTTGCGCCATGGTCGGGCAAGGCTACGCCGGTATATTCACTCTAGATGAATACCCGCTGCTAGATACAGATAGCTGCGCAGTTCTGGCAGATCAGACGCTCTTTAAACTTAATGGTCAGCAGATATTGGGTAACACTTCTGACTGGGTTGATATCCAATGGTTGGCTTGGTTGGATGTGATTAACTCGGCAACCTGGGTGGCTGTCGTGGTGATTTTGGAAGTGGATGTCTGGCTACAGCTGCGCGGGCGCTTGCAGGGTGGCCTTGTCTCGGCAAGCAGGATAATCAAGATACTTCTATACAGCATATTATTTTTCGCAGCAGCTTACTGGGGCCTGCTGGGCGACTTCCTTGATTTTTGGGATGCTTTTATGTGGCTGGTGGCCTTTGTATTTGTTGAGATGAATTTATTTCAGTGGCAGGTAGAAACGAGTGAAGTGATCGCTGAAGACGCTGTTAATTAGCGCCAGTTAGTTAGGGACTATTGCCAGTATCAGCTTCGCAATGCAGGTCAGCTTACCTTGATCATTGGTCAGGCGAACTTCCCATACATGGGAGCGCCTACCTAAATGAATCGGCCGCGCAGTGCCGGTTACTAAACCAGATGAAACAGGACGTAAGTGAGTTGCGCTGACTTCTTGACCAAGACATCGGGCTGTGGCCATGTCGATAACGTGGGCACCACCAAGACTACCAAGAGTTTCTGCTAAGACCACATTCGCACCACCATGAACAATGCCATACGGCTGAAAAGTTCGAGAATTTGCTGGCATCGTGCCAGTAATGTAGTCATCACCAACGTCGGTAATTTTGATGTCAAGATGCTCATCAATCGTACCCTTACTCATTTGCGCAATTAGCACTGAGTCAGGTTTGTGGTGCCAAATACTTGTCATGGTTAATCCTTAAATATTATTGACCTAGGTTTTCAGTCTTTTGTGCTTAACTCTCGTGGGTTGCGCGTCTCCGCCTTTACGTTTAACAAAATCTTCGTGGTACTCGCTGTAACATCCTTCGAAAAGTACCACTTCGCTATTGTCTTCATAAGCCAAAGTATGGGTCGCAATGCGGTCTAAAAACCAACGATCATGTGAAATAACCAGGACACAACCTGGGAAAGACAAAATTGCTTCTTCTAGCGCGCGCAAGGTTTCAATATCAAGATCATTTGATGGCTCATCCAAAAGCAAAACGTTAGCGCCTTGTTTTAGGGTGTTAGCTAGATGCAAACGGCCCCGTTCACCGCCGGATAATTGGCCAACACGCTTTTGTTGATCGGTGCCTCTGAAATTAAAGCGACCAGCATAGGCTCTCGAAGAAACTTCATAGTTACCAATTTTTAAAATATCGTGCCCGCCTGATATAGCCTCCCACACGGTGTGACTATTATCTAGCGAATCCCTATTCTGTTCTACGTAGGCGACTTTTACTGATTCTCCTAGGGTGATAGAGCCGCTATCTGGCTGCTCAGTACCAGCAATCATTCTAAATAAGGTTGATTTACCTGCGCCATTGCCACCAATAATACCGACGACAGCGCCTTTAGGGATCGATAAAGATAGTTGATCAATTAGCAGTTCTTGACCATATCCTTTACTGACCTTATCCAGGACAATAACCTTGTCACCCAGACGTTCGCCTGGAGCGATATAAATTTCGTTGGTTTCATTGCGTGCTTGAAATTCTTGTGAGTTCAGTTCGTCAAATCGTGCGATTCGTGCTTTATTCTTCGCCTGCCTCCCTTTTGGGTTTTGTCTAACCCACTCTAATTCTTGCTTGATCGCCTTTTGACGTGAAACCTCTTGCTTTGACTCTGTCTGTAAACGTCGATTCTTACCTTCCAGCCAAGCCGAATAATTACCTTCGTAGGGAATCCCGTGGCCACGGTCAAGCTCCAAAATCCAGCCTGCCACATTATCTAAAAAGTACCGATCGTGCGTTACAGCAACTACAGTGCCGGCATATTCCTCTAAAAACTTTTCCAACCAAAACACCGACTCTGCATCCAGGTGGTTGGTCGGCTCATCAAGCAACAACATATCAGGACGAGAAAGCAAAAGCCTGCAGAGCGCAACTCTTCGTTTTTCACCACCTGAAAGAGAGGTAATATCGGCATCCCAAGGGGGTAGACGCAAGGCATCTGCGGCTATGTCAAGGAAGTGATCTAGGTTGTGTGCGTCCCAAGATTCAATGATTGCCTCCAATTCACCCTGTTTTTTGGCCAAATCGTCAAAATTAGCATTCGGTTCTGCATAATCTAAGTAGACCTGATCTAGGTCTTTTAGGGCGTCAACGGCTTCTCGTATACCGTCTTCGACATTACCACGAACGTCTTTCTCAGGGTCGAGGATAGGCTCTTGGGCTAAATAACCAATTTTAATACCCGGCATGGGCCTTGCTTCACCTTGTATCTCAGTGTCGAGCGCCGCCATTATTTTTAGTAAGGTCGATTTCCCTGAGCCATTAAGGCCTAATACACCTATTTTAGCGCCCGGAAAGAAGGATAAAGAAATATCTTTAAGAATTTCTCGCTTGGGCGGAACGATTTTGCTCACGCGATTCATTGTAAAAACGTATTGTGCCATGGGATTTTATTTGACTCATAGTAGGAGGTTAGAGCCTAACAGCAAGGCATAACCAGTTAAAGCGATTACCCTATATTCTAACGGAAATGGGGCCATCTGAGAATCAGATCTTACAAAAAAGCGCCAATAAATTGCTAAAAAATATGTGAATATGGATAGAAAATAGCAGTTTACAGGGTTTTATTTCTTGCGCAACGTGATATCTTCTATCTGTTTGCTGGTATTCACGCTACGCAATCGGAGTTTAATTTTAATTAATATAAATGAAGGGGTAATAAAAATGGATAAATTAACAGCTGTAATAGCTCAATTAACTAGCCTTGCGATGTCTCTGATTGTTCTGGGTGTGGCTCTTGGTATTGTGTTTGGCAGTGGTACGCCATTCGTCGGAGGAGTTCTCGACAATATTCTTGGATTTGTCAATACTCTCGGTGATGCAGGTTTAGTTGGACTGCTAGTTGCTGGGTATCTAATGGCAAGTATGGACTAGAGTTTTTAGTTATTAAGTGAAGGGGGACTCATATAGAGTCCCCTTTTTTTCACTAAAGTGATTAAATAGGATGCCACCATGAATAAATTTTTTAAGAAATTAACGAAGCAGCTCTGGCAAGCGGTTGAAATCCTAGCAGCGATTCTAGCGATTGGGTTACTTGTCTCTGGTCTCTTTGGGCCCGATGTACCATTTTTTGGAGGCATTACCGACAATGCAAAGGGCGTTATCGACTCGATAGGTTCAGCAGGGCTAGGCGTGATTGTAGCCATATTGATTTTAAAGGATATTTGGAAACGACAATAATTGAGGTATCTGAAAAGATGCCTTTTCTGCTTAAAGCACAATCCTCTCTGAGTTCTAGTTAACTCAGCATCTATATTTTGTCTAAAGGTTACTGTCATTACTAATGGTTTAAGATAATTAGACCTGGCTCAACCTCTGGCTATCGCAAAAATAATTTCCCAACAACCTTTTAAGGTTGCCAAACGCCATTTTAAATTCGAGCTGAAAAGCTTTATTCCTTGCAATTATCATGTTATGTTTTTCGGGTGGCTTTACTTGCAAAGTGACTTTTTAGAACTAATATAAGATTACAACGATAAAATAAGGGGTACTACAATGAGTCCATTAAAAGTGGTAAGACTATTAGTATTAGCAGTAGCAGTTATCGGTGCCTTTGCGGCAATCCCTGAGATAGGATTAGTGCACGTGATCCTTGGATTGGCGATGGGAATAATGAGTGATCAGGCGGACAAAGATAACAGAATGTTCTTTTTAGTGCTTGCCGTCGCACTTACTGCCGTATCTGACGCAGCTGGAGACCTTCCGGTCATCGGCGGATATATCAGCGCGATTATGGGTAACCTTAGTGTAATGGTTAATGCCGGCGCTCTGGGCATAGTAATGATGGTGGTTAAGGATCGTGTTACTGAGTGATAAATAGTCAGCCCTAAACGAAAGGCCCGACTAATAGTCGGGCCTTTTTTTATGTGTATTTAGGCTGATTTAATCTGCTACTCAACCACAAAGGTCATGCCCGCATGCAAGGTGAGGCGGTCTATGAGCTTGTCTCCCATTGCCGTAGCTGGTGTCCAAAAACCACCTATTTTTTCTTCCTCAGTGAAATCAAACGCCAAAGACAAACCTGCCTGAGCCAGCATTTTTGCTGTGCAGCCATAGCCAGGGTCTCTATCGCCGGTTACCTTTACCTGTAATGTTTCTCCCTTAATGTTTTTTCCTAGCAAGCTGACATCAAAGTATCCGGCTAGTTGGGCTTCTGGACTGGGCCCCTCACCTGGTTTAGGTAGCACAAAGCGCTGCATCAATTTACGTATCGGTGAAACCACAACGCTGAATGCGAAAAAACCAAGACCAAGAGTCAAGCCTAACGCGGAAAGCCGACCCTTGAGGCCACTACCAGAGACCATTTGTTCTCGATACATAAAGTTCTCACCATAGGACTGACCGAGCAACATATTAGAGCGCAACACGACCCGCGCATTGATCGCTTCCATAATAAAGGGTGCGACCCATCGTTGTATGTCTTGGTCGAAAAATGGACCTTTAATACTGATTTGAGAATGCTTAAGATCGGGGTTCTCTGGGCAGAGGGCGTAGGGATTATTCATTTCTTTGCGCAGAGTTGGGTCCTTCATGGCCGCTTTTACCGCCTCAATCATGCTTGCGAGGGTGCCTCCGGATGCTCCGCCCTTCATGGCGTTAACGGAAAGTTTTACATCATCAAAAAATAAACCAAAACGTTGCTTGGCCTTTTGCTGCAAAAAATGTACGCCTAGATCGGAGGGAATTGAGTCAAATCCACAGCAGCTGACAAGTCGCGCACCAGACTGTTTTGCCGATTCAGCATATTTAATAATCATTTTCTTTATCCAATAGGCTTCACCACAGAGATCACAGTAGTCTGTGCCATTTTCTGCACAGGCTTTAACTAGGGGTTCGCCATAGAGAGCATAGGGCCCTACCGTAGTGACAGCGACGCGAGTGGATTGGCACATAGTGGCTAGGGCCTCTCCGTCGGCTGCATCGGCAATAATCATGGGTAGATCTATGCCCACAGAGCCAAGCGATTCTTTTAGTCGCTGGAGTTTTGATGAAGATCGACCGGCAATAGCCCAGCGCACGTCTTTATTAACACCAACATGCTCAACTAAATAGTGAGAGAGTATCTGTCCAACAAAGCTACTAGCGCCGTAAATAATTAGATCAAACGATTTGGTCATCATTGTTAGTATGTTTTCCCAATGTGCTGTTTAATAGTTCACATCTTACTACGTAATACGCACATGCCAATGCAAGTTAATGACTTACCAGTTTTTTATTCATTTCGCCGCTGTCCCTATGCTATTCGAGCTAGAATGGTCATTAACTACTGCGGCATACCTGTGGAGTTGCGAGAAGTCTTATTATCAAATAAACCCAAAGACATGTTGGCAGCATCTTTAAAGGGGACTGTCCCAGTTCTGGTGTTGCCAAGTGGCACAGTTTTAGATGAGAGTTTAGATATTATCAGGTGGGCGTTTGATCAGGTATCTAGCGATTTAAATAAGTTGGATTTTAGGCTCTGTGATTATATTTCTCAGTCGGGCACAAATTTAATTGAACTTAACGATGGCATGTTTAAACGGGCGCTGGATGGGTACAAATACTGGCAGAGATTCCCTGAAAAATCTCAACAGCAGCATCGCTCTGAGGCTGAACAGTTTTTAAAACAGTTAGAAGCCTTGCTGGGAGTACATCAATTTTTGTTGTCCGAACACCCAAGCTTAGTTGATATAGTAATCTTTCCGTTCATCAGACAGTTCGCGTTTGTTGACAAAGACTGGTTTGATCAAAGCTGTTATCCCTTACTACAAAATTGGTTACAGCACTTTCTTGAGTCCAAGCTCTTTCTAAGTGCCATGGCTAAGTATCCAGTGTGGGATGGAAGTAAAGACACTAGAAACTATATAAATCTTTAGCTAATAGGCAATCTATTTCTCTAGCTTTGAGAGTTTAGTTGTTATCATGGCAACCATTCATAATAGCACCCAGCCGCGAGATCGAAAGGCTCGTCAAGGATATTAGATGTTTGGTTTTTTTGAGCGGTTAGTCGATCCGTTTCCGCAACAGCTAGCTCAGCGTCCACCTAGGGGTGTCTATCAGTTTTGTCGTCATTACACGCGAGGAATGGAACCTTGGTTATTGTTAATGGCGGTATTAACTGCGATCACCGCCATTGCCGAAGCTCTTTTGTTTGGTATTTTGGGTCAGGTGGTTGATTGGTTATCGACAAGTGATCCAGAAAATTTCGTTGAACGGTCCGGCGGTTACCTGGTGGCGATGGCTGTCTTTATGTTAGTACTAATTCCTGTGGCTAACGGATTGCGGTCTTTGGTTGTTCACCAGACGTTGATGGGTAATTTTCCAATGACTGTGCGTTGGATGGCTCATCGATATTTATTGAATCAAAGTTATGGTTTTTTTCAAAATGAATTTAGTGGGCGTATTGCGACTAAAGTAATGCAGACCGCCCTTGCCGTCCGTGAGGCGGTAATGAAGCTACTTGATGTGATGTTGTTTGTGGTTATTTACGTAGCCACTGCATTGGTGTTAGTAGCAAATGCCGACCCACGCCTTTGCGTGCCGTTGATTATATGGTTGGGTTTATACGTTTTTATCCAGCGTTACTTCGTGCCGAAAATGAAGAAAATAGCGATGGTTCAAGCAGATGCACGTTCGCTGATGACTGGAAGAATTGTTGATAGCTACACTAATATTGTTACGCTGAAACTATTCTCGCATAACGCCAGGGAGTCTGAGTATGTTCGCGATGGCATGAGCGAATTTCTTGATACAGTGCATCCGCAAATGCGGCTGGTAACAAAACTTAATATTGCCCTATGGACACTCAACATGCTGCTGGTCTTCTCTACCGCGGCGCTTGGGATTTATCTCTGGATCGAGGGCGACATTACCCCCGGTGCAATCGCTATTGTAATGAGTTTAGCCATTAGATTAACGGGGATGTCACACTGGATACTCTGGGAAATTAGTAGTCTCTTTGAAAATATAGGTACGGTTCAGGATGGCATTAATACGCTTTCAGTTCCCAGTGCGGTGGTAGATAGCGATGAGGCGACCGCTTTGGATGTGACTGACGGAAAAATCTATTTTGACAATATTGGCTTTGGATATAATCCCGAGGAGACGGTATTTGATACATTAAATTTGGTTATTCCGGCAGGCCAAAAGGTTGGCATTGTCGGGCGCAGTGGAGCTGGAAAATCTAGTTTGGTGAGTTTGCTTTTACGCTTTTATGATATCCAGCGTGGCACCATATCAATTGATGGACAAGATATTAGCCAGGTCAAACAAGAGAGTTTGCGCTCCAATATCGCGATGGTCACCCAAGATAACTCCTTGTTACATCGTTCGGTTCGAGAAAATATTATGTTTGGCAAACCGGAAGCCAGCGAAGAGCAAATGGTTAATGCGGCAACGGAAGCTCAAGCCCATCAATTTATTCTCAATTTAAGAGATAGTGAAGGCCGTCGTGGTTATGATGCACATGTTGGCGAGCGGGGCATTACTCTATCAGGAGGACAGCGTCAGCGCATCGCTATTGCGCGAGTCTTATTAAAAGACGCACCTATTTTAGTCTTAGATGAGGCAACCTCAGCCCTTGATTCAGAAGTCGAAGCGACGATACAGCAGAGCCTCTATGAATTAATGGAGGGTAAGACGGTTATCGCTATTGCACATCGGCTTTCAACTATCGCTGCAATGGATCGTTTGATTGTGTTTGATGAAGGTAAGATAGTTGAGGAGGGCACCCATCAGCAATTGATTGGTCAAAATGGCGTATACACTAAATTATGGGGTCATCAATCTGGCGGCTTTCTTGGATTTGAGTAGAGAGTGGTTAAATTAAAAATATGATTTCATTAACAGATGTCGAAATGCGTCGCGGTACAAAAGTATTACTTAGTGAGGCCGAACTGACCGTTCATCCGGGCCAACATATTGGTATTATTGGCGCTAATGGCAGTGGTAAATCTAGCTTATTTAAACTCCTTCTTGGAGAGGTAACCCCTGATTCAGGCAATTTTGCTATTCCGCTTCAATGGCGTATTGCCCATATGGCTCAGGAGCTTGCTACCTCGGAGCGCAATGTTCTAGATTTCGTGCTCGACGGTGACCCGGCATTACGGAAGATTGAACAGATGGTTGAACAGGCTCTAGCCAGTGGGGCTGACCATGAGTTGGCAGATGCCTATGAAAAAATGGACGGTATTAATGGGTTTGATGCCCACTATCGCGCAGAGCAGTTACTCCATGGGTTAGGTTTTCATCAATCTGAGGTTGGTCGACCAGTGAACAGTTTTTCTGGTGGCTGGCGTATTCGTTTGAATTTAGCCCAATCCCTAATGAGCCCATCTGATTTACTTTTACTTGATGAGCCGACCAACCATCTCGATCTAGATGCGACCCTGTGGCTTGAAAGCTGGCTAAAAAGTTACAGCGGCACGCTGCTGATTATTTCCCATGACCGCGACTTTTTAGATAATGTTGTGTCACGTATTGTGCATATTAAACATCAAAAATCTATTATGTATAAAGGTAATTACTCAGCTTTTGAGCGAGTGAGAAGCGAGCGTTTGGCATTGCAGCAAGCGAGTTATGAAAAGCAGCAAAAACGTAAAAAAGATGTCGAGGCCTTTGTCGCTCGGTTTCGGTACAAGGCGTCTAAAGCCAAACAGGCTCAGAGCCGGTTAAAAGAGTTACAGCGCATGGAAGATATCGCGCCTGCTCACGTCGACTCGCCGTTCTACTTCAATTTCTCGTCTCCAAAAGAAGCCTACAGTGCTCTGGTCAACCTCAGCATGGCGACACTTGGACACCAAGGCAAAAAGGTACTGAGTAATGTTAATCTTGATTTACAGCCCGGCACACGCATTGGATTGTTAGGGCCCAATGGAGCCGGTAAGTCGACTTTAATTAGCAGCCTTACTGGTGAGCTTGACTTGATCGAAGGCGTGCGTGTTTATGGCGATAATGTGCACATTGGCTATTTTGCCCAGCACCAATTAGAAGTGTTGGATCTCCAGGCAAGCGCTCTACTGCACATTCAGAGAATCAGTCCCACTGCGACTGATCAGGTGGTTAGAAACTTTCTGGGTGGTTTTGACTTTCATAATGATAAAGCGCTAGATCCCATTAGGGATTTTTCCGGGGGTGAGAAAGCGCGCTTAGCATTAGCTTTGATCGTTTGGCAAAGACCCAATCTATTACTCCTTGATGAACCGACTAATCACCTGGACATTGAAATGCGTCATGCCTTAACGATGGCCCTTCAAAATTATGAGGGAGCACTCTTAGTGATATCTCACGATCGGCACTTGTTGCGTAATACCGTCGATGAGTTTTATTTAGTTGCCGATGGGACATTGTGTGAGTTTGACGGGGATCTAAAAGATTATCAGGCTTGGTTGAAAAAATTTGTACGAGATATCGATGCTAAACGACCACTAGTGCTTGAGCCAGTAGAAGATAAAAAGGTAGCTCGCCAAAAAGCAGCGCAAACCCGAGAAAGAATGGCGCCTATTACCAAAAAGATTCGTCAACTTGAAACCCTAATGACTCAGTTACAGACTGATCTAGCTCAAATAGAGGCTCAGTTGGCGGACGAGAATATTTACAAAGATGAGCAAAAGATGGAACTTAATGACCACTTATCTGCTCAGATAGAAGTGAAGCGAAGACTTTCTACCTATGAGGAGCAGTGGTTGGAGTGCCAAGAGGCGTTAGAGCTAGAAAATAATTAATACGTAAAAAATATGAAACAGCATAGAAAGCTGTGTTTAGATCGCCGGTCGGGGTGTGAAAAATAAGAAATAAACTAAGTGAAATTTAATAGGTAGATCTGATGTTCTTAAGCAAGTATAAAAAATTAATAACGCGAGCTTTAGCGATAGATACTTCTAGGCCGGTATCGAAAAATAAGGGCGTTATGAGTGCGGATCAATCCGCTCAATCTGCGCCTCGAGCTATTATTGGTGCTGGTGTAAAAATGGAGGGTCAGATTGTAAGTCGTGAGAATATTGTTGTTGATGGCTTGATCAAAGGTGGCATAATCGCTGAAGATCATCAGGTTTTAGTCAGTGACTCCGGGGTAGTCAAAGGCAACATCCATGCTAGTGTGGTTTTGGTGCAAGGATCAGTTACTGGCGATATTACGGCCAACCAAAATGTTGTTATTGCAGCATCGGGAAATATTATCGGTAATATTGAATCTCCTAGGGTCACCTTACAAGACGGTGCTAAGTTTAAAGGCAGTATCGAAATGGATCCTGGTCAGCCTACGCAAGTCGAATTACTGTCTAGCGTTAAAGCAGGCCGTCTTAATACTCGATCGAGTCAGGCAGAAAAAAAAGCGTCCTAACGATTAATTTTCACTCAATGAGTAACACTTCTAAGCGCAGCAGAGCAGTGATAGGCGATGTCAGTATTACAAAGTAATTTATTATCGGCAGCTTTTAAGCGATTAGATCTTAAAAAGCGCCTTGTTGTTCTTGATATGGGGCACGCATCATCTTCGACAGTTAGTTTTTTTAACCATTTTAGGTGCCGGCTCAGTTTTGTTGACATGCACAATGAATCCTTTATCACCTGCCCAAATTTGGATTTAAGTCACGAAGAGTTAGTGGCCCAGATGACTGAGTTATTAAACCTAGATGCAAATATTAAGATCGACATCTGTTTATTTTGGGATCTTTTTAATTATCTTAATGACGCTATGATTAAGGCGCTAATAGAGGCGCTAGAGCCGCATATTAATCATTCAACCAGCGGTTATGTGATTGGCACGCGTGACTCACGCAATCAACTCCCTTTTTATCAATACGGTATTGTTGATAAGAACAATTTGACCGAAAACGATGGATCAGGCATCCAAGGTACTATTTATCCTCGGTCTCAACGAGATCTTAATAAGTTAATCGACTACTTTGAAATAGATAGAGGTCAATTACTGTCCGAAGGCAGGGCTGAATACTTATTGTTTGAAAACAGAGACTCGGACAAAAGCGACAGAAGCATTATTTAAACCCACCTGTACCTAAATGCATTCAACGAGCGGTTAATCGTTTCTTTCTTGTCACTCTCCTAGTCGCTAAACTGCATGGTCTTAAAGAGGAAAGATCTATGAAACGAGCAATTATTATTGGCGCCAGTTCAGGCATTGGTTATGAACTTGCAGTGCAATTGGCCGATTTGGGTTATCAGTTGGGTTTGATGGCAAGAAGAGAAGCTTGTTTGACTGATCTTAGCCACTCATTACCTGGGGATCATTTTGTTCAAACCATCGATCTCATCGACGCAGATACCTCACGAACGCAACTAGCCGACTTAATTAAGAAAATTGGGGATGTAGAGTTAATAGTGGTTAATTCTGGTGTGGGTGCCTCTGAGAAGAAGCTGGACTGGAATGTCGAGAGCGAAATAATTGACGTCAATGTACGCGGATTTACTGCCATGTCGATGGACGCGATGAATTATTTTATCCAGCGAGGTGGAGGCCACCTTGTAGGAGTTTCATCGGTAGCGGCACATTTTTCGGGTGGTTTAGCACTTACTTATCATGCTACCAAAGCCTTTGTTTCAAGTTATCTTAATGGCATGCGTTCACGAGCAGCTCGTTCTGGGTTGCCTATTACTATTACGACGGTTGAACCTGGCTTTATTGACACACCCATGCTAGAGACCAAACCTGCTTGGACAGCCCCAGTTGGAAAGGCAGTGGCCCAAATCGTTAAGGCGATTATCAATAAAAAAGATCACGTGTACATAACTAAACGTTGGGTTGTTGTTGCAGGACTGTTTTATATTCTTCCTAGCTGGCTGATCCGTAAGTTTGTTTAGTCACTGTTTTTCTAAAATATAATGTCAGGCTCAAAAACCCAATGATTGGTCGCCGTAGAGCGCTTCTTATGGCGGTCAGTAAGTTAGAGTCTTCATGATAACCATCCGTTAGTTAATTAATCGAAAATCAGTCCTTGTAAGAGGGGTCGATCCTGTCGATGATACGTACCAAGGCCTTAAACTCCAGCTCTCCCGCAGGCCCACCCAAGGACTGCATAGCCATGAGCTGACCAGCTTTGGCAATAATATCATCGCCCACAGGGGTAAGGGCTTTGCCCGATGAATCGCTAGCTAGCTGAACCTCACATGACCGTTGTAGCGCCCACATATTATGAAATGCCTCTGCAATTGATCGGCCACAGGTCAGCAAACCATGGTTGCGCAGTATCAGCATGCTTTTGTCGCCAAGATTAGCGATTAACCGAGGTTTTTCATCGTCCATGACGGTAATACCTTCAAAGTCATGGTAGGCCACTCGGCCATGTAACAGTGCGGAGTAGAAATTATCATTGCGCAGACCTTCTTGAGAACAGGCTACTGCCATGCCCGCATCTGTATGGGTGTGAGTGATGCACTGTACATCGTGCCTGACACTGTGAATGGCGGTATGAATAATTATTCCCGCTGGATTTACGGCGTAGTCTGTTTCTTCGACTACATTGCCTTGAATATCTACCTTAACCAGATTAGATGCTTTGACCTCGCTATAATGGAGTCCATAAGGGTTGATCAAAAAATGCTCTTCATCTCCGGGTAACTTGACGGTGATGTGGTTATAAATGAGTTCTGTCCAGCCCATGTAATCAAAAATTCGATAACAGGCAGCCAGTTCCACCCGAAGTTGTTGTTCTATTTTATTCATTTAGTTCGCTCTCTTTACAAATTCAGTGAGTATCATAGTTTATGTGTCTTTTTACGCATAGCAGGCATAGGTAGATTTAGGCTGCAGTTAAGGCAGATCCTGCCAGCGTAATACGGTGCATTAGTCGCGCCTGACCTTGGTAGTCATTGTTGGCCTGGTGCCACGTGCATCGATTATCCCAAAAGGTAACCGAACCTGGCAACCAGTTAAAGCTACAGGTAAATTGGGGTTGAATGACATGTTCATAGAGTTCGTCCAGTAGAGCGCGACTTTTAGTAAAGTCCCAGCCTTCAAACTGAATAGTATGGCCAGGATTTACATAGAGTACCTTGCGACCACTTTCTGGATGGATTATCACGACAGGGTGAGTCGCATCGCCAACACGATCCATACCACCCAATTGTTCAGATAGATCAGTCAGTCGGTATAGTCCATTTTCGCCGTAGAGGTGAGTATTTGAATGCACTGCACGTAAGTTTTCGATACGTTTTTTAAGGTCTGTAGACAGAGCATCATAGGCCGCCGCGAGGTTAGCAAACTGAGTGTCGCCCCCTGTCTTTGGCAAGGTGCGAGCTACTAAAATAGATCCCATAGCAGGAATATCATCATAAGAGTGGTCTGTATGCCAGCCGCCACCAATATTAGTTTGCTGGGTTTTCTCTTTTCGCACTTCGGCTATTTGTGGAAATTCAGCCGTCGTTTTAAAGAACTTATTGATGATAATGCTGCCAAAGCGCTCGGCAAATTCCAAGTGTTGGTCCGGCGTTAAATCTTGGTTACGAAAAAACAGAAGACCATATTCCGCAAAAACCCCACGCAGTTCGACCAACTCATCATTGTTCAATGTAGCTAACTGCAGGTCGGTTACAACGGCACCGCAACCTTCGGAAAATGCGCTAACATTCATGAATAAAATCCTTGAGGCTATAAAAGTTCATTAAGCTTTTGTAGTAATATTTGATTAACTTGTTGCGGATTGGCCTGGCCTTTTGACACTTTCATTATCTGTCCCATGAAGCCACCCAGTTTTTTCTTGCGTTTGTTTTCATCGCTACTGACAAAGTCTTCAACCATGGCTGGGTTTGCCTCTAAAACATCAGTAACAATCTTTTCTAAAGCACCACTGTCGGAGACTTGTTTTAGACCTTTAGCGTCGATAATATCATCAACATTACCTTCGCCTTGCCACATAGCTTCAAACACCTGCTTGGCCATTTTCCCGGAAATACTGCTATCGACAATACGCGCTATCATTTCAGCGAGTTGTTCGGCAGAAACGGGGCTGTCAGCAAAGCCGAGACCTGCATTATTGAGTGCAGCGCTAAGCTCTCCCATTGCCCAGTTGGCGGCTAGTTTTGGGTTGCCACAACTGTTGGCTACGGTTTCGAAAAAACTGGCTATACTAGCATCACTGCTAAGAACGCCTGCATCGTATAAGGAAAGAGCATATTGCGTTACAAACCGCGCTTGCCTTGCGTCCGGAAGTTCAGGGAGTGCGCGGCGCAATGCCTCAATAGTGTCGTCGCTAACAATCACCGGCAAAAGATCTGGACAGGGAAAATAACGGTAATCATTCGCTTCTTCCTTACTGCGCATAGCCTTAGCAACCTTAGTATCGCCATTGTACAAGCGTGTTTCTTGTCTTATTGTCCCGCCATCTTCAATCACGTCAATCTGTCGTTCGACTTCTTTTTCGATAGCTTCTTCCATGAACTTAAACGAATTTAGGTTTTTCGTTTCGGTTCGAGTGCCCAGTTCGGTAGAGCCCATTGGGCGCACAGATACATTGACATCAAAACGCATACTGCCCTGCGACATTTCGCCATCACAGATACCAATTGAGGTAACAATACTGTGTAGTTTTTTGGCGAAGGCAACGGCTTCTTCGATACTACGCATGTCTGGTTCGGAGACTATTTCGATCAATGGCGTTCCGGCGCGGTTAAGGTCAACGCCTGATGAGCCAAGAGGTAGATCGCCTTCATGGACTGATTTCCCTGCATCTTCTTCGAGATGGGCATGATGGATGCGAATAGATTTTGTGCTGCCATCTGCCAATTGAATACCAACTGCCCCTCGCCCCACTATAGGCTTTTCTAGCTGAGTCGTCTGATAACCTTTTGGTAGGTCAGGGTAGAAATAATTTTTTCTCTCGAAGACTGAAACTTGTCCAATTTCGGCATCGATAGCCAACCCAAACATGACTGCGTAGTGCACAGCTTGTTCGTTTAGCACCGGTAGGGTGCCCGGCATCGCTAAATCAATAGCGCAGGCTTGAGTGTTGGGTTCAGCACCAAAGCTGGTGCTCGCAGCAGAAAATATTTTAGTTTTAGTCGCTAGTTGCACATGGACTTCAAGGCCGATGACGGTTTCCCAATTCATAAAATTCCCTCCGGCGCCTGTGTGTGCCAGTCGGTAACTTGTTGAAATTGGTGGGCAAGGTTAAGCATGCGCGCTTCGTCAAAATAGTTGCCGATAATTTGTAATCCAACGGGCTTTCCTTCAACCATTCCGCAGGGTACGGACATGCCAGGCAACCCGGCTAGGTTAGTTGCAATGGTATAAATATCTTCTAGATACATAGCTACCGGATCATCGCCTTTAGCGCCAAATTTAAAGGCTGGAGAGGGACAGGTGGGGCCCACAATAAGATCGACGTCAGCAAATGCTTTTACAAAGTCTTGCTCGATAAGCTGCCGCACCTGCTGTGCTTTACCATAGTATGCATCGTAGTAACCGGCAGACAGGCAATAGGTGCCGATCAATATGCGCCGTTGAACCTCTTCACCGAATCCTTCAGAGCGAGTCCGGCAATACATATCCTGCAAATCTTTTGGATTTTCGCAGCGATAGCCATACTTCACACCATCAAAGCGAGATAAGTTAGCTGATGCTTCGGCTGGAGCAATCACATAATATGCAGGTACAGAAAGGTCAGAATTGGGAAGGCTTATTTCGACTAATTCAACACCTTGGGCTTCTAGATCGGTCAAGGCTTTTTTGACGGCCGCCTCAGTCCCTGGGTGCAAGCCCTCTGAAAAGTATTCTTTAGGAATGCCAATACGCAAGCCTTTTACTGGTTTATTTAGAGAGGCGCTGTAGTCTGGAACTTCACGGTCAACACAGGTGGAATCTTTATCATCAAAGCTGGCCATGCAGTTTAAAAGTAATGCGCAATCTTCTGCTGTGCGGGCCATAGGGCCTGCCTGATCTAAGCTGGAAGCGAAGGCAATCATCCCCCAGCGCGATACTCGACCATAGGTCGGTTTTAACCCGCTAATACCGCAAAGAGCCGCCGGTTGGCGAATAGAGCCGCCGGTATCTGTCGCTGTCGCTCCCGGAGCTAGTCTTCCAGCAACAGCTGCTGCTGAACCTCCTGAGGACCCTCCAGGCACACAATCGGTAGCCCATGGATTTTTAACTGGCCCATAAAAGCTAGTTTCATTGGAGGAGCCCATAGCAAACTCATCCATATTTGTTTTTCCGAGCATAACCGCGCCGGTCTGCTCAAAATTTTCCACAACGGTAGCATTATAAGGTGGTATGAAGTTGTCCAACATTTTAGAGCCACAACTTGTGCGCACGCCCTTAGTGCAAAAGATGTCTTTGTGTAGCAGGGGTACGCCGCACAATGCGGGCGCAGATCCTGTGGCCAATCTTTGATCCGCCAGCTGTGCTACCTGCAGAGCTTGGTCTTCGGTAACAGTAATTACCGCATTGTATTGATCATTAAACTGACGAATACGGGCTAAAAAATGCTGAGTTAATTCAACACTTGAGAATTGCTTGCTTTGAAGCCCTTTAACCAACTCGGCGATAGTATAATTGTGCATTAGCGACTCATTTAATCGATCATTTTCGGGACGGTGAATAGTCCATTGTCCGTCGCCGGAGCTATTACTTGAAAGGCATCACGTTGATTACTTTCAGTGATTTCGTCTGCGCGCAGACGCTGAGATACTTGAAATGGTCGCGATATACTCTGCACCGAATCAGTGTTAGCGGTTTGCAGCTGATCAACTAGATTCAATACGCTGCTCAAACGCTCTGAGACATCGGTGATGGTTTTTTCGTCAATTGAAATACGCGATAAAGTCGCTAACTTTTCAATTTCTTCTCGTTTGATGATCATCTTTTTTGCCTGCGAATTACAATTGTTGAGCCTATCTTGTGTCACCTAACTAACACTCCACTCATTAGGTGAGATAAGTTACCATAAATGGTGATATGAGGTTAAGGCGTTCACCTCTTAAAAACTCTATTTTATCAGCATCTACGCAAAATTGAGCAAATTAAGTATAGTTATAGGAAGTTTCTCTCAAGATCAGCTAAACTCTCGTATTAGGAATAATATTTAGCCGCTTTTTAAATGCGACTAAACAACGAAAAACAACAAGTTTTCTGCAACGCTTATTGCAGCAAAAGTAACCGAGGAAGTCCTCTAGATGTTAAAAAAAATTCGTGGCTTGTTTTCCAGCGACCTGTCAATCGATCTAGGCACCGCAAATACACTCATTTATGTCCGCGAAAAGGGCATAGTGCTGAATGAACCGTCAGTGGTCGCTATTCGTCAACATCTTGGACAAAAGGTTGTTGAAGCTGTTGGTGTTGATGCTAAACGTATGTTGGGTAGAACACCGGGTAATATTACAGCGATTAGACCGCTTAAAGATGGTGTTATTGCAGATTTCCAAGTGACAGAGAAAATGTTGCAGCATTTTATTAAAAAAGTGCATATCAAAAGTTTTATTCCGCCGAGCCCAAGAGTCCTTATTTGTGTGCCCTGCATGGCTACTGAAGTCGAAACTCGAGCGATTAAAGAGTCAGCGTATAGCGCCGGTGCTCGAGAGGTATTTTTGATTGAAGAGCCCATGGCCGCTGCTATTGGAGCAGGATTACCCGTTGATGAGGCGATTGGCTCTATGGTTGTTGATGTCGGTGGTGGCACAACTGAAATCGCTATTCTTTCTCTTAGTGGTGTCGTTTTTGCTGATTCCGTTCGCATCGGTGGTGATCGTTTTGACGAAGCAATTGTTAACTTTGTACGCCGTGAATATGGCAGTGTTATTGGTGATACCACTGCAGAGCGCATTAAAATGGAAATAGGCGGAGCCTATTTAGCCAAAGAAGTTCGAGAAATCGAGGTTCGAGGCCGCAATCTTGCTGAGGGAGTGCCTAAGCGATTTACGCTTACTAGCGATGAGATTCTAGGCGCTTTGCAAGAGCCATTAGTTGGAATAGTTCAAGCTGTAAAACGGGTGCTTGAGCAGTCTCCTCCTGAACTCGCTTCTGATATTGCAGAGGCCGGTATTGTGCTAACTGGCGGCGGTGCTTTATTAAAAGATCTCGACCGCTTGCTGTCTCATGAAACGGGACTGCCGGTTATTTTAGCCGAAGAGCCGCTCACTTGTGTTGCGCGAGGCGGTGGTGAGTTTTTAGATATGATGGACAACAAGAGACTAGATCACTTAACTCTTTAGGCTGATGAATAGGTAATGAGTTTTTTGTAGGTCTTTGAAGTATCGGGAGTAGATCAATTAACAAGGTGTTCGTTAAATCATCCTCCACCATTCGTAAAGTGGTTATTTTCTTTTTAATCGCATTTGGGATGATGACGATTCACTATTATACAAACTGGTTTAGTTCGATCGAAAAGCTTGCTGACCGGTCGATTAGGCCAGTGAATTGGATTGCTAATATTCCCTTGCGTATTGAAGGATGGGCTGATTTACGGTCAACTGATCGATCCGTGATTGAAAAAGAAAACCTGCGGTTAAAACAAGAAAGCCTTATTTATCGCGGACAGTTACAGCGCATGGCTGAGTTAGCTGCCGAGAATCTACGGTTACGTCTTTTACTTAATGCCACCGAGCTGCTAACCGACAGTATATTGGTGACAGAGGTCATTGGGGTTTCACCCAGTCCTCAAAGCCACACTTTGAGTATCGATAGGGGCCTTCAAGATGGAGCCTATGTTGGGCAACCAATCTTAGATGCTGAGGGTTTGATGGGACAAATCATATCGGTCTTTGATAACCATAGCGTAGCGCTGCTAATTACTGATAACACGCATGCAATTCCTGTGCAGGTTTTACGAAATGGAATGCGGTCTATCGCCGAGGGTACTTCTGACTACAATAATATACAGTTACGGTTTTTATCGCCGACTGCGGACATACGAGAGGGAGACGAGCTTGTGAGTTCAGGTTTGGGGGGTCGTTTTCCTCCGGGTTACCCCGTTGGTTCGGTTCTAAGTATTGAGAAAATCGAGGGTAAAGAATTCCTCGAAATCAATGTGCAGCCAGCGGCAGAGATTGATCGAAGTAAGCATCTTTTGTTAGTTTTCACATCACAAGATGGTAGCAGAAATGGAAACGTCCAGTGACGTCAAAGCGTTACTACTTGATCGTTATTGTCTCGCTAATCCTGGCGTCGGTGCTACAGCTAATCCCCACCTCCGCTGCTTGGTTGCCTTGGAAGCCTAATTTTTTACTTTTAATGGTTATTGGATGGATTACCTTCCAACCTAATCATTGGGGCATTGGGTTTGCTGCATTTGTTGGTTTTCTCACTGATCTAGTATTTAGATCGCCTTTAGGTCTTCATGTTTTTCTATTTGTTTTTATCGGTGCAGTACCCTATTTACTCAGCGGATGGTTAATTTATTTCAATGTTATTCACCGTTGTGTTTTGGTATTTATACTCATTATTTTTTCCGGATTTTTAAGTAACTTTATGTATTCTGTTTGGGGCGTGCCCGTGGGCTATGGTGACGTTCCCTTGGGAGCGATTAGTTCGGTTTTAATATGGCCTTTAATCGATAGATTTTTAGTTAAAGTACATGAAAAGCGTCGTTAGTCTCTAGCTAAAAGTTCAGTAATACAATTTTATAGTCGAAATTAACTTAGGGGTTTTTTATGTCGTCAGAACGGAGTAATCACAATGAGGTTTTTGACCTTATATTGGCGTCGGCATCTCCAAGGCGAGTGGATATTCTAAATCAGATTGGGGTTCGATTTAGCGTCGCACCTGCAGATATTAACGAGAGTCAATGGAGTAATGAATCATCGGCTGAATTCGTTTGCCGGCTAGCATCTCAGAAGGCGAAGACCGGATATGATGCTCAAATAGGGAGCCAGCCTGTCCTGGGTGCAGATACAATCGTACTATGTAATGAGCAAATATTTGGTAAACCAAAAGACTATTCAGATTCAAAGCGAATGCTCAGTCAGCTCTCAGGAAGGGCTCATAAAGTAATCTCTGCGGTCGCGATCAATAATGGCATTGAATCTGCAGTATTGATGTCTGAAACATTGGTGATCTTTCGGGCTATCTCTGAGCAAGAGTGTCTCAACTACTGGAGTACTGGAGAGCCAGATGGAAAGGCGGGCAGTTACGCGATACAAGGCTTTGGATCAATCTTCGTAGAATCTATCGAAGGTAGTTATAGTGGTGTTGTTGGATTGCCTATCGCTGAGACTTGTAGGCTTCTCCGTCGCTTTGAGATCCCTATCTGGCAGTCGCTGTCAGTATAAAAATACCTTCACTTAAAAGTACCTAAAGAATGGATATTTATCAACTGAAGAAAGGTCTGCGCTGACCGAGATTGAAAAGTCAATTGACTGTACAATTCAACTTCGTGATGATGAACAATATTCTCGTGAGCAGTTTTATATTATTCCGGTTTGAGACCGCAGAATGGCAATTAAAGCAATAAACACAATGACATCAATTGGGCGATGGTTTCTTTGGGCCACTGCTTTGCTGATTATCGGTACCCTCGTTCTGGTATTGGTGGGCAGGCAAACGATTAGCGCAGTTGATGGATTGAGGCCCTCTATTGTCAATTTTCTTAATCAGAGCACGGGTCTGCAGGTTAACCTCGGCAAATTGCGGGGCGAATGGCCGAGATTGTTGCCAGTTATTGAGATTGAAAACCTCGATATTATGGGTGCTAATCAGATGTCCGCTATCGTGGTACGTCAAGTAAAAGCTGAACTCGATCTGTTTCAGACGATTAGGCATGGAAATACGATTTGGCATGAACTAGTGGCTGACAATTTAACGATTAAGCTAGCTGAAGACGAAGCAGGTCGTTGGAGTTTGAAGGACATTCCTGGCGGCGATAATACTAACTTGAGAGTGCTTCTAGAGCCGCTTATTTATAGTCGCTTGATACATTTAGAAAGCGTTCAGTTAGAGTTTGATTTTTTTTCTGGTAAATCAATTAAAGTCCATGGCAGTTCAGTCAAACTTGAAAATGATAGAGACTTTCATCGCAGCGAGATGACGGTCTATCAATCTGATCAAGATACGCCTTCTTATTTAGTCCTTGAAGGGGAGGGAGATCCCTTAGATCTTAAGTCCTTTAATGCAGAGGGCTATCTGCAGTTACGAAATCTCTCAGTTCCTCAGCCCTTAATAGACTTAGGCAAAAGGCTAATGCCAGAATTACTGGCCGATGCTTCACAATTTACCGCTGATGCCAGTGGTGATTTGTGGTTTGATATTCATCAAGGTGGAGGGGTGGATTTTGAGGGTTCCGTTTCTGTGACTGAGGTGCCCCTCGATTGGGTGGCGGATGTGCCCGCTATCAGAGATATAACCACTGAGATAACAGGCTGGTATATCCCTGAGTTAGATTGGGGAATACGTTTTCAGGGGCTTGGGTTTGCTTGGTCTGACACTGAAATCCAACCCTTAGATCTTGTGTTCACTCAACGTCTCGGTTCGCAATGGCAAGATTTTGACGTATCAGTCAGCCATTTAAACTTGACACTTTTATCTGACTTACTCAAAGAGGCAGAAGTTTTAAATGATCAGTTACTAAAGACGATAGATGACTTAAGCCCTCGTGGACAGCTAAATGTACTTACGTTTGGGCAAAAACAGGCAGGTTATTATGCGTCAGCTAATTTAACTAATATTGATGTCTCGCCTTATAAAGGTGTTCCTGGCATTAAAGGGTTAAGTGGTTATCTCGAAATTAAAAATAATGAAGGCCTATTCCATCTGAGTGACCTTGATGGGTTTCAAGTATTCTTTCCTACCGTTTACAAAGATTATATTAAGGTTCTCGAAGCCCAGGGTACTGTGTATTTAGGCGTTAATCCCCAGAATCAGGACCTTAGAGTATATAGCTCTGTCATTAAGGCCGAAGTTGAAGCAGGCGTTACTAATATTATTTTTTCGGTCGAGCAAAATAGAGCAGTGAAGGGATCTAAGCCAGAGGTCAACCTTATTATTGGGGGGCGAAATCTCGACGCAACCTATAAGGACCAATTTCTGCCTTATAAAATGTCGGAAAATCTTTCAAATTGGCTGAGAGCCTCTATTTTAAAGGCCGATATCAAGAAATTTGGCATGGTTCACCGGTCAGCAACATTGTTTAACAAGCCCGTTCGAACAAACCAGTTATTGATAGAGATGGAAAATGGGGATATTAACTTTCACCCACAGTGGCTAGGGCTAAGTGATGTTAATGCAGCTTTTTTAATTGATGATACCCATGTTGAAGGTGCTGTCAGCTCAGCAACGATGGCTGGCGCTAAGATTGAAGAGGTCAAAGTGACATATGGTATTCATCCTAAGGGACATTCAAGAGCAAACATACTCTTCCTAGATGGCAGTCTAAAATCTGATGTGTCACAAGCAATCAATATTATTGCCAAGTCTCCGCTTCACAAAAATATTGGGCCTTTAGCTGATTGGGAATATAGCGGCCAAGCAAAGACTCACTTGGCTCTTGAGATTGCTTTGGCGAAAGCCGGCGGTAATGCGTCTAAAGGAGATTACCGAGTCGACAGCCGACTAACAGATGCTAGTTTATCGATTACCGATACGTCAATTAAACTGACTGATATGGTTGGCGACATCCACTATTCTGTCGAAAAAGGTCTCTACTCAGATGCTATTAGTGGTCAGCTATGGGAGCAGCCGTTTGATGCACAGATTTTCAAGCGTGGCGATGATCAACAAATAGCTCTTAGTACAGCGGTGGAGCCAATTAGTCTTAGTCAGGTGGTGGACTTTCCTTGGACAGAGGTCGTCAAGGGTATTATACCTCTTGAAGGATTATTAACGATCAACGCGAGGGGTTCTGTCGCAAAAGCGAAAGTCGCCGAAGTAAATGAAAGTGAGGTTACCTTGTACTTGACCAGTCAGCTAAGAGGAAATGAGATCCTGTTACCTGCGCCCTTAGGTAAGACGACTGAGACAAGTGAGGATCTCGCATTGAAGCTTCATTTTGACTCTGGTTTGACAAGGCTGGAGGGCACTCTGGGACAAAAATTAGTAACAGACCTCCGTTTTAGCGACCAAGGGTTATCAAGAGGTTTGGTAAGTTTTGACCGCACGGTGTCTCTTCCTTCTGCAAATGAAGTCTTAATCGCGGCTCACTTACCTACCACCGAGATTGATTGGTGGCCACCGGTTATCAGACTATTTGATGGGCGATCAAGTCCAGATAATGCTAGCTGGAGCCCCCTTTTTGATTTCACATTCGATAACCTCGAATTAGCATCGATCGAATTGAAAGACCTGGCAGCGGTGATCAAATTGTCTGATAGCGCGACTAATATCGAGTTTTCCAGTCACCTTGCCGATGGGTTTTTGTCGCTGCCTGCTGACGAAAAGTTGGTTCCCAAGATGAATTTGGTTCGTTTAGAATTAGCCGATGATCTACTTGATGAGAAAATAGGGAAGCAGGACCTTGATCCAAGACATTTTTTAGCAGTTGATCTTTCGGTCGAAAACTTATTTATTGGAGATAAACTCTGGGGCTCTCTGGCTTTTCAGTTGCGCCCTGATGACTTAGGGGCTGCGTTTCAGCACATTAAAGGTAATTTTTTCGGACTACAACCAAGTATGTTCGATGATCAGAAATCAACGGAGTTTTTCTGGGGATTCGATGGAGCCACATACAGTAGTAGGCTGACTGGACCCGTTGGTGTTAACAATATCTATGATGTTTTCAGTGGATTTGATGTTGCTCCTATTGCTGATAGTGAGTCAGGCAATTTCGTATTTGACCTAGCCTGGCAAGATCAGCCATGGAATATTAATAAACAAAACATTACTGGAAATTTTCAAATCGAGCTCAATAATGGCGATTTTTATAGGTCTCCAGGGGGCGCTGGAGCAGCTTTAAAGTTGGTTAGTTTGTTTAACTTTGCAAATTGGCTGAAGAGGCTTCAATTGGACTTTTCCGACGTGATTGGTCAAAACTTAGCCTATAACAATTTACAGGGTACTATCTATTTTGATCAAGGCAATGCTATTTTTCTTGATCCCTTAAAAATGGAAATGCCTTCTGGTCGTATGAGCATGGCAGGAACATTTAATTTAATTGATGAGACTACAGAAGCTCAGCTTGTTGCGACTCTTCCTGTGGCAACCAATTTACCTTGGGTGGTTGCTTTACTTGGAGGTATTCCTGCCGCCGCTGGTGTCTATATAACCAGCAAAATTGTTCAGAAACAGGTAGATCGCTTATCGAGTATTAGTTACGAATTAACGGGCCCTTGGGATGACATCGATATTACTGTCGATGAGATATTCGCGAGTGAATTAGAGAACCAGCCGTCGCCTGAAACACAATCCAATGACCAATAAGACAGAATCATGTAGTTCTGAAGATACGCTCATAGCGGCTGCCATTCAATTAAAGCCCGCGGGCTCGATTGCAAAGAATCTAGATAATGCCAAATCATTACTAAGGGAGGCAGTTGACCGAGGGGCTAACCTTGCTGTTCTGCCTGAGAACTTTGCTTATTATGGGCAAACTAATATTAGTGCGGCCATAAAAGATGAGAATGGTGAAACGGGTTTGGTGAGTGAATTCTTGCGAGCTCAGGCTCAAGAGCTAAATATCTGGCTTGTTGGGGGGACTATTCCTATTTTAGGTTGTATTGAACCGATTGATGTGAATAGGCCCTATGCGCGTTCTTTTTTACTTAATCCCGAGGGTAAGAGAGAAGCTTATTATGATAAAATTCATCTTTTTGATGCTGATATATCATTGTCTCAGGATCAGGATAGGCAGTATAGAGAATCCGACCGTTATTCTGCGGGAATTAGCATCTGTGCAGTGCCTACCCCTGCTGCAAATATAGGTTTGACGGTTTGTTATGATCTGAGGTTCCCTGAGTTATATCGTAAACTGGCGGATCAGGGCGCCGAAATTATTACAGTTCCATCGGCTTTTACAGCCAATACCGGCGAAGCTCATTGGGAGGTTTTGTTGCGGGCCCGCGCTATTGAGAATCAACTGTTTGTTATCGGAGCTAATTTAGTAGACCGTCACCACCCGAAGCGCGGGCTTTGGGGTGGAAGTGCCATTATTGATCCTTGGGGGTTGATCCTTGATTCAGTTATAGGCGACCAGCCAGGCATCGCCATTGCTCAAATCAACTTGGCGTTAATTCGCGACCAACGCCGCAATATGCCAGTGCAGCAGCATCGTAAGTTGTAGCTTTTTACCCCTTAATCTATTCGGTCAAAGATCTGATATAAGAGAAAATTTTACGGCTGGCCACGGGTGATTTTTTAAGATCTAATTCTCGATTGGCCTGGCGTTGAAGATTGCGAAGTTTCTGTCGCTCCGCCTCTGGATAGCACCCTAAAAACTCATCGATACCGGCTTGCCCTTCATTGACTAGGCGGTCGCGCCAGTCTTCAAGCGATTTAAAATGCTGACGGTAAGTTTGGGACTGATGATCCATCTTCTCTAGCGTGAGCTGGATATCATCGATATCAGAAATTCGCATTAGCTTGCCAATATATTGCAAATGGCGACGTTTCGCCTCTCGACTTTTTAGTCTACGCGCTTCGTAAATTGCCTCTTTTAGAGTCTCCGGAAGCGTAAATTTTTGTAGCTTACCTTCTGGCATTTCTACTAATTGCTTACCCATTTCCTGGAGAGCATGACTATCTCGTTTAAGCTGTGATTTACTTGGCCCGTCATAGCCGTTATCATCCATAGCGTCTCCCATTAGATCAGAAATACTGCGGCTAAGCCTAGAAATGAAACAAAGCCAACCACATCGGTAATGGTTGTTAAAATAACAGATCCCGCCAGTGCAGGATCTATTTTTAGAGATCGCAGTAATACAGGCAAGATTGTCCCTGCAAGCGCAGCTGCCATTAGATTAATGGCCATGGCTAGTCCAATAATTATGCCCATATCCCAATCGTGAAACCAGAGCGAAACTACACACCCGACTACGACTGCGTAAAGTAAACCATTTAAAACGCCGACAGCAAATTCTTTGCTCATTAACCAGTTGAGGTTGCTCTGTTCTACTTGGCCTAAGGCCATCCCTCGGATGACCACGGTGAGAGTTTGACTCCCTGCGACACCACCCATACTAGCGACGATAGGCATTAGTATTGCTAGTGTGACCAGCTTGTCTAGAGTTGCCTCAAATTGACTGATGGCTAATGAGGCGAGAAAGGCTGTGATTAAATTAACTCCTAACCAAATAGCGCGCCGTGGGGCTGTTCGGGCGACGGAAGAGAATGTGTCTTCAGTGTCACTAAGTCCCGCCATAGCTAAAAGAGAATGATCCGCGTCTTCAACGATTACATCCACAACATCATCAATGGTGATTCGTCCTAATAATCTACAGTGTTCATCAATAACGGGAGCAGAAACAAGATCATATCGCTGGAATCGATGGGCAACTTCTGAATCAGTTAGATTGACATCGATAGCTTGAACTTCACTGTTCATAACCTCTCGAACGGTCGTAGCAGGAGACGAGGTTAGCAATTTGCCAATGGATAGATTACCCATAAACGTGTCGCTGCGGCTCACGACAAAAAGGTTGTCTGTGGTATCAGGAACTTCTTCGAATCGCCTCAGGTAGCGAAGCACTACGTCGACGCTAATATCTGGACGCACAGTGATCACTTCTGTGTCCATGAGCCCGCCAGCGGTGTCCTCGTCATAGGTCAGGATAGTCTCAACTCTTAGTCGATCCTGTGCTGACATAGCTTTGAGCACCTCGGGAATAACTTGATCAGGCAGCTGTTGAAGAATATCAACGATATCGTCAACGTTTAATCCTTCGGTTATCGAGGCAACTTCAGCGCCATCCATTTTTTCTAGGAACTCTAATTGGATTTCATCAGACAGATCCTGCAGCACCTCACCAGAAATATCTGGATCAACGAGCTCCCATAAGATGTGGCGGTGTTTGGGTGGTGCGATTTCGAGTTGGTGGGCAATATCTGGCGGTGAGAGATTGTTAAGGGTATGCCTAACCTGATTCAAAGTAATTGAATCAATGGCGTTATCAAGCTTAGCCAGTAAGTTGTTTTCGGTCTTCATACCTTGCTTTCCTAGTCGAGCCGCTGTGTGCTGGACGGATCTCTATTCTAGCTCTGTATGCTTGACTGCGATAGAGGAATAGTCAAAATAGGGTAAAATTTACGCTAAGATTATTCGCCTTCGCCAAAATAATCGGCAAACAATACACTGATTGCATCGCAGGCAAGCTGTTCTTCTGGCCCCTCAAACTCGAAGATAAGATTTGTATCTTTTGAGGCTGCCAGTAACATCAATGACATGATGCTTTTAGCATCTACAAGAGGTTCTTTTGTGCCAGTGCTGACGGAGCACTTGTAGCGCCCAGCAGTAGTGGCGAGTTTCGTCGCCGCACGGGCATGTAAGCCCAGTTTATTAATAACAGTAATTTTTTGGCGAATCATACAGGCTTAATAATCGGTTTCATACGGACAGCTCTTTATGCACAACCTGTACTAAAGACTGTTCTTTTGCAAAATACTCTTGTAATCGATTGGCGATATAAACTGAACGATGCTGACCGCCCGTACAACCGATAGAAATCGTTAAATAGCTCCTATTATTAGCTTGAAATTTTGGTATCCAGCGGGTCAAAAACCCGATAATGTCTGACAGCATTGCAGCTACGTCAACCTGACTTTCTAAAAACTCAATAACACTCTCGTCATAGCCAGTTAGGCTACGCAATTCTTGTTTCCAGTAGGGATTGGGTAGGCAACGGACATCGAAAATAAAATCAGAGGCGTCCGGTAGACCCTTTTTGAAGCCAAAGGATTCAAACAGTATCGCCATGTGCTCTGGACTGTTGGGTACGATAGTATTTTTTACAAGATCTCTTAATTGGTGCAGTGATAGACCGGATGTATCAATGTTGCGATCTGAAATATTCAGTATTGGAGATAGGATTTTTGCCTCGAGATCGATTGCTTCAGGTAGGCTGACAGTTTCATTACTAAGAGGGTGTTTGCGTCTAGTCTCACTATAACGACGTATTAAATCACTGCGCCGTGCCTGCAGGAAAATAACGCTCACTTCAATACCACTAGCCTCTAGCCCCGCGAGAATATCCGGCAATTTATTAAGATCGCCAACTAGATTTCTAGCATCGATTCCTACGGCTAGTCTCAGATCTTCATTGATCCCTTCTGAATTCAACTGCTTAATAAGATCAGGCAGTAAGCTCGGTGGTAGGTTGTCAATACAGTCAAATCCGACATCCTCGAGAATATTGAGTGCTGAGGTTTTACCTGAGCCAGATCTTCCGCTAACAACAACCAGTCGAGGCATTAGTTTGAGCGCTCCAATCTGACTGCTGTGTTGTAAAGATCTTCATTATTTTGGCATGCCCGCAATAATTGCCGAGAAGAATCTTGCTGCATCAACGCCGCTATTCTAGCCAAGGTAGCTAGATGCTCGTCATTTTTCTCTTCAGGGACGACTAGGGCAAAAATGAGATCAACAGGCTGATCGTCATAGGCGTCAAAATTTATGGGGTTTTCAAGAGTTATCAAACAGCCGTGAATGCGTTTAAAGCCCGCTGCGCGACAATGAGGGATCGCGACACCATCACCTATCGAAGTACTGCCTAGTTTTTCTCGAGCGACAAAGCTATGGAACAGGCCATCTGCTTGTTCTGCATCACCGCCTAAATGTTCGCTGACTAATGAAGATAGATTCTGGAGCACGCGCTTTTTACTCGACCAGGCCAGATCACACTGGGTCATCGCAGGGATTAGTACATCGGTGATCTTCATTAGAAAAGCTAGTGACCTCGATTTTTTTCTTTATGCTTAATGAGTTGTCTGTCTAGTTTGTCAGCCAGAGCGTCTATCGCTGCATACATATCTAGATGTTCTGATATGGCAAATAATTCAGCTCCGCTGGCGTGTACCGTTGCTTCGGCTTTATGCTGCAGTTTCTCTATAGTGAGAATAACGGCTGTGCTAGTAATCTGTTCGTAATGCCGCTCTAGTTTAGATAGTTTATTAGTAACGTAGTCTCTCATAGGGTCGGTGATGTCTAAATGATGACCACTTATTGTCATTTGCATTCATTACTCCTTGGCTAGTTAACATTTTCGAATCGTTTTCTTTGGCTCGATGATGGTATACCCATACCTTCTCTATATTTGGCAACAGTCCTTCGTGCCACGTGAATACCTTGTTCTTCAAGAAGAACCATTAACTTATTATCACTTAATGGTTTCGATGTTTTTTCGGTACTAATAAGAGTCTTTAGGATAGCGCAAACTGCTGTCGATGAACACTCTCCTCCTCCGACTGTACTTACGTGACTGGAAAAGAAATACTTTAGTTCAAAAATTCCCCGTGGCGTTGCTAGGTATTTATTGGTAGTGACTCGAGAAATAGTTGACTCGTGAAGATCTAATTTGATGGCGATATCTGATAGAACCATCGGCCTCATTGCTATTGGCCCATGGTCTAAAAATCCTTGCTGTAACTCAATAATAGAAATAGAAACTCGCATTAATGTGTCATTTCTGCTCTCGAGGCTACGCAGGAACCATTTTGCCTCGGCAAGGTTATCTTTTAGAAATTGGTTTTGGTTGCTGTCGTCCGACCGTTTTATTAAGTTGGCATAGAGGTCATTGATTTTTAGGCGAGGCGCATTGCCATCGTTAAGCCTGACTCGCCAGCGGCCTGATAATTTTTCTACGTAGGCATCGGGTACAATATATTCAGCCGGATTAACGGTTAAAGCCTCACCAGGCCTAGGGTTAAGGGTGCGAATTAGCTTTAAGCCCCCTTGAAGATCTTCTTGGCTATAGCGCGTTTTTTTAGCAAGATTGACTAAGTCAATCGACGCAATATCTTGTAAGAATTCAGAGGCTAGTCTAATAGCCTGATTCCTGTAGGGTGTATCTAAGGATAGTTGATGAAGCTGGATGGTTAAACATTCACTTATATCTCGTGCAAACACCCCGGGAGGATCAAATTGCTGTAAACGACGCAGTACAGTCGCCAACTCATTTTCCTCGATAGGATCTTGTGTATTTTCACTTATCGTAGAAGAGGCAATATCAGCAAGATTTTCGCTAATGAACCCAGAGGGACTAACAGCATCTATATAGGCTTCAGCAATCTCTCGGTCACGGTCTGAGAAGGGAGTAAGGTTGAGTTGCCACGTTAAGTGATCTTGGAGTGACTCGGTTACTGTGTAAACCTGCTCCCAATTACTTTCAGAGGCTCCACTGGAGACCTGCATGGTAGGGCTGTAGACTTCGCCCCAATTAGCATCAACGGGTAAATCTTGAGGTTTTTCAGTCTGCCAAGTGTGATCTAATTCAGTTTCGGTAACAGCTTTATCGGTGGCATCAACGACAGTTTGTCGCAGATTACCGTCGTCTGCGTTCAAGTCAACGGCAACAGTATCATTTGGGGCTGACGAATCCTGGTGTTGCTCAGTATTAGTTGTACTAGCATTGTCATCGTCTATTTCAAGCAAAGGATTGCTATAGACCTGCTCAATTATTTCTTGATGCAATTCAATCGTGGATAGTTGCAGTAACTTGATGGCCTGTTGCAGTTGCGGGGTCATAGTCAGCTGCTGACTAATCTTTAATTGCAGGCCTGGACGCATAGAAAGGATATCTAAAATATATTCTGGGATGCAATTTTAGTGCCGAAAGGTAGTGTCTGGCAATCACCTAATCCTAAAAATGCTGCCTTTACAGTGTAAAATGTTCTCCAAGATAGGTTTTTCTTACTTTTTCGTCGTTTAAAATGTGATCAGTGGTTCCTTCTGCAATGACATTACCTTCACCGACGATATAAGCATGCTCACAAATATCGAGTGTCTCCCTAACATTATGATCGGTTATCAGTATACCAATGCCTTTATCTCGAAGATGACGAATGATGTTTTTAATATCATTTACAGAAATAGGGTCAACACCGGCAAAGGGCTCATCGAGAAGAATAAATTGAGGATCAGCTGCTAAAGCTCTGGCAATCTCAACCCTTCGGCGCTCGCCACCAGATAGGCTCATGCCGGCATTCTCTGAAAGGTGTGAAATGTGGAACTCATTCAGTAATTCTTCGAGAATGTTGTTGCGCTGATGACGTGTGAGTGTCTTGCGGGTTTCCAGAATTGCCAAGATATTGTCTTTGACGCTTAAGGCTCTAAAAATTGATGGTTCCTGGGGTAGATATCCTAAGCCTTTTCGCGCTCGACCGTGCATGGGCAGATTTGTAATATCTTGCTGATCGATGCTGATCGTTCCAGCATCTTGGGATACTAACCCTATAATCATATAAAAACAGGTAGTCTTTCCCGCCCCGTTTGGCCCAAGTAGCCCCACTATTTCACCTTGCTTTACTGATAACGAAATATCTTTAACCACGGGTCTTTTAGCGTAAAATTTGGCTAAATTTCGAGCTTCTAAAATAGCCATTATTTAACTTCCTCCAACTGTTGCTCTATCTTCCCTTCAGGCTCGAAGGCGGGAGGAGTGCTTTGGGTGAATGGAGGGATCACCAGCTGAATACGTTTTTGTCCACCTAAATCATCACCTTTGGCTTTCCATGTCCCATCTGTCAGGTCATAGTTAATGGAATCACCCTTAATAAATGTGCCATTGCGTGACAGCGAGGCATTAGTTTTTAAGTGAATGATATCTTCAGCAAGCTGATACTCAATGGTCTCGGCACGCGCGAATATGTTGGTTTGATCCGTAGCGGATTCCTGTGTATAGCTTGCAGGTAAACCCGTGCAGAAAATTCGACTTACCTTATTGTTTTGATAATAAATAGTGACTTCGTCGGCAGCAATGATAATGGAGCCCTGTTTAATAATCACATTTCCGCGATACGTTGTTAGCCCCGATGTTTCAATAAATTCGGCAGAATCGGCATCAATTTCGATGGATTCGTTGTGATCAGACGAAATGGCGAGTGATACGCAGCAATGTGCAAATAACAGCGCCGCACAAAGTCGTTTAAATAGCATCGTGAACTCCATGCACCTTAGACTTAATGGTAAATAAGTCTTTATTGAGATCGCCCACTAAGCCTTTACCGATGAGCGATGACTGCACAGTTTTAAGGGTAAAGTTATCCTCTGTTGAGATAATCATTTCCGTTGGCCGATATTCTAGGTTGCTTGATGTTAGGGTCTTTTCTTGTTCAGTTCCGGTGATCACCGCCTTTACATTACCCAACAAAGATAGTCGGTCTCCAGTGCCAGACAAGGTGCCAAAGTCTGCTAAAAAAGCGACGCCCCTACCTTTATTGTTCAGATCCTTAGGCAAGGCAATAAATCGAGGTTGAGTTAATTCAAGTCGAGAGTCGCCTGAGAATAATTGCATTTTTGGCGAGGTGAGTAGGAATAATTGCTCTCCTGTAGCCGAGAATCGTTGGCTGGTAATGGACGCCATATAGCTGTCCACTTGTCTTTGTTGAACACGATCGGCGTTATTATTACGCATAAAGGATTCCGGAGGAGAGTCCCAAACGAGCAAAAACCAGCCAATAATTATCAGCAAGGCCGTGCCTATAAAAGATTGGCGAATCATTGAAACTGTTCCAGGAGGCGGGAGAGATTGTTCTGGCAGGACAGCAGCATTTCTGCAACTTCTCGCACTGCTCCCTCACCACCTTTTTTTGCGGTTTGCCAGTCGGCGGCAGATTTTAATGCAGCACTCCCGTTAGCGACAGTGATGCCTAAACCTACTTTTTTGATAACCGCAAGATCTGGTAGATCATCTCCCACAAAAGCAATTTCGTCCAAATTCAAGTCTGCAGTAAGCATTAATTCGTTGAGCGCAGTTAGCTTATCTTCTCTACCCTGTATTACAGGATTTATACCTAATTCGGTAGCTCGTCGTTGCAACAGCTCAGATACTCGGCCTGTGATTATACCCACTTGTATTCCGCCCTGTTGGAGCAACTTGATACCTAGGCCATCCTGTATGTTAAAGGCCTTCATTTCTTCGCCGCTATTACCATAATAGAGCCGCCCATCGGTGAGAACGCCATCTACATCTAGCAGCAATAGTTTTATTTTTTTTGCCGCTCGGCTTATTGATTCGGAAGGTAGATTAGACACTAGACGACTCCTGCACGAAGAATGTCATGCAGATGCAGCACCCCTGTAGGATGGTCCTTTTCATCTTCGACGATAAGAGCGGTTATGGAGGTCGACTCCATAATGGTCAGGGCTTCAACAGCCAACATATCTTTATTGATCGTTTTTGGATGTGGAGACATTACCGAGGCCATGGTGGTTGTCGATATATCAACGTTTTGGTCAATTGCACGACGCAGATCACCATCTGTAAAAACGCCTATAAGCTTTTTATCTTTTGAAATAATAGTAGTCATTCCAAAACCTTTTTGAGTCATTTCAATCAGCGCATCTTGTACAGGTTGATCAATCATTACTTTGGGCACGTCCTCATCCTTGTGCATAATGTCGCAGACTCGCAACAATAGTTTTCTACCCAATGCGCCGCCGGGGTGAGAAAATGCAAAATCTTCCGCACTAAAGCCTCTGGCTTCCAACAGAGCTATTGCCAAAGCATCACCCATAACTAAGGTAACTGTAGTACTTGTAGTTGGTGCCAAATTCAGGGGGCAGGCCTCACTGGCAACTGATACATCAAGGTGCGCGCAGGACGCTTGAGATAGCTGAGAGCTAACGTCCCCAGTCATGCTAATTAGGGGGATGCCTAGACGAATAATTAACGGCAGTAAACGGGTTACTTCGCTGGTGCTGCCAGAGCTTGATATGGCAATCACAACGTCAGATTTTGTGATCATACCTAGGTCTCCATGGCTGGCTTCGCCAGGGTGGACAAAAAACGCAGGCGTGCCCGTACTTGCGAGAGTCGAAGCAATTTTATTGCCAATATGGCCTGACTTGCCCATGCCAGTTACGACCACTCTACCCTGACAAGCCAAAATAGTTTCACAGGCAAGCACAAAATTTTGATCGATCCGTGGAGTTAGTTGACTAACCGCTTTGGCTTCCAGCTCAACAGTGCGATGGCCTGAGCTAATAAAATCTGTCATCAAAGAGTCCGATAGTTATCGTTTTATTAATCTATATTACTTCATTATAAGCCGAAACCGCTTCCTCAAGTAAGCATTAGCTAATGGTCAGTGACGACCATAACACTACATAGTACAGGGCATAGCCGGTCAATAGGATAAAGCCAACAAATCTTGATAAGCGAGCAACGCTTTTTATGTGACGATTTTTCCGCACTGTCCAGCCGACCAAACCGATCATCATCAGTGTCATCACTAGCAATGATAAATAGTCACGACTAAATATTTCACTGGGTAGTGCTATTGGCGCGATAGCTCCAGCTGTTGTCATAACAAGCAGAAGATTAAAAAGGTTTGACCCGAATATATTGCCGACGGCGATATCATGATGCCCCTTTGTTGCACTCACCACTGAGGCTGCGAGTTCCGGAAGACTAGTGCCGATGGCCACAACCGTTAAACCTACAATTACATCACTAATGCCGAAAAAGTAGGCAATGGATGTAGCACCCCAAACGGTTACTTCTGCACTTAACAGCAGGATTACTAACCCTAACAATAGGTATAAGCTAGATGTTTTCATCGAGAAATCAGTTGCAGCGCTAACATCATTTGCGGCTTCTTGGTTTGGGCGGCTCTTTTTGTTCTTCACCAAAATAGCTATTATTGGTATCACCATTAACCCAAGGGCAATGCTTTCTCCACGATTTAGCTCTCCGTCGTAAAGGCATAGTCCGGCTAAGATGGTAATTAATAGCAACACAGGACTTTCTTCTTTGAGCAAGTGAGTTGGCACTGGAAGTGGTGCAACTAGTGTGGTGATACCCAACACAAGCCCAATATTAGCAAGGTTAGAGCCTAAGGCGTTACCTACAGCAAGACCGCCGACATCGCTAAGGGAAGCGTTAATCGAAACGATAATTTCTGGCGATGAAGTCCCAATAGAGACCACGGTTAAGCCGATGATCATGGAGGAAATACCAAAATTACGGGCCACCCCGGCACTACCCGTGACGAATTTGTCCGCGCCCCAAACTAAGCCTAAGAGACCAGCTAGAAGTGCAATTATGGGGAGGTAGATGGTTGACATGGGGTCTCCAAAGGGTGCATGCATTATGTTTATTCGACAGTTGGAGAATGGTATAGTGCGCGACTGTAAAAGTCAGCAACGATTAAAAAGAATATTTTTTCATTAAATTTAAAAAGGAAGAACCTAGTAAAGGATTATTAAGATGGGCGGCATTATGACGAAATTTAAAAAAATCATAGGTAGCTTGTGGCTGTGCTTGAGCATTCTAGGCATGAGCCATGCTGTAAATGCTGAGGGACTGCAGCAAAGCGCAAAGCTGGAGCAAAACCCTTTTGATAATATCGAACAGATGACTGCGGAAGTCATAGGTATTATTGCTCAATACAAGGATCAATACCCTAGCAATGAAGCTGTTTATTTCGATGCTTTGGACCGTTTAATGGGGAAGTATGTCGATTTTAATCGAATTGCTGGCAGAGTCATGGGTGATTACCGTAAAAAGTCCTCTGCAGAGCAACGTGGTCGGTTTATAACATTATTTCGCGAGGGTTTGGTGGAGACTTATGGTCGAGGACTCATGAGTTATGGAGATGAAAAAATTGTCCTGGTTAACCGAAAGGCTCTAAAGCCTAAAGTCAGAGTAATTAAGGTTTCACAGCAAATTCGAAGTGCAACGGCGGTTTATCCGTTGGAGTACTGGGTGGCTCGCAAAAAGACAGGCGAGTGGAAGGTGATAAATGTGGTTTTAAATGGTATTAATTTGGAATCAATTTTTAAAAGTCAATTTAAAAAGGCGGCGCAAAGGTCGTCAGGTAAGCTCGATGAGGTTGTTGACAACTGGCTGAAGAGTACTGATTAAAGTAGTGTCGCTAGGCACTGCATGTGTTTTATGTGAGTAAAAAAATGAATCCTGAAGACGTTACAATACTATTAGAAAATGCACTCTCTAACTGTCAGGTTGAGGTGGATAGCCAAGGCAGTCATTTCAACGTTCTTGTAGTGGGTGACCTATTTGAAGGCAAGCGTGCGGTCCAGCGGCAGCAGCTAATTTATGCTGTTTTAAATGAGTCTATTTCCTCTGGCGCTATTCACGCGGTCAATATGAAGCTGTTCACTCCCCTAGAATGGCAGCATCGAACCTAGTAGAAATAGGGTGTGATGTAGGCGTTCTTGTTGGTGTGGTGTGAGTTCTCTATTTTAAGGCGATTCAATGGATAAATTAATTATTCAAGGCGGTAAGCCGCTTAACGGTGAAGTATGGATTTCTGGATCCAAAAATTCTGCGTTGCCTATTTTGTCAGCGTCGCTGCTTTGTGATGGCTTGGTTTCGATCGCTAATTTACCTCATTTGCAAGATGTAACGACCACTATAGAGTTGCTAGGTACTCTAGGGGTTACCCTTAGCGTTGATGAGAAGATGTCCGTCGAGATAGATACTTCGACTCTTAATAGTTTTACGGCACCTTATGACTTAGTAAAAACCATGCGAGCCTCTATATTAGTTCTTGGTCCTATGCTGAGCCGTTATGGCGAGGCAAATGTTTCATTCCCTGGTGGTTGCGCTATTGGCAGTCGACCTGTTGATCTACATTTGCTGGGGCTCGAGGCGATGGGAGCGACAATAGAGATTGAGAAAGGTTATATTAAAGCTCGCAGTAGTGGGCGTCTTAAAGGTGCTCGCATTCTTATGGATTTGGTGTCGGTTGGAGCTACCGAAAACTTGATGATGGCTGCGGCTCTGGCTGAGGGCACGACTATTATAGAAAATGCTGCTAGAGAGCCAGAAATTGTTGACCTAGCTAACTGCATGAATGTGTGGGGTGCAAAGGTAAAAGGTGCCGGATCAAACACGCTAGTAATTGAGGGTGTTGAAAAAATGTCGGGTGGTTCGTTTCGGGTGATGCCTGACCGAATTGAAACAGGAACTTATCTTGCGGCCGTTGCAGCGACGGGTGGAAAAATAAAGGTAACTAAGACTGACCCCTCACTGTTGGAGGCAGTATTACTTAAATTAGAAGAAACCGGTGGTATTATTACCTTTGGCGATGATTGGATAGAACTTGATATGCAAGGGCGCAGAGCGAAAGGGGTCAACCTAAAAACTGCCCCCTATCCAGCTTTCCCCACAGATATGCAGGCGCAGTTAACAGCGGTCAATGCAGTGGCTGAGGGGTTGAGTATCGTAACGGAAACGATTTTTGAAAACCGACTAATGCAAGTTCAAGAGTTAAACCGCATGGGGGCTAAAATTATTGTGGAAGGTAATTCGGCAATTATTAAGGGCGTTGAGACATTAACAGGTGCACAGGTAATGGCCTCGGATTTGCGCGCATCTGCAGCTCTAGTCATTGCAGGCTTGGCGGCTGAAGGAGAAACTATAGTTGACCGGATATACCATATAGACCGAGGTTACGAGTGCATAGAAGAAAAATTACAGCAGGTAGGCGCTGATATAAAAAGGGTACCTGATTAGGTAAAAATCAATAAAACTCATTATTTGGCTGAAGAATCATCATGACACAGATCACATTGGCGTTGACTAAAGGGCGCCTTTTAAAGGAAACACTTCCCTTGCTAGCGGCGGCGGGGATTGTTCCTGCGGAAGATGTTTTTTCTAGTCGAAAATTAGTCTTTCAGACAAATTGTCAAGGCGTAAGGTTATTAATCTTGCGCGGTTCAGATGTACCCACTTATCTTCAGTTTGGGGCGGCGGATATTGGGGTCGCTGGGAAAGACATGCTTTTAGAGCATCAGGGTGACGGTTATTATGAGCCCTTAGACCTTGGGATTGCTCGTTGTAAAATCATGACTGCGGTCACGAAAGGCGCTCCTGAGCAAAAGGGTCGACTAAGAGTCGCCACTAAATATATCAATGTGGCTCGCCAATTTTATGCGGAGCAGGGAAGGCAAGCAGATCTTATTAAGCTTTATGGTGCTATGGAGCTTGCACCTATTTTAGACTTGGCCCATGAAATCGTAGATATAGTCGATACTGGTAATACGCTGAAAGCTAATGGTTTAGAGGCTCAAGATGAGATAGCTGATATTAGCGCTCGACTGATTGTGAATAAAGCCGCTATGAAAACTAAGTTTTCTGAGATCCAGGCTATTGTAGATGCTCTTGCGGAGGTCGTTGAAAAGTGACGGCACCTCAAGCGGTTTGTCAAATTACCAAGCTAAATGCGAATGACGACGGATTTTTGTCTGCTCTGGATGCTCTCACGTCCTGGGATGAGGCGAGCAATAATAGTATCGCAAAGATTGTCGCTGACATAGTGAACGATGTTCGTATTAATGGTGATAGAGCAGTTATTGAGTACACCAATCGTTTTGATCATCGTGAATGTGAGAGCATGGATGAGTTGTGTGTGACTTCAGATGAGCTCCAGAAAGCCCTAGTTTCAATCGATATCGACACTCGTCGTGCCTTGGAACAGGCCGCGCAACGAATCAAAGATTATCATGCCCACCAGTTGCAGGAGTCATGGCAATACCAAGAGAAAAACGGCACTATGCTTGGTCAGCAGGTAACGCCTTTGGCGCGTGTTGGTATCTATGTGCCCGGCGGCAAAGCTAGCTATCCATCATCGGTACTGATGAACGCCATTCCTGCCCGGGTTGCCGGAGTTGAAGAGATAATCATGATGGTCCCAGCTCCTGATGGAGCGCTTAGCCCCCTTGTATTAGCGGCAGCAGCGATTGCTAGTATTGATCGGGTTTATACGGTTGGTGGGGCTCAAGCAATAGCGGCTTTAGCTTATGGTACGGAAACGGTCTCAAAGGTTGATAAAATTGTAGGTCCAGGTAATAGCTATGTGGCGACCGCCAAGCGATTTGTTTTTGGTGCAGTGGGACTAGACATGATCGCAGGGCCGAGTGAAATATTAGTCATCTGTGATGGCGAGACTGACCCTGATTGGATTGCGATGGATCTATTTTCTCAAGCCGAACATGATGAAGAGGCGCAGTCAATCCTTATCGCTTGGGACTCAGACTTTATCGATGCCGTGCATGCGAGTATGAGCAAATTGTTACCGACTATGGAGCGCAGAGATATTATCGCTAAATCTCTGGCAAGCCGAGGGGCGCTGATCCAGGTTGCTGATGCGAAACAGGCAGTGGAAATATCCAATCGTATTGCGCCAGAGCATCTAGAGTTGTCGGTAGAAAACCCAAAATCTTGGTTGTCAGATATCCGTAATGCGGGCGCTATTTTTATGGGTCGCTATACTGCAGAAGCCTTGGGGGATTATTGTGCCGGACCAAATCATGTGCTGCCTACTTCAGCGACATCTCGTTTTTCTTCGCCATTGGGGGTCTATGATTTCCAAAAACGTAGCTCGCTCATTTATTGTTCTAAGCAGGGCGCGTCTGAACTGGGAAAGATCGCCTCTGCGTTAGCTCGCGGTGAATCGTTGAGCGCCCACGCACGATCGGCAGAATATCGTATTGAAGATTGAATTTTTAGTTTAGCGTCATAGAGAGACTAGCTAATGAGTAAGTATTGGAGTGATCTTGTAAGCCAGCTTCAGCCCTATGTCCCTGGGGAGCAGCCGGATATTGCCAACGTCACTAAATTAAATACTAATGAGACCCCTTACGGTCCTTCTCCGCAAGTAGCGTCAGCTATTCAACAGCTTTTAAATGATGACTTACGCCTGTACCCGCCACCCAATGCAGACGGATTAAGGCAGACTATTGCCGATTACTATCAGCTCGATCCAAAGCAGGTCTTTCTTGGTAATGGATCAGACGAAGTTTTAGCTCATGTCTTTAACGGATTGCTGAAAAAGTCAGAGCCTCTATTATTTCCTGATATCAGTTACAGTTTTTATCCCGTGTTTTGTCAGCTTTATGGAATATCTTTTGAGCAGATTCCTCTAACTGAAGATTTATCCCTAGCAGTTGAAGATTACAGTCGACCAAATGGCGGGATTATTTTCCCTAACCCTAATGCGCCAACGGGTCGATTACTCGGATTGGATGCGATTGAGCGGTTATTAAAAGATAACCCCGATTCGGTTGTCGTGATAGATGAGGCCTATATAGATTTTGGTGGTGAGACGGCAGTACCATTAATCGAGTTGTACGCTAATCTGCTCGTTGTTCAAACCATGTCTAAATCTCGCTCTCTGGCTGGTATGCGCATTGGTTATGCTATGGGTTCTGTTGATCTAATAGAAGGCTTGGAGCGCATTAAAAACAGCTTTAATTCATATCCATTAGGGCACTTGCCTATCGCTGCGGGCATGGCAGCCTTTGAGGATCAGAAATACTTTAAAGATACCTGTCAGCGTGTCATTAATAGCAGGGATAGGCTGACAAATGACTTGCTCAATCTTGGATTTGAAGTGATGCCTTCCGCAGGTAATTTTATCTTTGTTTGCCACGCCGACAAAGCTGCGGAAGAGCTTGTCTTAAGCTTACGCCAGAATGGCATTATTGTTAGACACTTTAAACAGCCTCGCATCGAGCAGTTTTTGCGCGTAACCATCGGCACCAAAAAGCAAAATGAACATTTAGTGAGTGTCTTAACCTTCCTGCTAGGGAGCTAGCATTAGTTAGCGCAAAGGGCGATTGCCTGCGATCACGGTGAACTCCATGACCGTGTCTTGACGAATGATGCTCAGTTTGACAGGTTGCCCTGGGGTGACATTGGTTATTTGGTTGATGCTGATATGGGGGTCGGTGACTGGTAAACCATCAATTTTAAAAATTATATCCCCCGGTATAAGACCTGCTTTTGCTGTGGGGCCACCCGGTTCCACCGAGGTCACACCAAAAATCTTAGTGATCCCCAGTTCATTTGAAATTAACCCAAGGTTAGCACTAATACCGAGCCAGCCACGCACAACATGGCCATATTGGGTGATGTCAGTTAAGACTTTTGCAGCAGCATCGGCAGGGATCGCAAAGCTTATGCCTGTTGAGCCCACATCATTGAGCGTTGCGGTATTAATGCCGAGCAAATTGCCATAGGCATCAATAAGTGCGCCACCGGAGCTACCAGAATTAATGGCGGCATCTGTTTGAATAAAATTTTCAAAAATATTTAAGCGCAGGCCATTGCGACCTTTGGCACTAATAATTCCCTGAGTAACGGACTGCCCTATCCCAGATGGGTTTCCAATTGCTAGGACAATATCGCCAATTTTTGCTTGAGAAGGTTCTCCCAGAGCAATTGGGGTTAAATTATCGGCCTCGATCTTTAAAACCGCTAGGTCTATCTCAGGATCAGTACCCACAACAGTTGCAGGTACCTCGCGTCCGTCATAGAGAAGCACTAATATCTTTACGGCTCCCTCGATCACGTGATGGTTAGTTAATAATAAGCCATCCGATTGCATAATGACCCCAGACCCGAGGGATATCCTATTGGACGCGTCGCTTCTTGATCGGGCTGCTTGAAGAGTATAAATATTGACCACGGACGGAGCGGCCCGAGACACTGCGCTCGCATAAGAAACCGGGCCGATCCAATCGGTACCAAGGTTTGATTGGCTAAGTGCCATCAAGTCAGTGACGTCATCATCCGTTTGTGGTTGAAATTGAGGGAAAGCTAAAATAAGAACCGCGGCCACAAGCAATCCAAGTATCACTGGTTTGGCGATGTATTCGATGAAAAGCTTTTTGTTTTTGGTGTCCCTCACGCATACCTCTTAGCTAGTTCGTCAATTATGTCACAACCATGCACCAGAGAAAGATCCTTTTACCGAAAATATTCGACCTATTGCCGGAGTAGATTGGATAATTTTGGATTTGGTTTCTTTGATTTTTTATAGATGAGCAGTATATGTCCTATAGACTGGACTAACTGAGCGCTATAAGACGTACAGATTTCATCGCTCAGTAATTTTTTAGCGGCTCGATCTCCAACAGACAGTTTGATCTTGATCAGTTCGTGATCATTTAGAGCACGATCAATCTCAGCACCGACATTTTCTGTGAGTCCTTTACTCGCGATGGTCACTATTGGCTTAAGGTTGTGGCCTAAACGACGTAAATATTTTTTATCTGCAGCGGAACTTGTCATAATATGATGCTCAATTTTTAAGGTCGCTATTTTAGCGGAGATTAGGCCATCGTGAAATCTAAAAATCGTAGTTGGATCAAACAACATGTTAACGACCCTTATGTGAAGCAATCTCAGCGTGATGGTTATCGGTCTCGCGCTAGTTATAAATTGCTAGAGATCGTTGGGAAAGATCGTCTAATCCGATCCGGCATGACCGTCGTAGATCTAGGATCTACTCCTGGGGGCTGGTCTCAGGTGGCGGCTCGGTTAGTTGGCCACAACGGCAGAGTGCATGCTCTGGATATACTGCCGATGGACCCAATTGCTGGCGTGGACTTTATTCAGGGCGATTTTACTGAGGAGGCGATTTTTACTCAGTTGATAGATTTAATCGGAAACCGAGCGGTAGACCTTGTAATTTCGGATATAGCCCCCAATTTAAGTGGTAACAAGGCAGTTGATCAGCCGGCGATGATTTATCTGGCTGAATTAGGCGTTGATCTGGCTAATCGCGTTTTATCGAAAAACGGTGTGTTTATCGCCAAGCTTTTTCAGGGACAAGGATTTGATCCATTTGTGCAACAAGTTAGAACACTGTTTAATGGAGCGTCTATTATTAAACCAGATGCTTCGAGATCTCGATCTAGGGAAGTATATCTGGTTGCCAAAGGCTTAAAAGCTAAAAAATGAGGAATAAAACTTGAACGATCTGGCAAAAAATTTAATTGTATGGCTGATTTTAGCAGCCATATTAATGTCTGTATTTAATAGCTTTTCACCGAAGCCTGAAGATAACAGCATCGATTACTCGACCTTTGTTAATGAGGTCAGAAATGATCGTGTTAGTGAGGTTTTGATCGCTGATCTTATTATTTATGGTGAGCGTAATGATGGGTCGAAATTCAAATCTGTGCGCCCAAATATTCAAGACCCGAAATTAATGGATGATCTCGTTAATCACAATGTCAAAGTGGCAGGTAAGGAGCGAGAAGAACCAAGCTTGATATCTCAATTGTTTGTCGCAGCTTTCCCTATTCTATTAATTTTAGGCATTTTCGTCTTTTTCATGCGCCAGATGCAGGGCGGCGGAGGCGGTAAAGGTGGGCCAATGAGTTTTGGTAAAAGTAAAGCTAAGCTGCTAACCGGCGATCAG
>JABILI010000066.1 GCA_018654575.1 Porticoccaceae bacterium
CGCCAGCTAACTCATATTCCATTATTTCATTAAGTATATTGCAGGCATTTTCTGAATTAAGACTTTCCATTTCCATAATTAAACCTTATTTTTAAATATTCGAAGACTATATTTTATTCCATGTGAGCATGCATTGTATAAGATAGAGTTCACTTAGTGCTATCAGTTTGCAGGTATGCGAGAGCAGAGCGGCGCATTCTACAGGGACCCTAAAACCTACTTTACACTCTCGTTATATAAGCCACTGATTAGTTGAATAATATTAAGCCATAATTAATAAAAAGAACCTAAGTTAGATAACGACAATGCCATCCATTTCGACACTAGCGCCTTTCGGCAGAGCTCGCACACCAATCGCTGCTCTTGCTGGATATGGCTCTTGAAGATACTCACCCATAATCTCATTGACGACGGGGAAATGACTGAGATCAGTCAGAAATATATTAAGTTTTACGATATTACTCAGGTCACCGCCCGAGGCTTCGCAGACAGCAGCGAGGTTTTCAAACACCTGTTGAATTTGAGGCCTAATACCCCCATCTACTAACGCCATAGTCTTAGGATCTAAAGGTATTTGCCCGGACAAATACACCGTGTTGTTAACTTTTACTGCCTGAGAGTAGGTTCCGATCGCCGCCGGTGCATTTTCGGTATGAATAATAGCTTTGTTAGTCATTATTGACTCCTTACTAATATATGGGTTATTTGTTTCTGACCCGATAGACGCGGCGCACTGGTTTCAGGCTTCGTACTCTGCGCATAATATCGGCTAGATGAATTCTATCCCTTACCGTTAGGATGACATCTACGATTGAGGTAAAGGCATCTTTCTCATTAACGCTAATATGCTCAATCGTGGCGTCTTCCTCTGTCATCCTTGATGCCAGTGCTGCAATAAAACCTCGTTCTGGCGTGAGCTCCACTTTTAATTCAACCGCGAATTCGCCCTTGATTACCGAGGACCATATGAGCGGCATACATTTTTCTGGATTCAAGCGAATTTCTTTTAAATTACGGCAAGATTCGAGGTGTATGACCAGTCCTTTGCCGGGGGTCAGATGCCCAAGTATAGGATCGCCTAGAATAGGATGGCAGCATCGAGCATACTGAACAATAAGCCCCTCCGAAGCATCTATTACTACCGGAAGATGCGAGTTTTTCTTTTCTTCAGAAATCTGACGTTTACTGGCGGGTACTAAGACATGTGCGACGGCAAAGGGGACTCGATTACCTAAGCCTATCTGTTGCAACACATACTCAAAGGTAGCGGCACCAGTCTCCTTCAGTAATCGTTTAATCTGAGATTTTTTCAGCTGTTTGTAGCTGGCGCCCAAGTTACCAAGAGCTTGATCGAGAAGGCGTTTGCCTAGATCTACTGATTCATCGTGCTGCTGATTTTTTAAGAAATGGCGAATAGCACTTCTAGCCTTAGCGGTGACCACGAAGTTTAACCAATTGGGATTGGGCTGCGCACCATCGGCACTGACAATTTCAACCTTCTGGCCGCTTTGTAGTGGCTCTGAAAGCGGCGTTAGCTCTCCATCCACATGACATGCAATGCAGCTGTCGCCTAGGCCGGTGTGGACAGAGTATGCGAAATCTATCGGCGTAGCACCAGTAGGAAGTTCAACAATCTGTCCCATCGGTGAAAAAACATAGACTTCGTCAGGAAATAAATCAGCTTTAACATGCTCTAGAAATTCTAAGGAATCACCTGCTTGTTTTTGCATTTCAAGGAGGCCTTGAACCCAGCGTGCAGCCCTTCGCTGACTGACTTCAACATGATTATTGCTCGATTTGTATTCCCAATGGGCTGCAATGCCGAAATTAGCCATCGCCTCCATTTCTTTTGTGCGAATTTGGACCTCAATTATCACCCCGTGCATTCCGACCAAAAGAGTATGCAATGACTGATATCCGTTGGCCTTGGGAATGGCAATGTAGTCTTTAAATTCACTTGGTATAGGCTTATAGATATTGTGCATTATGCCTAAGGTTCGATAGCAGTCATCAACGTTATCGACGACTACCCTAAAAGCAAATACGTCCATAATATCGCGGAAGGACTTCTTTTTTTCGCGCATCTTTAAATAGATGCTCCACAGGTGTTTTTCTCTACCTTTAACTGTTGCGGAAACTGACTCTCGTTCGAGGCGCAGTTCAATTGATTGGTGGATTTCTGCAACCACTTCTTTGCGATTCTTTCGTGCGGCCTTCATGGCTTCACGTAAGCGCCGATGGCGGAGAGGGTACATAGCGGCAAAGCCCAAATCTTCGAACTCTAGGCGAATATCGTTAATACCGAGACGCTGAGCAATGGGAGCATATATCTCTAGGGTCTCTCGAGCGATACGGCGGCGCTTTTCAGGCGACAAGACACTGAGGGTACGCATGTTGTGCAGTCGATCTGCGAGTTTAACTAACATAACCCGAATGTCTCTGGACATTGCAAGAGTCATTTTTTGGAAACTTTCCGCTTGTTGTTCGGCCCTTGAAGCGGACTCAACCTCACTTAGCTTGCTGACACCATCAACTAAATCTGCAACCGTACGACCAAATCGGCGACTGATTTGTCCTTTTGTGATACCACAATCTTCAATAACATCATGCAGCAATCCAGCTATAACGCTTTCATGATCCATGCGCATGTCGGCAAGAATGTTCGCCACGGCTAAAGGGTGGGTGATATAAGGGTCACCACTTTGACGCATTTGGCCAAGATGACATTTCTCAGAGAAGTAATACGAACGCGTTACCTGACCGACCTTTTTTTGGTCGAGGTAAGAGGAGAGCTTGTCTGTCAGTCCATGTAGCACCGTATTACAGCCCTCCCCAACACCTGAGCTGAGCGTTAAATAGCGGGTTTTTGAGGAGCTTCAGTTGAAGCTTCTTCTGTTTCTGGCACGGCATCGACAATTTCATAGTCTTGCGGTATTTCAGTTAGGATAGCGGCAGTTACTAGACCCTGCTCGATTTCACGGAGCGCGATAACCGCAGGCTTATCGTTCTCTTCATCGATTAATGCGGGTCGACCTTCTATCGCGATTTGACGGGCACGTTTAGAGCCAACCATGACTAATTCAAAGCGGTTATCAACGTGATCTAAACAATCTTCTACTGTAATACGAGCCATCTTATGTGCCGACCTTGGTAATTAATAAAGTAATTCAAATGGTGTTTGCAACATTTTGTTGCGCAGACCTCCCAGTTTACCTAAACCAAGCCGATACGACAATAAATCTATCGTTAAGTTTTTCATTAGGAGGATCAGCTTAAGGGGTTGAGTGCAATAAAAAGGAGGTAAAGGAGTTATTAGGTTAATAAGTCATTTAACAGATCTTGGTGATCGGTTGCTGGGAGTTGGCATCGTTGCGCGGTTATAATTGACTCAAGCTGCGCTCGCGCCGTTTCGAAATCGTCGTTAATTATTAGATAGTCTGCGTCTATATAATGACTCATTTCTTGTGTTGCTGCGGCAATGCGACGATCTATGACCTCTCTATTATCTTGACCTCTGAGGGTTAGCCGCTCTTGCAGGGCTTGCTTAGAAGGGGGCAGTATAAAAATACTTTGACTGCTCGGGAAGTGCTTTCGCGCCTGTTCCGCGCCCTGCCAGTCAATTTCTAGAATGACATCAATGCCCAGTTCGAGGGTCATTCTTACCCAGCTCTCTGAGGTGCCATAATGGTTGCCAAAGACTTCGGCATGCTCAAGAAATGCATCATCATCTACCATCTTTAGGAATTTAGATTGATTAACAAAGTGGTAGTTCACACCATCTTTTTCTCCTGAGCGACGTTCTCTAGTGGTATGGGAAACTGAAGCCTGAATGTTATCACCGCGAGTCAGAATTTCGCCAACTAGGCTGGTTTTACCAGCACCTGAGGGAGCGGAAACGATAAATAGTGTGCCTTGCTTCATAATGATGTTGATCCGGTATTGTTAAAATAGCTAAATTAATTAAGAACTATATTGCCTTGTTAGAGATTAACGCACCTCAGAGCGAGAGTGTACTAAAAATTGTTACCTTAGGGTGGCTAAAGGCACTGTAGAAACCCCACGCCGATCTAATATGCTGAGATTGGCGAAATACTTAGGCGTTCCAGTAGATTCCATTTATCCTGAGTAATCGAAGTCTTCGATGAAATAGAAAGATAAGTGAGGTTATCTAGGTTGGAAACTCAGGCTACCCCAAAAGTATTACCACC
>JABILI010000069.1 GCA_018654575.1 Porticoccaceae bacterium
GCAGGCAGATATAAGGGCTCGCCTGCCCCTCCGATCAAAATAGTATTGAAGGATAGTTCAAACTCTGCGCTGAATAATGTCGTGATTAATTGTAGTTTTTCGCACGCCACAATAAAGTACCAATTCAGGTTTTTATTACTACTCGTTAACAGTCTAGCTGCTTGCGACCACCTTGAGAAATAAGTATTTAGGCGGCGCTCTATTATCAACCGCCCCATGCAAAAAGGCCATGCTCCACTACCAATTTTTGGCCATGAAACACTAATTGTTGTGCTTTGTATTTTTCTGGGGTACCTTATCTAGTGTTAGTGTTACATCCGTCTACTGCCATAAGGAGATTTATTTATGCCCAGATCGGTGATTGATTCCTCTAATGATAATGTAATTGATATCTTCACACGCAAACCACTCTCCGAACTCGCCAACAACCGTTTAACCCGCATCTCAGCCGAGCTAGATGGACTAGAAATGCTGTACAGTAACCAAGAAAATCCAGATAAACTATTTTCCCTTAAGATTCTAGCTTGGGGGCTGCGTCTTGGCGGTGAGGTTGTCGCCCTTGTACCCTGGCTAAATAAGCTAACGCCCTGCGATGAAATTAGTGATCCTTTGAACGGTCAATGGCAAGGCTATTATGACCAAGGAATTGATGAATTATTCTTTTCCGCTCCTTTGCACAAAGTGATAGAACTAGAATCTGCCGCGGAATATTATGATTACCAATGTGACTCTGACAGCGAAATAATCCAAGAAATTCCTGATAGCATAGGCACACATAGTGTCCTCTCCGAAGATGGCTTCCAAAGTATTTGCCTAAAAGAAGTTGTCAGCTGGCGACTGCTCAACAACGGAAATGTTGAAGCAATGCTGATAGATGAAAAAAAGATGGATGCCACACCTGTCCTTCCTGGTGATGACTGCCTTTATCCTGCAGAGCAGAGCCCAGACTTTCGATATTTTTTCCAGCACAATATAGCCAACAAAATAAAATGCCAAGACCCTGAAGCCTTGGCTGCTATTTTGTTACTTCAAGAAAGTTAAGGTTGTTTAAAACCAGCTGAAAGTAGACTGGTTTAAATGCCGAATTTTTATGGATTACCATATCCCATTAAACGCTGATAACGCTTTTCCAATAGACTATCGACATCCTCAGATTGGAGTTCATCTAACTGTTTAATAAGGTGGCCCTTAAGAGTAGCACTCATCGTTTCTATATCACGATGTGCTCCGCCCATCGGTTCGGGAATAGTGGTATCGACAATGCCTAGTTTTTCTAAATCAGATGAGGTGACACCCATGGCTTCGGCAGCATCTGATGCTTTCTCACTAGTCTTCCAAATAATGTTGGCGCAGCCTTCTGGAGAAATGACAAAATAGGTACTGTATTGAAGCATATTAAGCCTATCCCCCACGCCTATACCCAATGCGCCTCCCGAACTTCCTTCACCGATAACAGTGCATATGATAGGTGTTTTTAATCGAGACATCACCGCTAGATTTCTGGCAATAGCTTCGGAAATATTTCTCTCTTCAGAATCAATGCCTGGATAAGCTCCAGGGGTATCAATTAAGGTCAGAATGGGCATATTAAACCGTTCAGCGGTTTCCATTAATCGAAGGGCCTTGCGGTATCCCTCAGCCTTAGGCATCCCAAAATTACGCATCACCTTGTCGGTAACGCCACGGCCTTTCTCCTGGCCTATGACCATAACGGGCTTACCATCTAGCCGAGCAACACCGCCAACGATGGCGGTATCATCACCAAAATGACGATCACCATGCATCTCCTCCCAATCAGTAAATATTCTCTGGATATAATCATGCGTGTAAGGCCGATGAGGGTGCCTAGCAACCTGCACGACCTGCCATGGGGTTAACTTTGAATAAATTCTTTCCGTGAGCTTTCGTGACTTATCACGTAACTTTGCCACTTCCTCTGCAATATTGAGCTCATTGTCATTGCCCACCAAATGCAGTTCTTCAATTTTAGCTTCTAATTCGGCAATCGGTTGCTCAAAAGATAGGTAATCTAAATTCATCGTTATTAATATCTCATATCGCCGTGGGCTCTGGGAACGTGCAGTTTAACATCTCTACAGGCCACGGCTAGTGCAGATTCAATGATAACGTAAAGTGACACTATTTTTCCCAAATTCCTCGCGAAGATGAGATATCAGTTCGTCTCTTGGCTGAATCTTCCATTGCTCACCCAGCTTTAAACGCCCTTTGGCATGAGATAGCGAATAATCAACTTCGACCGCACAGTTACCATCCTTATAGCCACTCACCGCCGAATGAAACTTTTCCACCCAATCATCACCTCCATCAGGAATACGCAACTCTAGACACTGTAATTTACTACAGCGTGCCTGATAGATAGATTGAATAGAATCTGCGACCATCTTTAATCCACCCGTAAAGTCATCCTCAGACACAACTCCTTTCACAACGAGCAGTGCGTCTTTAGCAATAATATCTCGATAGGCACTATATTTATCCGCCCAGACTGATAATTCAACACGCCCACTTTTATCATCTAGCGTAAGGAAAGCAAAACTTTCCTTACGCTTATTCTTCATGATCCGCATGCCGACAACCATCCCCGATACGGTAGTACTGTCTTTGCCAGGGCGTAAGTCTACGATCCTGTTCGGTAACATTTCCTTCAATTCAGGCGCATACTCGTCAATGGGATGGCCGGTCAGATAAAGACCAAGGGTCTCTTTTTCACTAGTCAGTCGCGCCCGAATCGAGAGCACGCGAACGGCTGAGTATGCGTTATAATTAATATCAGAGGCGCTATCAACGATAGATTCCCCAAATAAATCGCCCATACCACTGTTCTTATTTCGAACATGCTGCTCTGCAAGCTGCACAGCCTCATCCATGCAAGCCAGCATTACGGCGCGACGATAACCAATTTCACCCTCAGGTCCAATCCCATCTAAAGCACCACTTTTTATCATCGCATCAAGTGCTCTTTTATTAACCTTTCTACCATCTACCCTTGCGCAAAAATCAAATATATCCTTGAATGGACCTCCACTATCGCGAGCCTCTATAATGGCTTCAATCGGCCCTTCTCCTAAACCTTTAATTGCGCCCAAGCCGTAGATCACACCACCCATACCGTCAACACTAAAATGAAACTTCCCCCTGTTAACGTCTGGAGGCAATAAATTTAAATCCATTGCACGACATTCGTCTATAAACGTCACTACTTTTTCGGTCTTGTCCATGTCTGAGGATATTGTGGCCGCCATGAATTCTGCGGGATAATGCGTTTTCAGCCAGGCTGTCTGATACGCGATAAGAGCATAGGCTGCAGAATGCGACTTGTTAAAGCCGTAACCAGCAAACTTCTCCATAAGGTCAAAAATATTTGAAGCAAGATTTTCTGCAAAGCCCTTTTCAATCGCACCCTGCATAAACAAATCACGCTGTTTTGCCATTTCATCTGCGTTCTTTTTACCCATGGCCCGACGCAGTAGATCCGCTCCGCCAAGAGTATACCCTCCCATCACCTGGGCAATCTGCATCACTTGTTCTTGATACAAGATAACCCCATAAGTCGGCTCTAGAGCCTGCTTCAAACATTCATGCTGATACTGGGGATGTGGGTAGCTAACTTCCGCGCGGCCTTTTTTACGGTTGATAAAGTCGTCTACCATCCCAGACTGCAGTGGGCCCGGCCTAAAAAGTGCCACTAACGCAACGATATCTTCAAATCGATCAGGGCCAAGCTTACGAATCAGCTCTCTCATTCCACGAGATTCTAACTGGAATACCGCTGTGGTCTCCGCGCGCTGCATTAAGGCATAGGTGTCGGTGTCATCTAAAGGTATTTTCTCTATAACTAGGGGCTCTTCAGCATCGTCCTCGCGCAAACTATTGATCATTCGCAGAGTCCAGTCGATAATGGTCAACGTGCGCAAGCCGAGAAAGTCGAACTTAACCAAGCCAGCCTCTTCTACATCATTTTTATCAAACTGAGTGACAACGCCTGCGCCGGTTTCATCGCAATAGATTGGCGAAAAATCCGTTATTTGGGTCGGGGCTATCACTACTCCGCCAGCGTGTTTACCGCAGTTACGTGCTACACCCTCTAACTGTAAAGCCATTGACCAAATTTCAGCAGCTTCGTCATCGTGTTTCAAAAATTCGCTGAGTTCTTCCTCCTGACCAGCAGCCTTTTCTAGCGTCATACCAACTTCAAAGGGTATTAATTTTGATAGTTTGTCTGCCAGGCCATATGACTTTCCTTGCACTCGAGCGACATCTCGCACGACCGCCTTCGCTGCCATTGTTCCGAACGTTACAATCTGAGACACGGCATCACGACCATATTGTTCGGCAACGTACGCAATCACGCGATCCCGCCCTTCCATACAAAAGTCAATATCAAAATCTGGCATTGACACTCGCTCTGGATTGAGGAATCGTTCAAACAACAAGTCGTATTCGATTGGATCTAGATCAGTTATCCTTAAGGCATAAGCGACTAAAGAACCCGCGCCTGAACCGCGGCCTGGGCCTACCGGGATTTCGTTTGATCTTGCCCACCTAATAAAGTCCATCACGATCAAAAAATAACCAGGAAAGCCCATCTCGATAATAATATCGAGCTCAAACTTTAATCTTTCTGTATATAGTTGCTGCTTCTCTTGGAAGTCGCCTGCATTAACATCAAATAAATCAGCCAACCGCTCAGCTAGGCCCGCTTCCGACGTCTGAATGAAAAACTGATTAATGGTCATGCCTTCAGGAATCGGATAATCTGGTAAAAAGTACTCGCCTAACCTCAAATCGAGACTACAACGTTTAGCTATTTCAACGGTATTCTGCAGAGCTTCAGGAATATCAGAAAAAAGTTCTACCATTTCCTCTGGACTACGAAGATATTGCTCCTGAGAGTACCGCCTCTCCCTGCGAGGATCGTCTAACGCGCGACCTTCATATATACAAACTCGAGTTTCGTGGGCTTCAAACTCATCCGAGCTTAAGAACCGCACATCGTTAGTAGCAACCACTGGGCAGTTTCTTTCAGCAGCCAGCTCGACTACCGAATGAATATAGCTTTCCTCATCCGCACGCCCAGTACGCTGTATTTCCAAATAAAATCGGTCAGGAAAGACTGCCATCAAGGCTTTTAGGGCTTCCTCGGCCTCAGCTTTGCGACCAGAGATTAACGACACGCCAACATTCCCCAGACGACCGCCAGACAATGCTATCAAACCTTCACTATATTCTGGGAGCCAAGAATATTTGATGGTGGGCACGCCTTGACGCTGCCCCTGCCGATAAGCCCTAGACACTAAATTAGTTAGGTTTTTGTAGCCAACGTTGTTACTGACTAAAAGAACCAACTGGCTAGCACCACCCTCTCCACTTTCATCCATCACAAGGACATCAGCCCCAAGAATAGGCTTAATGCCGGAGGACTGAATGGTTTTGTAAAACTTTACCAACCCAAAGAAGTTATTAAAGTCGGTCAAAGCAACCGCTGGCATTCCCAGTTCGGCTACTTTGGCGGCGAGTGGCTTTAAACGCACTAGCCCATCGATAAGCGAATATTCAGAATGAAGTCTTAAGTGTACAAAGGTCGCTGTCATTATGAGCTTTTCGTTAATAGATGCTGAGCATCAACTCCATAATGCACAAAGCTATCCGCCATAAGATCAAAGACGGTGCCATCGTACTCAGGAATCTTACTCTCGCTAATGGTTGTTGATGTGACTCTTTCGCCCCATCTTATAATCCCCGCACCACAGGTTAGCCCTGCGCCGAACGTGGCTGTCAGAATAGTCATACCTGGCTTCACTGTGCCATCTGCGATTGCATCGCATAGAGCTAGGGGGATGGAGGCCGCAGAGGTGTTAGCATATTCATCAATCCGAACAACAACCTTTTCCATAGGAAAGTTGAGGCGTTTGGCCAAGGTTTGAATGATACGAATATTCGCCTGGTGAGGGATAAATAAATCAATATCCTCAGTAGTCAGACCTTCTTTTTCGAGCACTTGGCTAATCGAGTCAGCCATCCCTCTCACTGCACTCTTGAAGATCTCTTGACCCTCAAAGTTGAGGGATATAAAAATATCGTCCGTAAAATGTAATGGTGACATGCCCCAAGTAGGCAAATGCAAGCATTCTCGACTATCTGGAACACAGCCCATATGCGCCGACAGTAAACCAACCTTTTTATCGGACGCTTCCAACAGGACCGCTCCGGCCCCGTCACCAAACAAAAAGCATGACTCTCGCTTTTTCCAATCCATCGCTAAGGATATTCGCTCAGAACCAATGACAAGCGCTTTTTTTATAGACCCCGCTTTAATCATGTCCGTAGCGACATTAACACCATAAAACCAACTCGTGCACGCTGAATTCAAGTCAAAGGCTGCCGCTTTTGTTGCACCAAGTTCATTTTTAATAAAACTCGCAGTATTGGGACAAATCTCTTCAGGCGAAGTAGACCCTAGAATAATCAGGTCTATATCCTCAGCATCCACGCCGGCCACCGCTAGTGCACGATCGCAAGCTAACCATGCCATCTTACCCGTGGAAACATGGCTGTAGTAACGCTGTTTGATACCTGAGCGAGAAAATATCCACTCATCACTGGTATCTACTACTTTACTTATATCATCATTGGTCATAACAAGCTGTGGTACATAGCTCCCCCAACCGGTAATTTCTGCGTATTTCAAGCTTTAATCTCCAGACTTTATTATTTTTGATCGTTCATCGAATGTAATGCTTGCAGGCTTGTAACTCAAGACAAAACTATTGTTTTTAGGCTTATAGCACAAGGTTATGCTAGAACGAATTAAATAACTAGGCAGTAAGGCTTAGAACAGAGAGTTCTGCTCTGAGTCTAGTCCAAGTCTAACTGGGGCAAAAGACCGTCGATGAATGACTGTCGGGCCCATTCTTTGTAACGCTTCAAGATGCTGAGGGGTTCCATAGCCCTTGTTTGCGGCGAATCCATAACCGGGATATGTAGCATCCAATTCCTGCATTTCAGCATCCCTTACTACCTTTGCCAAAATAGATGCCGCGCTTATTACCTCAACACGACCATCGCCCTTCACTACCGCCTCTCCTTCAAATTCCCACTGCGGGAGCCGATTACCATCTACGGCAATATAATCGGGCCTTATCTTCAGCCCCATAACGGCTCTGCGCATTGCCATCATTGTCGCCTGTAAAATATTAAATCGATCGATCTCTTCAACCGAAGCCCGAGCAACGCACCAGCAGTGCGCTTGGCCAACAATATCTTCGTACAAATTCTCCCTCTGCCTCGCGGAAAGTACTTTAGAATCGGCTAAGCCTCTGATCTCATGATTCTTGGGAAGTATAACGGCAGCGGTGACGACATCACCTGCCAATGGCCCACGCCCAACCTCGTCAACACCTGCAAGCATTTTGATGCCTTTCGGCGGCTTCCAATCTTTCACTCATTAACCAACTGAGCTATAGCCTCTGCTGCTATCGCGCCTGAGTTAATGGCAAGCAACTGATGTAAATCTTTGAATTTGGCGCCTAAACTGATAGCTCTGCCAGAATCAAATGCCTTCATGACTTCTTCGGACAGCGCATTGACTGTTGCTTGATTTTGAATTAGCTCAGGAACCAACATTTCATTGGATAGTAAATTGGGTATTGAAGCAAAAGGTGTTTTGATAAAAGGCGATACCAGAGCATATGTAAGCGCGCCCAGACGATAACTGACTACCATGGGTTTTTTTAGAAGCATTGCTTCTAGCGCTGTTGTGCCAGAGGCCAAAAGAACAACATCAGAAGATTCCATGGCTATATGAGACTGCTGTCGAATCAATTTAACGCTTAACGTCTGTCGGTGTGATAATAACTTTTCCAAATACTCATACCGCGCGCCATTCGCTGCTGGAATAATTAACTGTAATCCTGGCAAAGTTTTATCGATAATTTGTGCCACATCAAGAAACAGCTCTGCCATAAGCTCTACCTCACCCGCCCGGCTGCCTGGCATTATACATAAGACAGGTCGTTCTGCGTCTAGCCCAAGGGCCGCTCTGGCGCCGGCCGTGTCAGGTTGCATTGGTAACTGCTTGGCTAAAGGGTGCCCAACATAACGAACTGGAACATCGTGCTGGCGATAAAAATCAGCCTCAAATGGGAAAAGGGACAGCATTAGATCAACAGATCTTTTGATTTTCTTGATTCTTCCCTGACGCCATGCCCAGACCGACGGACTCACATAATGAACCGTTTTCACACTTAGCGAATGTAATTTAGCTTCTATGGTCAAGTTGAAATCGGGGGAATCTATTCCAATAAATACAGCCGGTTTGTTTTCACTGTAACGCTTAACAATAGTCCTGCGGATACGCAACAATTCTGGCAAACGTTTTAACGGCTCAATAAACCCCATTACTGACAATCGATCCATGTCAAACAAAGGCTGAAAGCCCTCTGCCTGCATTTTGGGACCGCCAATACCCTCAAACACAGCATCGGGGAACTGTTCTCTTAACGCTCTTATTAAATCAGCACCGAGCAGATCGCCCGACGCTTCTCCTGCGACGATGGCAAAGACAGGCGATTGAGTGACCATAGTCTAGCGAATAATGCCGCGAGTAGAACGCTCAAGGGACTGCAGCAACATAGTAATCACAACATCGTCACCTAACTCAGCGATCAATTTTAACGCCTCATCCAGCTGCAAGCCGCGCCGATAAAGGACTTTATAGGCTTTATTGGCTAAAGCTATCTGTTCTATTGAAAAATCGCGGCGCTTAAGACCTTCACGATTTATCGTACGGGGCTCAGCGGGACTGCCAAAAGCCGTAACATAGGCTGGGACATCATGATAAACAAACGCAGCCGGACCGATAAAGGAATGGGGACCAAGACTTACAAATTGATGAATCAGCGAATAACCGGAGATAATAGCCCAATCACCAAGCTCTACATGCCCCGCTATAGCGGAGTTATTGCCCATAACTATATTAGAACCAACTATACAGTCATGGCCAACATGGGCGTAGGCCATCAATAAGTTGTTATCACCAATCCGTGTTTCGCTTTTATCTTGAATAGTCCCTCGGTGAATAGTCACGCCTTCTCTAATCGTATTGTTATCTCCGATCACTAACCGCGTAGGCTCACCCTTATACTTGAGGTCTGGCGTATCTTCACCGACCGTCGAAAATTGATAAATTCTATTATTTTTACCTAAAACTGATGGCCCCTTAATAACAACGTGCGAGGAAATATGACATCCATCACCTATGCTCACATCCGGTCCAATAGTCGTCCAAGGGCCTACCGTGACGTTCTTTCCAATCACTGCCGATGAATCAATTATCGCACTGGGGTGAATCACTTAAAGTTTTCCCTATCTCTATAGGCGCACAGCAAAGTCGCCTCACAGGCCACTTCGCCATCTACGGTTGCAGACGTCTTGAATCGCCAAATATTTCGTTTTACACCCAGCACTTCCGACGTCAACATCAGCTGATCTCCAGGAACCACAGGACGCTTAAACCGAACCTTATCAACACCAGCAAAAAGATAGAGCTTACCGTCATCTGGTGTCGTTCCTGTCGAAACAAATCCGAGTATCCCCGATATCTGAGCAAGGGCCTCTATGGTCATAACGCCTGGAAATATTGGCGCGCCGGGGAAATGTCCGTTAAACACCTCCTCATTCACGGTAATATTTTTATAGCCTACAATACTTTCATTGGGCTCGATCTCGAGCACTCGATCCACTAACAAAAGCGGATAGCGGTGCGGTAACAACGCCATAATTTCATTAATATTCATAAATTTCCGTAGTTTGTTATTAACCAACATACACCGGCAAAGTGCCATCATCTACCAAACTCAGTGCTGTGTATCTTTGTCAAAAGCCTTACTCTTCGAGTTTTTTTAACCTTCTAGCCATATCATCTAGCTGTCCCATCCGCACAGAATTCTTTCTCCAATCAGCCGTTTTCAAAACTTGCGTCCCACCTGATGAGTAAGAACCTGACTCGGTAATCGATTTCGTCACCAGCGTTCTGGCCGTAACCGTGACGTTATCACATACCGATATATGCCCAACAATAGCTACATAACCAGCTAAAATACAATTACGTCCAACCGAGGCACTACCAGCCACCCCAGAGTATGCAGCCATAGCCGTATTATCTCCCACCACTGCGTTATGCGCTATCTGGACGTGATTATCAAGGATCACACCATTTCCGACAAAGGTGTCTCCCAGAGCCCCTCTATCAATCGTTGTACAGGCTCCCACTTCAACATTATTTCCTATAGTCACTCCGCCTATCTGATATATCTTCTGCCAGCCACCTGTTGCCCGAGGGGCGAAGCCAAATCCATCTGCGCCGATCACTGAACCACTATGCACTCTGGCACTGTGCCCAATTGTAACATCATGATAAACAGCTACATTTGAGGATATATGAGAGTTTTCGCCTATTTCAGATCGAGCTCCAATAACTGTATTTGCGTCGATACGGCAACCCGAAGCAATAACGGCACCCTCTTCGATCACAGCATTAGGCCCAACATACACATTATTAGCGACCTTAGCGCTAGCATCCACGACTGCACTAGGGTGAACGAAAGAATCCCTAGACTTATCACTATCAAACCATGATGAAATCAACGCATACGCTAGGTAAGGATCAACCACAACGAGACAATCACGCGAATACCCGGCAGCGCTTTTCTCAGAGAGGATAACCGCCGATGCTTGAGAGTCAGAAAGGTATTTTGAATATTTCGTATTCGATAAGAATGCGAGCTGACCCTCTACAGAATCCTGAAGAGTGTTCAGCCCTGTTATTCTTACTTCTGGGTCACCGCGCAACTCAGCCTTGAGATACGCAGCAATTTCACCAAGAGAATAGTCGCAAGTCATAAAACGCCATTACTACTGTTGAGTTTTCTGATTCAAACGATCGACCACTTTTGCCGTTAAATTGTTTTCTGGGCTAGCAACAATCACAGATTCTGATCTTAGCAACAGCGTTATACCTTCATCTTGGACAACTTCAGTCAACGCTTCCTGAAACTGAGGAGATAGCTCCTGCATTATTTGCTGCTGTAACTGCTTTTGCTCAGCTTGAATTTTTTGTACTGCAAGGTCATAGTCAGCTTTAGCGTAGGACATCTTCTTTTGTTGCGCAGCCACCTGTTCTGCAGACCAAGTAAGACGCTTAGTTTCAGCTTCTTTACCCATAGCTTGCAAGTCAGCAGCCGAGCCTTCTGCTTTAGCTTTAAGGGCGACAAAGTCGGCGCTCTCTAGCGAGGCTTTAACACTATTTTGGGCATAATCAGAAGCAAACATAGCCTGCTGGATGTCAATGACTGCTATTTTTGTTTCCGCAACTACAGTAACAGATGCAAAACCTAGCATGCTGGCTACCACTAAAACTAACGCTTTCAAATTACTCACAATACTTCTCCAAACATAAAATTAAAATTGATTACCCAACGAAAACTGGAATACTTCAGTTTCGTCAAACTCATTTGCATTAAGAGGTTTGGCCACACTAAAGGTAATAGGGCCAAATCCACTCAACCATGTTGCACCTAATCCAACGGAATATCTAAGCTCACCAACATCAGGACTAAAACAATTTACCTGAGAATCACCACATTTGGTATTAAATACATTACCGGCATCAACAAAAAATGAGGATTGCACCGACCGCTGGTCCTTTATGAAAGGGAGTGGAAACAAAACTTCAGCACCAAACTCCACCTGCACATTGCCCCCCGTAGGCCTACCTATAGCGTATCTACCTTCGCAGGGAGGATCTTGTAATACACAGGTAGGAGTCGAGCGAGGGCCTAATCTCTGTTTCTCAAAGCCTCGGACCGAGCCAAAGCCTCCACCATAATAATTCTTAAAGAAGGGTAGCTGGCTTGTGCCGCCATAACTCTCACCATATCCCATATCGACTCTTAGCTTTAGAGTCAGAGATCGAGTGAGCCCCATAAGCCGCTCAGCCTTGTAGGATAATTTGTAGAACTCAAGACCTGAGCCAGGAAGGTAAAGTTCAAGGCCAAGACGTTGAGAGGCACCTCGAGTTGCAAAAATACCCCGATTCAATGTCGACTTACCCCAATTTAAATTAAAGGTAATAGAATCAAAATCTGTACCGTTAGCTTCAATGAAGTCATCGATCTCCTGAGAAGTCGTGTAGTCTCCTGGAGTCAACGTCAAATTTTCATAACCAAAGCCGAAACCTATTCGCTGAACTTCCGACACTGGATAACTCCAGTTTACTCGAGCCCCATAAGTATCTTGTGAGAATGGCTGCAAACGAAGCTTACTGTAATCTGTTTCGCTCATATAAATACTATAGCCCGCGGCCACACCATCAGCCGTAAAATAGGGTTCCGTATAGCTGAAATTCAACGAACTCGAATAGGTACTGCGATTGATGCCCACACCAACCTGCTTACCGCTACCGAGAAAATTATTTTCGCTAAGATTGGCGCCAAGCATTAATCCATAGCCCTGCGAATAGCCCAAGTTAGCGCCTATAGACCCAGAGGGCTGCTCTTCAACCGTATACACTACGTCTATTTGGTCATTTGTGCCGACCACAGGAAGATTTTCTACGTTAACTTCTTTGAAGAAGCCTAACCGCTCAAGACGAACTTTAGATAACTCAATCAACGCGTTGTTAGCTGAGCCCCCTTCCATCTGGCGCATTTCTCTTCGTAACACGGGATCTGCTGTTTTAGTATTACCCCGAAATTCTATTCTTCGGACATAAGCACGCATGCCGGGCTTAACTAAAAAGGTGATCTTCGCTGTCTTTTCTTCCACATCTAGATCAGGGAATCCTTCAACTTCTGCAAACGTGTAGCCTTCATTTCCAAGACGACGAGTAATGTATTCACTTGAGGTAGTCATTAACACTTGCGAAAAAGTTATCCCCTCTTCCATTAATATTAACGCTTTGATGTCATCCTCAGGAATCATCAAATCTCCTGCGAGTTCAATATCACTAACGGTATAAATATCACCCTCATCAATATTAATAGTAATAAAAACTGACTCTTTGTCCGGACTAATAGAGACTTGGGTGCTAGACACTTCAAACTGCAGATAGCCTCTGTCTAAATACCAGGTTTCCAATGTCTCCAAATCGCCAGATAGTTTTTCTCGAGAATACTTATCATTACTGGTTATCCATGACAACCAGCCTGTTTTATTTTGCTCAAATTGATCGAGTAAGTCTTCCTCAGAGAAGTCTTCATTACCCACAATATTGATATGACGAATTTTTGCCACATCGCCTTCATCAATATCAATGTTCACCGCCACGCGATTTCGCGGTAACTGTTTGACATCTGTTTTAACCAACGCACCGTAACGACCCTGAGAAACATACTGCCGCTGCAGCTCTTGAGTCATACCCTCCAGTATCACCTGACGAAAAATCTGTCCCTCAGCTAATCCATTATCACGCAAAGCGTCTAAAAGCTGATCAGTTTCAATTGCCTTATTGCCGTCGAGGTTAATCTCGGTAACTGCTGGGCGTTCAACTAGGCCAACGACTAAAATACCATTCTCCCGGGCGATAATAACATCGGCAAAGTAACCCGTTCGAAATAAAGAACGTGTCGCCTCACGCACAGAAGTCTCATCGACAATATCCCCGACACTCAAGGGTAATGAAGCAAAAACAGTGCCCGCAGACACCCTTTGAAGACCTTCAATGCGAATATCCAAAACCTGAAACTCATCCGCATATGATGCGACAGAATGGATCATTAGAGCTAGAAATAAACCTGTTAGCAGTTGCTTCATGAAAATATTCAAACCTAATTATTAATTATTGTAAGGAAATTCAAAACGTTCGCATCAAATCATTAAATGTGGCAAAGACCATTAAACCGACGAGCATCGCAAAACCGGCCTTATAACCTAATAACTGAGTCCGTTCAGATACCGGTGAACCTTTAACCAACTCAAACATCATAAACAATAAATGTCCGCCATCCAAAACAGGAATGGGCAACAAGTTCATTACGCCGAGCATTATACTTAGAATAGCAATGAAGCGAATAAAATTATCAAATCCTGATCGAGCTGACTCACCAGCGACTTTTGCAATACTGATAGGCCCGCTAAGATTCTTTGGGCTTAAATCTCCAACGACTAACTTACCAATTGATTTCAAGACGAAAAAACTAGTATTAAACGTTTCTTCAATGCCCCGTGGAACAGCGGTAAAAACATTATAGTTTATCGTCCGCACCAGCTCCTCGGGATACTCTACTCTCGATGATAACTGGATGCCTAGCTGACCTATCTGCTCTCCAGATCTCGTGACTAAGCGAGGTTTAGCATAAATATCCAAGACTTGATCTTCAGAACCTGCCCTATCACGCTCCACCGTCAAAATTACATCTCGCCCAGCACTGTCAGAAACACTCTGAACAAACTGTTCCACTGAGTCTATTGGCATCCCATTAAAAGATATTAATCGATCGCCAGAGAGCAACCCAGCCTCAAATCCAGCTCCATCTCGTGCAACATCACCAACACCCAGTTCTTTCAGAATCAGCGGAGGCATCAAACCTAAATCCCGAAGCACAGAAGGCTCTTCAGCATCCGCCAGCCAATCATCAACAGAAATGCCCAGGTCATAACGAATATCTGAATCAGGATAAACAACCGTAAAGGGAATACTCCCAGTATGACCAATATAATCGAATAACCGGCGCGACAATTCAGACCAAGAACTCACCGATCGTCCGCCAACAGCAACAATCTCCATATCCCGCTCAAAACCAGCCTGTTCAGCCATTGAGGCTATCTTCACGTCGCCTAAGACGGGAGCCAAACCTCGCTCTCCACCCAGAAACATAAACCAAAAAATAACACTAGCGAGCAAAAAATTAGCTAGCGGCCCCGCCGCAACTATCGCCATCCGTTGTGCAAGAGTTTTCGAGGGGAAAGAATGGGGCAGATCCTCGGGCAAAACGTCGCCAGAACGCTCATCAAGCATTCTAACGTATCCACCAAGAGGCAGAGCTGCGAGAATAAACTCAGTACTATGTTTGTCTCGCCACTTAAACAAAGCAGGCCCAAAACCGATGGAGAATTGCTCAACACGAACACCACAACGCCGTGCCACCCAAAAATGACCGAATTCATGGAAGGTAACTAAGACCCCAAGGGCCAAAAATGTATACAAAATAGTGACCACAATATCCATTGTTTAGCGCTCTATTTCTAAAATGAAGGACGCAGCATAATGGCGCGCCCTGGAATCAGACTCTTGGACTGCAGCAAGTGACTCTGGTTCCTTAAATATAGACCTCGAAAGTGTTTCTTTTACGACATCTGCGATTTGGGTAAAGCCAATTCGCCTGTCAAGGAACGCTTGAACGGCAATCTCATTAGACGCATTGAGCACTGCTGGCGCATCCATCCCAGTCCGAGCCGCCTCAGATGCTAGCGTTAGGCAAGGAAAGTTTTCTAAATCCGGTTTTGTGAAATCCAATCGCGCGATATCAAATAGATCCAATTCAGCCACTCCGGAACCAATACGATCAGGCCATGCTAGTGCATGAGCAATAGGCGTACGCATGTCGGGATTACCAAGTTGAGCAATCACCGAGCCGTCTGCATATTGGACTAGCGAATGCACGATGCTCTGAGGATGCACGATGACATCAACCTGATCTGGGGTTGCGTCAAACAACCAGCACGCCTCAATTAATTCCAGGCCCTTATTCATGAGTGTGGCTGAATCCACCGATATCTTATGGCCCATGCTCCAATTGGGATGGGCAACAGCCTGTTCCACCGTTACATCCACCATCTGCTCTGTGGTTAAGCCTCTAAATGGCCCACCAGATGCCGATAACAGTAGCCTTAAGACCCCGGATCCAGAGAGACCTCTTGAGGTTGGAGGCAAACACTGAAAGATTGCATTATGCTCGCTGTCTACTGGCAATAACAAGGCTCCGGAAGCTTTTACCGCCTCCATGAAAAGACCACCCGCCATTACGAGCGCTTCTTTATTAGCCAAGAGGATTTTTTTACCCGCATTTGCCGCTGAGAGTGTTGGTAATAAACCAGCTGCACCAACAATAGCCACCATGACAATATCAACATCAGCATGGTCGGATACTTCGCTCAAGGCTTCCACGCCGCAAAGTACTTCAGTCTCTGCATCTGCGCTCTTGAGCTTGGATCGAAGAATAACAGCGGACTGAGGGTCTATGACAACGGCGTATCTCGCACTATGTTTTATACATTGCGTCGCTAGCAGGTCAATCTTTTGATTTCCCGTCAAGGCAAAAACCGAATATTTATCGGTATGCTGAGAGATAACATCAAGCGTACTAACACCAATGGACCCTGTTGCACCAAGAACGGTTATTTGTTGGCGCATCAGAATGTATGTGTAAAGGGTAAAATTAAACCAAACATAGGCAGCCCAGCCATGACTCCATCGATACGATCAAGAACACCACCATGGCCAGGTAATAGCTGCCCACTGTCTTTGACTCCACTATGGCGTTTGATCATGCTCACAAATAAATCACCAAGTACTGAATAAAGTGCTACCGAAATAACCAATAGCCATAGGCCAATGACAGAAACATTACCAAACATAAACCAAACCAGCGAGCCGACCAATATGACCTCCAGCACTAAGCCACCTGCAAATCCTTCCCAGGTTTTTCCTGGGCTAATTATCGGCGCCAACTTATGCTTGCCAAAATATTTTCCGGCGAAAAACCCACCGATATCAGCTAACGCTATGATGACAACAGCTAATAGCAACAACCACTGTCCAGACTCATAATCAAGAATTGTCACAATGGCAATCCAGGTGAAGGCTAAAAGTATAAGGCCTAACAGACCCAACACAGGCCGTGCAGACCATAGAATAGCGCTAGATGGATAACCCTGAATCCAGAGAAAAATAAATGCCCAGACACCAACGGCCACAAGTAATAATTGCTGCGCTCTTTCAGGATCAAACGTATCAGGAAGCCCCAGCCAGTACGAAGCCACAAAAAGAGATATGACAATAAGTAGTAAATAACCCACTCTCGCTGCTACTGAGCGTATTTTTGCTAATCTACTCCACTCCCATCCAGCGGCCAGGACCAAAGGCACTGTTGCAATGGAAAACAGCATTGGGGGCATAAAGAAGAGCGCCGGCAAAAAAACTGCTAACATGCATAGTGCTGTAATGATTCGTAATCTAAGCATTGGACTGCTCTACATAATTAACACTGTGATCTGTCACAAAGTCTTTCCTTAGGCCAAAACGCTACTACGAGAATAAATAAGGAGATCAAATCTCCATCAAATCCTTCTCTTTAATGACCAACGCTTCGTCAACACGAGCTATAAAGCGATCAGTTATTTTCTGAACATCGTCGTGAGCTTTTCGCTCTTCATCTTCACTGATATCTTTCTCTTTTAAAAGATCTTTGACGTCAGACAGGATATCACGGCGAATATTTCTAATTGAAATTCTAGAATTCTCAGCTTCTGCTTTTGCTTGTTTCCCATAGGTCCTACGCGTCTCTTCCGTCAACGCTGGCAATGGGAGACGAATTACTGAACCCGCAGTAGAGGGATTAAGCCCCAAGTCAGATTTCATAATCGCTTTTTCAATCTCAGGAACTAAAAACTTCTCCCAAGGAGTCACCGACAAAGTTCGCGAATCTTCAACAACGATCGAGGCGGCCTGTGCAAGCGGGGTATCTACGCCGTAGTAATCAACGGAGATGCCATTCAATAGACTCGAGTGGGCCCGGCCAGTACGAATTTTGTTAAACGCATTACCCAGAGCATCAATTGATTTCCCCATTCGTTGTTCAGCATCGGTTTTTAATTCATTTATCATATTCTATTTCCTTAACTTTCTTCTATCAGAGTGCCTTCATCGCCGCCAACCACTAAATTAAGCAAGGCGCCCTGCTTTGACATCCGAAAAACCCTCAGCGGCATATTATGCTCTCGACAGAGACAAATAGCAGTGAGGTCCATCACACCAAGTTTTTTATCTAACACCTCATCATAGGTCAGATGGGCATATAATTCCGCGTCGGGATTCAACATTGGATCGGCACTATAGACGCCATCAACCTTCGTCGCTTTTAAAACAACATCAGCATCCACTTCTATGCCTCTAAGACAGGCTGCAGAATCAGTGGTAAAAAATGGATTTCCAGTGCCCGCCGCAAAAATAACAACATCTCCATCTTTTAGGTAACGAATTGCACGACGACGATCATAGTGTTCGACGACACCGCTCATCGGAATGGCTGACATCACATGGGAGGATATATTGGTCCGCTCAAGAGCATCACGCATCGCCAGGGCATTCATAACTGTAGCAAGCATGCCCATGTGGTCACCGGTCACCCTATCCATACCTGCTGTATTAAGTGCTGCACCACGGAAAAGATTACCGCCACCTATCACCAAACCGACTTGAACGCCTATGCCTACGAGCTGGCCTATCTCTAACGCCATACGGTCAAGGACCTTAGGGTCAATCCCAAAGCCCTCACTGCCCATAAGTTCTTCACCACTCAACTTAAGAAGAATACGCTTATACTTTTTCTCTTTGACGGATAGTGGCATAACAACTCCTAATATTAGCGGCTAACTGGCACCTTTAACTTGAGCGGCAACTTCGGTAGCAAAATCCACTTGCTCAACCTCTATGCCCTCACCTACTTCAAATCGGACAAACGATAGCACTTCAGCTCCAGCTTCTTTGACTAGTTTCCCCACGGTCATATCAGGGTCTTTAACAAATGGTTGATCTACCAAACTGCTCTCTTTCAAGAACTTACTCACTCGACCAACAATCATTTTCTCGATGATCTCTTCTGGCTTGCCGCTCTCTCGTGCTTGAGCCGCAAATATCTCTTTCTCAGCTGCAACGACTTCTGCTGGCATTTGATCAGAGCTTACCACCGCTGGATTAACCGCCGCAACGTGCATGGCAACATCTCTAGCAAGCCCCTCAGAGCCGCCGCTAAGACCAACCAAAACAGCAATTCTATTATTGCTGTGAACATAGCCGCCTACTACCGGGGCTTCTACACTATCGGCTCGACGTGGAGAAATATTTTCGCCAGTTTTTTGGACCAAAGCCTCGCGCGCCGACTCTAAATCGCCAGCCATAACAGCGGCCATGTCAGTTTTTCTATTGACAAATGCTGAGTCCAAAACAGACGCCACAAATCCTTGGAACCCTTCGTCTTTCGTGACGAAGTCAGTTTCACTATTTACCTCAACAACAACCCCGTACCCGGCCTCTACCTTTACAGATACAAGTCCATCTGCAGCAGTCCGTCCTGCTTTCTTAGCGGCCTTCATACCGCTAGATTTACGAAGCTCTTCAATTGCTTTATCGATATCCGCATCTGCTTCAGCAAGCGCTCTCTTGCATTCCATCATGCCTAAACCAGTTCGCTCTCGCAGTTCCTTCACTAAAGAAGCCGTTACCTGTGCCATGCCAATCCTCTCTAAATCATAATTTCAGTTAAAATAAAGGGGGCTAGAACCCCCTTTATTTATTACACAATGTTTTGTGATTTACTCTGCAGCAGTATCAGCAGGAGCCTCTTCCGCTGCAGCTTTCTCAGCTACAGGCTCTGCCTCCGCAACAACTTCTGCCTTAACAACTTTCTCAGCTACAGGCTCTGCCTCAGCAACAACTTTTTCTGCCGCCGGAGCTTCAACCGCAGGTGCTTCGACCTCTGCAACTTCGACAAATTCATCTTTACTGGTTATAGCTGAAGCTTGTTCTTTACCTTCTAGAATAGAATCGGCTATCGACGCAGCATAGAGCTTTATCGCCCGAATAGAATCGTCGTTGCCAGGAATAATATAATCGACCCCATCTGGGTTACTATTTGTGTCAACTATACCTACAACAGGAATGCCGAGTTTATTAGCTTCATTAATTGCAATACGCTCGTGATCAACATCAACAACAAATAGGAAATCTGGCAACCCATTCATATCCTTAATGCCACCGATAGAATTTTCCAGCTTGTCTTTCATTCGGGTCCGCATCAATACTTCTTTCTTGTTGAGCTTATCAAAGGTACCATCGCTTTCCTGAGTTTCTAGCTCTCTAAAGCGTCGGATAGAAGCCCTAATGGTTTTGTAGTTCGTCAACATACCGCCAAGCCAGCGGTGACTAACATAAGGCATGCCAGAACGCTCGGCTTGCTCTTTAATGATTTTTTGAGCTGCTCGTTTCGTACCAACGAAAAGTATCTGATTACCTTTAGCCGCCTCAACGCGCAAAATTTCCAAGGCTTCGTTAAAAGCAGGAACTGTGTGCTCGAGATTAATAACATGAACTTTGTTACGAGAGCCAAAGATAAACTGACTCATTTTAGGATTCCAGAAGCGAGTTTGGTGACCAAAATGTACACCAGCTTGCAACATATCGCGCATACCAACAGTAGACATAAATTTTCCTTTTAGGGGTTAAGCCTCCACATCCCCCAATAATCAACCTTTTACGTCAAATTTCGACTTAAAAGGCACCCAGACTATTGTGTCGGAATGTGTGTGTCGTTTAGTTTAAAAAAAACGCTGTAGGAACATTCCCACAACGGCGCGCTTTATAACATAACAAGACAGTCAATTAAAGAAAAAATGCTGACAAACTTTAGCGTAACTCTACCATTCCATATAGTCATGTCTGTCAGATGAGCTATTTGTGCAGTAAAAATTTGTCCAACACTCCCCCTGAGCAAATTTGATGGGTACAATAGCGTAGATATCTTGTCGCTGTGGAACAATCATGACTGTAAAATTAAGAAGCGCAGAACAATTGGCCAAAATGCGCGTTGCTGGCCGTCTTGCTGCCGAAGTTCTTGAGCTCATAGAACCTTATGTTGTACCCGGAGTGACGACCGAAGCATTGGATAAAATCTGTCATGATCATATCGTCCAGGTACAAAATGCCATTCCAGCTTGCCTTGGATACAATGGATTCCCCAAGTCCATATGCACGTCCATCAATCAGGTCATCTGCCATGGCATTCCCTCTGACAAGAAGGTGCTAAAAAACGGCGACATTATCAATATTGACGTTACTGTTATTAAAGATGGTTGGTTCGGAGATACCAGTAAAATGTATTGTGTGGGTCAGGTGGCTCCCCATGCCAAGCGACTGATAAACATAAGCCAGGAGTGCCTATATATGGCGATGGATATTGTTCGCCCTGGAATTCGCCTTGGTGATATTGGCCACATTATCCAGACCCATGCAGAAAAAAATTATTACTCCGTAGTCAGGGACTACTGCGGTCACGGTATTGGCGACATATTCCATGAAGAGCCACAAGTCCTCCATTACGGTAAACCCGGAACTGGCCTAGAGCTTCAAGAAGGAATGACCTTCACCATTGAACCAATGATCAATGCGGGCAAATATGCCGGCAAGTTAAAGGCTGATGGCTGGACAGTAGAAACTCGAGATGGGCGACTCTCATCCCAGTGGGAGCATACAATGGCTGTAACGGCTAATGGCTACGAGGTTTTTACTGCTCGGCAGGAAGAATCATTTTAACTCAGGGACCCCAATAGTGCCGCTTAAGTCTTTAGAGCCAACAAGTTCGCTTCAAAAAGCGCTCTCGAATGCTCCCCTGTTCTTTGACCAGAAACGATTTCTTCTTGATCTAGAGGCGGGAGAGCCTATTTCTGTTTTTCGAAATGCGTTAAGCGCAGCCAAGGCCCATTTCAACAATCGATTCCACGAAGGTGAGGACGTTCATACTCTAGTTAATGAAACTGCTCGCTTCGCTGATCTAATATTACGGCTCGCATGGGAACGATACAAATGGGACAATGATATTAGCTTAATTGCTGTTGGCGGCTACGGCAGAGGAGAATTACACCCTTTCTCTGACATCGATTTACTCATTTTAATGCGCCGTAACCGAGGCAAACGATACCAGGAAAGTATCGAGCAATTTTTAACGTTTTTGTGGGACATAAAACTAGTCATTGGTCATAGTGTGCGGTCTCTATCTCAATGCGTTGATGAAGCAAAAGCAGATATCACTATCGCCACTAACCTTATGGAGACCCGTCTACTTTGTGGCAATGGCAAGCTACTCCAAACAATGCTTAAAAAAACAGGGCCTGATAGAATTTGGCCATCAGCTAAGTTCTACAGCGGAAAGGTCGAAGAACAACGTGCCCGCCATCAAAAGCATGATGACACTGAATATAATCTTGAACCCAATATAAAAGAAGCGCCCGGCGGGCTGCGGGACATTCAGCTAATCAACTGGGCCGCCAAGCGTCACTTCCAAGTTCATCGTCGATCACAGTTAGTTGAAAAAGGCTTCCTTTCGGAGGAAGAGTACAGAACACTGCGCAGAGACGAAGAATTTTTATGGAAGGTTCGCTATGGTCTTCATCTAATAGCGGGTCGGGCAGAAGAACGACTTCTATTTGACTACCAGCGTAAGCTTTCAGAGATGTTCGGCTATAACGATAGTGCCGAGAGACTCGGCGTTGAAAAATTCATGCAGCGCTATTATCAGGTCGTGCTCTCAATTCGAGAACTCACCGACGTGCTACTTCAATATCTTGATGAGGCCATATACCGAAAAGGTAAAACTAAATCTGTTATCGAGATCAATGATAGATTTCTTATTCGTGACAACTATCTAGATACCGTTGATCCCTTTGTTTTCGTCAAATATCCATCGGCCCTACTCGAGCTATTTGTTATTCTCGGAGAGAATGACAGTATCATTGGTATAAGAGCATCTGCCATCAGGCAAATCAGACTGCATCGAAACTTGATTGATGAAGAATTCAGAAGTAGTCCTAGCAATAAAGCCCTGTTCATGCGTCTACTAAAAGTGCCGTTTAAACTCTCAGATCAACTCCAAAGGATGAATCGTTACGGTATTTTGGGTAAATATCTCCCAGAATTTGGCAAAATAGTTGGCCAAACTCAGCATGATCTATTTCATATATACCCTGTGGATGTTCATACGCTTCAAGTCGTGAGGAATTTACGTCGATTTGTACGCCCGGAAATCTCAAAGCTCTTCCCCATCGCATCACATATTTATAAAAACCTAGGCAAACCCGAGTTGATTATTATTGCCGCCTTATACCATGACATCGCTAAAGGCCGAGGTGGCGATCACTCCAAGCTGGGTGCTGCCGATATCGTTGAGTTTGGCCATAGTCATGGACTACAACCAGAAGAAATTGACCTTTTAAAGTGGTTAGTAGAAAGCCATCTACTCATGTCTACGGTATCTCAACGCGAAGACACCTCCGACCCCGATGTTATCTACAGATTTGCCACTCAGGTTGGTGATCTGATGCATCTGGAGCATTTGTATTTACTCACCGTTGCTGACATCAACGCCACAAATCCAAGGCTTTGGACTGACTGGAAAGGCTCATTGATGCATAACCTTTACTTTGAGACCAAACGTGCCCTGCAGAATGGTCTTGGTTCTCCTGAAAAACGTTCGACTTGGGTCGCTTCAGCAAAAATGGCTGTCGTTGAACGTTTAGAGGACATGAATGTCACAGAATCTGAGGCTAGAGAAGTCTGGAATGATGTCGATGACGAGCTTTTCTTGCGGGAACGTGCCGATGACATAGCGACCTTCACGGCGGCTATTGTTGTCAATAAAGATCCTGATGAGCCACTAGTTCTCATACGCGATGTCGGTGTGGAGATACCCATTGCCACCCAAATCTTTGTCTATGCTCGAGATCGCGAACAAATCTTTTCGGTCATCGCGGCAATACTTGAACAGCTTCAGCTCACGATTCAGGACGCGCGACTTCAAACCAATAGTCTCAATCAAGCTTTCGATGTATTCTATGTGCTAGACGATGAGGACCGTCCTGTAGGCGAAAAGAAAGAATTCTGTGGGAAAATTGTCAAGGCTTTGATAAAAGGCATCAAGAACCCTAAAAGTGTGAGCGTCGATGTTAGGCGACGAACATCTCGTCAACTAAAACAGCTGACCATGAAGACCACAACTTCACTACAAAATGACCCTGAGACCAATACTACAGTTCTCGAAGTCGTGACGCCTGATCGTCCGGGACTACTTGCTCATTTGGGTCGTATATTTCTGCGCTACGAGCTAAACCTATGCAACGCTAAGATTGCGACTCTAGGCGAGCGAGTTGAAGACGTATTTTATCTCACTGACCGTAATCACCTCCCACTCACTGACCCCGACTTCAATCTGATAATCCAACAAACTATCTGCGAAGAACTTGATCAACGGAATAGAGAAGAGACACATGGCGTTTAGTTGTAGTAATCAGAATGATGGTAGTGGCCAATGAATGCTAATCTTGGACTATTGCAGGCCTATCCTTTTCAGCGACTAAATAAACTTAAAGCAGGCATTACTCCGCCGGCACATCTAGCGCACATTTCACTCTCTATTGGTGAGCCGAGGCATCCTGCTCCTGAATTTATCAAACAGGCTTTAACCGAATCAATAGATAAACTAGCTTATTACCCCTCAACTCGAGGCTCGATTGAACTTAGGCAATCAATAAGTCAGTGGCTAGAGCAACGATTTCATCTAAGTCAAAATAGCTTAGATCCAGAATCTCAAGTTTTGCCGGTGTGCGGCACACGCGAAGCAATCTTCGCATTCACTCAAGCAGTCGTAAGTGCAAATGACGGCCCGGCTAAACCCGTCACAATTACTCCAAATCCGTTTTATCAAATTTATGAAGGCTCAGCCATTCTTGCCGGAGCAGAGCCCTACCTCTTAGACTGTAATTCAAACAATGGGTTTATCCCGGACCTAGATACCGTACCAAAAGCGATATGGGAACGCTGCCAGCTATTGCAACTATGTTCTCCAAGCAATCCGACGGGCGCAGTAATGACGATCGCACAAATGCAACACGCAGTGCATCTGGCAGATCAATATGACTTCGTCATTGCTAGTGATGAATGTTACTCGGAGATTTATCTTGACGAGAGCAAGCCACCGCCCGGCTTACTTGAGGCCTGCAAAGCGATGGGTCGTCACGACTATAATCGTTGTGTGGTTTTCCATAGTCTTTCAAAACGCTCAAATCTACCAGGCCTGAGATCAGGTTTCGTTGCTGGAGATAAATCCATTTTGAGCCAGTTTTTTGACTATAGAACCTACCACGGTTGCAGCATGTCTTTACCGGTACAAATTGCCTCCACTGCGGCTTGGAAAGATGAGGGTCATACCATCGAAAATAGATCTCTTTACCGTGAAAAATTTTTAGCGGTGACAGATATCTTGGGAGACTGCATGATATTTCCAGAACCTCAAGCCAGCTTCTATCTTTGGGCAGAGACGCCAATTGATGACCAACAGTTTGCCAAACAACTCTATTCCCAGCAAAACGTAACCTTACTGCCAGGTCAATTTCTATCTCGGGCAACGCCTAACGTAAATCCAGGATTAAACCGTGTTCGAATAGCTTTGGTGGCTGAAATTACTGAGTGCATTGAGGCAGCTCATCGCATCAAGGAATTTATATCCTCTCTCGACAGCACAAGAGGCACTTAGCATGCTAAAAAAAGCACGTGCGGAGTTCATTTTTGAGCGGTTAACTGAGCTCTACCCTGAGACACCAACGCCACTGGCGCACAAAGACAACTTTACGCTTTTAGTGGCCGTATTATTAAGCGCGCAATGTACTGACGAACGGGTTAACAAAGTCACTCCAGCCTTGTTTGCAGAGGCAGATAACCCCTCTGATATGCAAAAGGTACCCTTAGATACTATTTACAACATAGTGCGCCCCTGCGGTCTTGCCCCCCAAAAATCCAAAGCTATTTCAGGCTTATCTAAAATATTAGTCGCCCAGCACAATGGTCAAGTGCCGGAAGATATCAATCTTTTGGAGACTTTACCGGGTGTTGGCCACAAGACAGCCAGCGTAGTTATGTCACAAGGTTTCGGTCATCCTGCCTTTCCTGTAGATACCCACATTCACCGCCTAGCCCAGCGATGGGGACTAACCAAAGGCAAAAATGTAACGCAAACTGAGCGTGATTTAAAAAGACTCTTCAAACGAGAACACTGGAATAGCCTGCATTTACAAATCATTTTCTATGGCCGAGAGTTCTGCTCGGCTCGAGGCTGTGACGGTACAGTCTGTGATATCTGCACCACTTGCTACCCCAATCGGAAAAATCCTTTTATCGCAAAAAAACCTTAATCAATCAAAGGCTTTCAAACGCTATATTTGGTATCATGGCACCATATTTGTAGAGAGTTATTTTAGCTGTGATCACCCTTTTTGGCATCAAGAACTGCGATACTGTGAAAAAAGCTCGTCTCTGGCTGTCTGAGCATGATATCGAGCATCGCTTCCATGATGTGCGAACTGACGGACTCAAGCTTGATCAAATCGAAGAGTGGATAAAAAAAACAAACTGGGAGATCCTTCTAAATAGGCGCGGAACAACGTGGCGAAAACTAGATCTCAGCATTCAGGAAAATGTCACGAAAAACAACATAGCAGCCCTTTTACTGGCGAACCCTGCGATGATAAAACGCCCCATATTAGATGTTAATGGAGCTATTAGCGTTGGCTTTAAGCCCGACCTCTATCATTCATTATTTAATTAAATCAGATAAGAGTAAGAGTAACCTTATGAGCAGTCTTTATAGTTTTGGCATTGGCGTAGGCACTAAGAACGGTCGCGGAGAATGGTTAGAGGTGTTTTATCCCGCCCCTTTATTAAGCCCACCTAAGGACTTAGTCAGCGTTATAACCTCAAGCTTAGGCGCAGAGTCAGGTGATATTGAGCCTACTACCGACCAGCTTTCAGCGCTTTATTCCGCACTGAACCACAATGGGCATTCTGAGCTTGCCTCCACCATCAAAGTGTTGCTTGAATCTAATCGTCCGGTATCAGCGACCCTGCTATCTCTCAACACTGCACCCACCTCAGTACCACAGGCTTTCCTGAAGTTACATCTACTCTCTCATCGCTTGGTAAAACCACATGAAACTGAGCTTACAGGAATTTTTGGCGTGTTAAAAAATGTTGCCTGGACCAGTGCGGGAGCCATCGATATTGAAGAGCTTCCAGATAGATTATTACAAGCTAGAGTCGATGGGCAGCCATTGAGCGTCGATTCAGTAGACAAGTTTCCTAAGATGGTTGACTACGTCGTTCCTAGCGGCATACGCATTGCCGACACAAGGCGCGTGCGACTAGGCGCCTATGTCGGCGAAGGGACCACCGTGATGCACGAAGGATTTATAAACTTTAACGCCGGAACGGAGGGTCCTAACATGGTTGAAGGTCGTATCTCTGCTGGTGTTTTCTGTGGCGCTGGCTCAGACGTTGGAGGCGGAGCTTCGATCATGGGCACCCTATCTGGTGGCGGTAGCATGGTCATTGCCCTTGGCAAGAAATGTCTACTTGGCGCTAATTCCGGTGCGGGCATCTCTCTCGGAGATCGCTGCACTATTGAAGCTGGGCTTTACATTACGGCTGGCACCATCGTCACCCTGCTCGACGATCAAAATAAGCCTAGCGGTAAAGCCAAGGCAAGAGATCTTTCAGGCCATAGCGACTTACTATTTCGACGAAATTCAATATCGGGCGCCGTTGAATGCCTTACGAATCAGAGTGCTGTAGCCTTAAACGAAGCTCTGCACTCATCTAACTAATTGGTATAACTGGAATAGAACCTATGAGACAAGTCACACTTACCAGTCCGGGAGGGTTGGATAACTTAAAAATGGTCGAAGCAGAAAAGCCAACCCCAAAATCTGACCAAGTTGTCGTTAGAGTTGTGGCAAGTAGTCTAAATTATCATGATTTACTAGTCGCCTTAGGTCAAATCCAGACAGAGGACGGGCGTGTTGTATTGTCAGACTGCGCAGGCGAAATTGTTGCTGTGGGGGATGCGGTGACTCGCTGGAAAGTCGGCGATACGGTAATCAGCTGCTGTTACCCGAATTGGATAGAGGGGCCGCCGCAATATCAACTACTCAGTTTTATCGGCGACCATGAAGATGGTTACTCAACCGAATATATGGCGATCTCCGAGAGATCTATCACTCGCACACCCAAGGGCTGGACTATGGCTGAAGCGGCTACCCTACCCTGTGCTGGCCTTACAGCCTGGCGCGCGTTAGTCGATCTAGGAAACCTCCAAACAGGCGAGACGGTCTTAGTACAGGGTACCGGTGGCGTCTCTATTTTTGCGCTGCAACTAGCTAAATCGATGGGAGCCAAAGTCATAGCAACCTCTTCTTCCGATGAAAAGCTTAAAAGACTGCAAGATTTGGGCGCTGATGAGGTAATCAACTATAAGGATGAGCCTCAATGGGGCAAAGCAGTTCTAGCCAAAACAGGTGGATTAGGCGTTGATCATGTTGTCGAAGTAGGTGGTGGAGGCACATTTGGCGAATCGGTTCGCGCAGTCAAGCTTGGCGGTCACATTGCTTTAATTGGTGTTTTAAGTGGCCCAGCGGTGAGCGAAATTATTCTTCCCCGTATCTTTATGAAACAAATTCGTCTAAGCGGTATTGCAATGGCGAACCAACAATCGCAATTGGCAATGCTCACCTATTTGGACTCGACTGATATCAGACCCATCATCAGTGACACCTTTGATTTATCCGAATTGGCAGCAGCCTTCCAGCATCAGATTGACAACAAACACTTTGGTAAAATTTCAATCTCTATTGATCAAGACTAGTCGCGCTACTCTCCGCTATCTATCCGGACCAACTCCCCCAATTAAAGGGGGATTGATAACCCACTAAGGGGGAAGAGTCAGCGTCGAATCTGCCGTTTGCTTGATCAGATCAGCAAACTCTGCCAAGAGTGGCTGAGGGAGTGTATGCCCCATACCTTCGAAGCGAACTAGCTTGGCATGGGGTATTTGCTTTTTAGTCTCTACCCCACCACTCACAGCGACAAGCAGATCTTGGTTGCCATGAATGATCAAGGTCGGCACTACAATCGATTTAAGCAACTTGTCTCTATTAGGTGCTGATCGGATGGCTGCCATCTGACGCAGGTAGCCTGCTGGATTATGTGAACGCTTAAATTCCGCTTTAACCGCCACACCAACATCGTGATCAGATTCCAAATAAGCAGGGCTGCCAAACATCTGTCGAGTCTTCACTGAGTTGTCTAGTGCAGATGTCCCTCTCGGTATGGGTTTGACCATCTGTCGAGCCACGGCAAGCGACGCCATGCCTTTGCCAAATGCACCGGTTTTAGACATGATAGAAGTCAGCGAAAGTACTCTATCAGGATAGAGTCCAGCCACTAGTTGGCTAATCATTCCACCCATCGATATGCCAACAATATGAACCTTTTCAACACCCAACGCGTCGAGTAAACCAACCGTATCGGCCGCCATATCATTCAAGCTATAAGGCACCTTGACTGGCATGCCAAATAGCGAGTTAAGCGCTAAGCGAAAAAGGCTAGGGGCGGCTTCACCCTCCATTTTATCAGTGAGACCAATATCGCGATTATCAAAGCGTATAACCCGGAAACCCCGCGCCACCAACAACTCACAAAATTCCATTGGCCAGCGCACTAATTGGTTATAAAGGCCGGCAACCAGCAGTATCACAGGGGCATCAGCATCACCAAATTCTTGATAGGCCATCCGAATGCCGTTGGACTGGACAAACTCCGTACCCACTTCGCTGACGGCCATAATGCTCTCTCTGGTATTATTGTCGGTCATTCTATATTCCTGATGTTATTCATTACCACTATCGCTCTCGTAATTCACGACGGAGTATCTTACCCAGCGGTGACTTGGGCCAATCAACCAAGAAATGAACAACTCGCGGCATCTTATAAGCCGTTAACTTCTGACGACAGAAGCCACGCTAACAGGCTGCTTAAGTAATAATCCCTCAAGATTCAGTAACCAATATTACTGCAGAATTGGCAATATTCCATGCTGCTCAAGGCAAAACTATATTGAAATCGTCGCTGGACTCTCCTAGCAGTGAGAAAAATTTCAAGAGCTTAAGCATGCTACCTTCAATTGACAGTTGATCTGAGCCCACCATCTCAATAGCACTAACTTCACCAACTAAAATGCCAATAAACATATCCTGTGAAAGCTTGATACTGACATCTGCAATTTCATTAAATGGTGCCTCTTGGTAGTACATGACTGAGTTTCTTATCGTCAGCACAAAGTTTTGTTGCCGCTCGCTAAAGAACACATTTAATGTTAAAGATTCACCCTCTGCTTTTTCAGCATCAAGGTTCACCGACAATGCCTTCATAAACTGCTCTAACGGCACTTCCTGTAAAAATGCTTTCGAATTAGCTTTGAGGAACCGTTGTTTAACCTGTCCTGAAATCAACTCAGCAGCACCTGAAAGATAAATATCTCGCCAAGGTCCCGACTCTGCTTGATAACCCATTTGCCTGTACGCCTCGGCCAACATTTCTCGAGCCGGTAAATTATCGGGCTCTGCAAACACCACGTGATTAAGTACCTCTCCTACCCAGCGATAGTCTCCTTTGGCCATATAATCACCAGCTCGCCGCAGTATGGCCTCAGAGCCGCCCATAAACTCGACATAGCGTATTGCCGTCTGTTCTGGCGGTAATGGGTTGAGATTGGCCGGATTGCCGTCATACCAACCAAAATAGTGCTGATAAACCGCTTTGCTGTTATGGCTTAAGGTCCCATAGTAACCGCGAATGTGGAAGTTTTTAGCCAGACTGTCTGGCAATTTCAACTGCTCTGCGATCTCACGAGGCGTATAGCCTAGATTAGCTAACCGCAAAGTTTGATCATGAATGAACTTATACATATCCTGCTGTTGCTGCATTTGGACAATAATTCGATCATGTCCCCATGTTGGCCAGTGATGGCTGTTAAAGAAAACATCTACATCATCTAACCGATCGATCGACTGGCCGATATAGTCGCTCCACAGCAATGCATCACGCACCTTTGCTCCGCGTAAGGTCAGTACGTTATGCATCACATGCGAGAGTACTTCGGCGCCACAGAAAGCCTTCCATTTTGGCAAATAAAACGTCAACTCCGCAGGGGCTTCAGAACCAGGCATATTGAAGAACTCAATATCAACGCCATCAACGTTTATATTCATCTGAGGCTGGTCAACTGTTACTGATGGCGGGACAATGGAAAGACTACCAAACACCACCTGCTTGCCAAGCCCTGCATCAATATGACCCGTCACTGAGTGCTCAAGTGAGTCTCCAAACATGTAATTTCCACGACGAGTCATAGCCGGCCCAGCGATGATATTCTCGCTAGTGGCTTCCTGAATAAATCCAGCCGGAGCAATTAATGGTACACCTTGCAATCTGGCTTCTTCGGAATTCATAATAGCTAAAATGCCACCAAAGTGATCGGCATGACTATGAGTAAAGATCACACCAGTGACGTTAATTTCGCCTAGATGCTGCTGAGCAAATTCCATGGCAGCTGCTGTGGTCTCCAAGGTCGTCAACGGATCGACGATAATCCACCCATTGTCACTCTGTATAAGCGTCGTATTCGCAAGATCAAAGCCTCGCAGTTGGTATATACCCTCCTCTACCTTGAATAAACCTCGAATATTATTCAACTTGGCTTGGCGCCATAGACTAGGGTTAACCGTATCTGGGGCATCTCCAGTAATGAAACTATAGGAGCCAGGGTTCCAAATTATGTCTCCCTGTTGATTGACCAACTCATCATTAGGTGCGCGCGCTACCAAGCCTCGGTTAGCGTCTTCAAAGTCTTGCTGATTACCTAAATCTAAGTTTTCGATAAATTGCTGGTTGTGGGCGAGCGTGGAGTCACTCGCAGCAGTTTCTGACATGTTGGATTGCGCAATCTGGGGATCGCATCCCTGTAACAGAAATGCAAAAGCGATAAATGCTACAAATCGCAAAAGTTGTGGTATTAAACGTAAGCTCATGACGGGCAGCTCTCTTTAGGTTTTCTTTAAGAATAATATAGCATCTGCCATATTGTTACTTTCAAGGCTCATCGGCGACTATTTCTCGCTGGAACTATAAGAAAAAAACATCGCCCTACGATCAGCAGGACGATGCTCTTGGTTCATGCAGTGGAGCCTTTAAAGGACTTCGAAAAGTCCCGCAGCGCCCATACCACCACCAACGCACATGGTGATAACAACGTACTTCTCACCACGTCGTTTACCTTCCATCAGCGCATGCATCACCATACGCGCACCACTCATACCGAACGGGTGACCAATAGAAATAGAACCGCCATTAACATTTAAGCGATCCATCGGAATACCCAGCTTATCGCGGCAGTAAAGAACCTGCACCGCAAAGGCTTCATTCAATTCCCAGAGACCAATATCATCAATTGTCAGGCCATTACGCTTTAGTAGTTTGGGTATAGCAAATACAGGGCCAATACCCATCTCATCCGGCTCACAACCAGCAACAGCCATACCGCGATATACGCCAAGAGGCTCGAGATTACGCTGAGAGGCCAAAGTGCCATCCATCAACACAACAGCCGCAGCGCCGTCAGATAACTGTGACGCATTACCGCCGGTAATGGTGCCTCCATCGCGGACAGCTTTAAGACCACTCAATCCTTCTATATTTGTTCCTGGACGATTGCCCTCGTCCTTAGATAGCGTTACCTCTTCTTCGCTGACTTCATCTGTATCTCGGTTAGTCACTAGTTTAGTAGCTGTCACAGGTACTATTTCATCGGCATATAGATCTGCTTCCTGAGCGGCAGCAGTACGTGCCTGCGAAATCACAGAATACTCATCCTGAGCTTCTCGAGAAACACTGTAACGCTTGGCTACAGTTTCTGCAGTATCGAGCATAGGCATATGGATCAGAGGCGCATGCTTCATTGCCAGAGGATCAGCCGCACGATGTGCATTAAAGTGCTCATTTCGAATTAAGCTAATGCTCTCACAACCTCCTGCAACAACCACTGATGAGCCATCATTAGTAATATTGTTAGCGCCGATAGAAATAGCCATCAGACCAGAAGAACACTGGCGATCAACCGTCATACCAGAAACTGTTACGGGTAGGCCAGAAGCCATAGCCGCCTGACGACCCAGATTCGAACTCTGAGTGCCCTGCTGCATTGCGGCACCCATAATACAATCATCAATCTCTGCTGGGTCAACGCCCGCGCGAGCAACCGCTGCGACGATAGCATGCGAACTCATAGATGGAGATTGAAGGTTGTTGAATGCGCCACGAAATGCTCGGCCGATAGGGGTGCGCGCTGCTGAAACGATTACTGCTTCTTTCATAGTTATTTCCTTAGTGTAAATTTACGTTAAATTTTTCTTATCTCAATAAATAAAAAGGCTAGCCTTGCAGCGCAGCCATCGCCTTCATCACAAATTTTTCAGTTTGCTTTCCCCCTGACTCCAGTGCCTTATGCGCTGTTATGTCCGAAAGCTCATCCCATTTGGACACGATCTCATCAGGGTCTTGCCTCTCTTGAGGCAGGAAAATACCGTCGGTTTCGTACATGTTAGCAGTAGCATAGCCGCCTGCGCCAGCGCACAAAATGGTCCGAGTTGGAGCACTTTCATCGCACAATACCAAAGCGCCAGCGGATACTGACTCAGCCGTCATAAGATCAAGTACCGAAGCCGGTAAAAGGTCTTCGGTCATGCGCGTACCTGCGGTAGGTGCCAAGGCATTAACATGTATATTGTTTTTACCGCCTTCCAAAACCAAGGTGTTCATAAACCCAAGGACTGCCATTTTTGCGGCGCCATAGTTCGTTTGGCCAAAATTACCATACATACCGCTAGCAGAGGTGGTCATAACAATACGACCATAGTTCTGATCGCGCATGATTTCCCATACCGCTTTTGTACAGTTAACCGAACCCATAAGATGAACATCCATCACCAGCTGAAAGTCCGCTAGGTCCATTTTACTAAATGACTTATCACGCAGAATACCGGCGTTATTAATAAGAATATCAACTCGGCCCCAGTTGTCCATTGCTTGACTGACCATATCCTGAACTTCATCAAACTTGGCGACATTGGCGCCATGACTAAAAGCTTCACCGCCAGCTGCTTCAATCATGCTAACCACTTCCATGGCAGCATCTGACGAGGCGCCTGTACCGTCTCGGGCCCCACCCAAGTCGTTGACCACTACTTTGGCCCCACGATCAGCGAGTGCCAGTGCATGAGATCGACCTAGCCCATTGCCAGCGCCGGTCACTATTGCTACTCGTCCTTCAAAATTAACAGTCATCTTTTACTCCATAGAACTCATTTAAAGAAAGACCTTAGTTGGCCATCTGCACACTTAGCCATTCAGCAACGAGCGCTGGTTTATCACCACCCTCGATCTCAACAGACACCTCAACTTTGAAATCAAACTGTCCGGGCCGCTTTTCAGTAATATCAGCGATTGTGGCATGACAGCGAATTTTACTACCTACGCGTACTGGAGCGACAAAACGAACCTTATCAAACCCTTTATTAACGCCCATATAAATACCTTCAATCAGAAGATTATAACTCATTGAAAAATAAGACAGCATGGACAAGGTGAGAAATCCATGCGCAATGGTGCCACCAAAAGGTGTATTAGCTGCGGCAACCGGATCAATATGGATAAATTGCCGATCAATAGTGCACTCGGCGAACTCATTCACCTGCTCCTGCGTCACTTCAAACCATTGTGTCGGCTCGCAAACATGACCAATATACTGTTCTATCTCAGTTTTCTTAATGGTTTTCGGCATAGTCTTCATCCTCCTTTGCTATAAATTCTTGGGTGCACTGTAAGTTGTGGCATTGGCTAGGTCAATACTTCGCAGGGCTTTAAAGTGGCCGACTAGTCACGCTCTGGAGTCTTTGGCGTTAGTGCCAATTGCGCGACAACCTGCGCCATTCAAACTGCGTGTGGTCAATATTACATTATTACCATTTAGCAACCTCATTGATTGCCTTGGTTTTACTTAGTCTGCTCCGTGCATCATTTTACTAATCACCGGCGAAATCAATAACATCAGCACTGCTATACCAATAGCAATAAAACCAACTTGAGTGTACACCTCAATGTAACCGGCTTTTGCCGCGCCAACATTAGTCATCTGCCCGCCAATGGTCTCTGCACCGGTAGTACGAGCAATAACGCCCGCCAAGAAGTTAGACAAACCAGAATAAAGAAACCAGGCCCCCATGGTCATGCCGACAATTCTAGCTGGCGCCAGCTTAGTCACCGCTGAGAGGCCAACCGGCGACACCATCAATTCACCCATAGTGTGTACCCAATAGATCAAGAAGATGAAGATTACTGGCGTTAGGCCCACCTCACCAGAGCCTTTCATGCCGGCCACTAACGCTAAAAAGCCCAAACCTGCCATAGCCACTCCCAGTGCGAACTTCACTGGAGTTGACGGGTTAAGCTTGCGCCTGGCAAGCCAAATCCAAAGCCAAGCCATAATGGGTGCAAACATAAAGATAAAACCGGCATTCAATGACTGAAATACAGGTCCAGGAACAGACCAGCCGAGCATTTCTCGATCAACTAAACGAGCCGTAAACAGATTCAGTGAAGAGCCCGCCTGCTCAAAAAGGGCCCAGAAAGGGATCTGAGCTAAAACAAAATAGACTGCCGCCAGCATTCGTGACCGCTCATCACCCTTAAGGTGAATAAAAGCGTGACTGACCAACCAGACAAACATCAGAATACCCACAGGCCCTAAGATACCGCCAACCAGTTCCGCATTCATCACCAATAGCATGGAGGCGGCAATGATGGCCAAACCAACCGAATAACATAGCCATTCCACATTAACGCCAAGAAATACTTTCTCTTTTAATTTTTCTGGATTCGGCGGCTCAGCCTTACCCTCAAGCCAGCTCTGGCAGGAAAGAAAAACAACTAGGCCGAAAAGCATACCTATACCCGCCAGACCAAAGCCATATTTCCAACCGTGCACAATACCCAAATAGCCACAGGACAGAGACGCCAAAAATGCACCCATATTGATACCCATGTAAAAAATGGTAAAGCCCGAATCTCTGCGTGTATCACCAAAACCATAAAGTGAGCCCACAATGGTTGATATATTCGCTTTCAAAAAGCCGACACCAGCGATGATGAGTGCTAATGATAAATAGAGGATATTTAGATATTTCTCTTCCGTCTTTACTGTCAAAGTGAATTCATCACGATCAATACTAGCAGGGAGACCAACAGACTCAGGGTTGGCGATATCCATAGTCGTCTCAGTAAAGTTTACGTACGAGGCACCAATATCGGTAACAATCTGCTGGCGCGCATCACCGCCACGGGCATCGAGGGCGATTTCATACTGATTCTCACCGTGGGTTAATAGCTGCTTAGATCCATTCCCCTCAAAGGTCATTCCAAAGTGGCCAAAGGTAAGCAGTATTGCGCCAAAAGTCACAGCTTTGCGCGCACCCAAATATCGATCTGCCAAGGATCCACCAATAATGGTCATCACATACACCAGCGCACCGTAAGCCCCATAGAGAACACTGGAGCTCTCGTCGGACATTAAAAAATGCTGAGTCAGATAGATAATCAGTAACCCGCGCATCCCGTAAAAAGAAAAACGCTCCCACATTTCTGTTAAAAATAAGATAACTAGGCCACGCGGATGCCCCATAATAGTTTTCTCACCACTTTTATCGGCAGGTGGCATTGCTGTATCCATAGTCTTGATCCCTAAAATTTATTATGATGATGTTTATCTAATTAAATTAGCGCATATGCGATTTTGTAAATTGCGAAAACCATACCACAGACTAAGGCGCTGAGTAAGCGACTGTAGTATCTAAACGCCGACCAACACACAATAATTCTGATGTAGGCGGCATTATTGAAAAAATACAGACAGGATTAACAAAAACATGAAAGACCTCAGCAAAACTCAGGCATTATTTTTAGACAACAAACCGGAATTTCTCGATATTCTTGGTTTTAAAAAAAGCTCATTTAGCAACGAATCCAGCATCTATTCATGTACCTTTGAGCCCTCAGAAGCACTAACCCACTCCAATGGCACCATCGTTCAGGGTGGTTTCATCGCGGGCATGCTCGATTCAGCGATGGCTCAATATATTCTTCACCTAAATGAGTTCAAAGTTAACCCATTAACTCTAAACATTGATGTTACCTACTTGTTACCCTGCAAGCCTGCAGAAGTTCAGGTGACATCAAAAATACTGAAAGCAGGTAAAAGTATCGTATTCACCACAGCAGAGTTAGTTCAAAATGGACATTTAATAGCAACGGCATCAGCAACAAATAAACTCGTCCCATTCCCCAAGACTTAACATCACAGCATAAATTAATATTAATATTTGTTATTTATCAAATACTTGTCTTATATTATTAATCTTATTTATTTTTTAATGTAATTGAGTGTATGTTTTTCCCCGATAGTTTTGGCGCCCAATCTAAATTTATTGGCACCAATTAAACAGACCTACAATTACTGACTAGATAAGGTTCATTAAGGCACTAAAAGGAACCAACAGCAATGACAGAGAGAAGCCAAGTGGCGGAACACAAAGACGCTGAAAGTGCAGAGTTATCAGACTTTCGCAAAGGTGTTGTTGACTGGATCAAACACAACACCCCTGCTGACCCCGGGTTTTTACTGCCGCAAACCTTTATGGAGGTCGGTTCAGAGCAGGTACTGGATTTTCTTCGTGAATGGCAGTATAAGGTTTGGGCAGCCGGTTATCTAGGCATGGCGTGGCCCAAACAGTACGGCGGTGGCGGCATGCCACGCTTGTTTCAACAAATTGCTGATGAAGAGATGAGGCGAGCTAGGGTACCTATCTGCTTTAACGTCATAGGTCTCGGATGGGCTGGCCCTCTGATTATCGACACTGGCACCGACTTCGAAAAAGAGACCTACCTAAAAGGGATTCTCACAGGCGAAGACATCTGGTGCCAGGGCTTCTCCGAACCCAACCATGGTTCTGACCTGGGCAGCATTCAAACCCGGGCCGAGCGAGACGGCGAGGAGTATGTGGTCAACGGCAGCAAGATCTGGACGACCATGGGTAACTATGCCAAATATATGATTTTACTAGCTAGAACCGATGCGCAGGCTGAGCGCAGATATAATGGTCTGTCATTTTTTCTTGCTCCGATGGATGCCAAAGGTATTAGCACCTCCCCCATTCAAAAGCTGACAGGCGAATACGGCTTCACAGAAACTTTCTTTACCGACGCCCGCATCCCCGCTAGTTGCATAATGGGCGAAGAAGGTCACGGTTGGCGTATTGCCATGCAAACCCTCCAGTACGAACGCGGTGCAGAAGCCGGCGCCGCGGGCGGCGTGTCTATATTGTCCATAGTCATAAATGACCTGCTCAAGATGGCCCAAGAGGTTGAGCGAGACGGTCAGCCGCTTCTGCAAGATCCTATAACCCGAGACAACTTGGTGAAATTCTTGATTGAAGAGCACGCTCTTTACCTCGGTGAGCGGCGAGTTGGAATACCAGCCCTATGTCGTGACTACCCAAACTCTCTGGCCTTGTCAGGAAAATTACGAGGTACTGAGTTTTTCCGCCGAATGCGCCAATATGCACTAACCCTGCAAGGCGCGCCGGGATCCCTGTACGCAGGAGATGACCAAGCTGTCGACGGTGGTTTCTGGCAAAGAGCCTACCTGAACAACTTTTCCACCACTATTGGTGGTGGCACCAGCCAAGTTCAGGCCAACATCGTCGGCGAACACGTACTTGGCCTGCCAAAGGATTAAAGGAAACAATGATGACAAGAACAGCAAACCTTAAAATATCTTTTAGTGACGAACAAGCGATGATCCTTGACAGCGCCAAGGATTTTTGCCGTGATAAATCTGATATAGCCACCGTTCGTAGCCTATTAAAAACCGAAACCGGCTATAAAGCCGATGTCTGGACTGAAATGGTTGACCTTGGCTGGACCGGTCTGTCTCTGCCAGAGCAGTACGGTGGCTCTGAAATGAGCATAGGAGCGGCTATTCCGCTCGTGGAGAGTATGGGCCGATATTTGCTTTGCACGCCCTTTATATCGTCAACCATTGCCGCACAGGCCATTCTGCGCGGCGGTAACGACGCCCAAAAGCATCGCTGGCTCCCTACTATGATTGAGGGTGCTATCGGCACTATGGCGATATTAGACAACGAAGACTGGGGCGCTACGCGAATCGACTGCACCCTAACACCTAAAGACGGTGATTTTATTCTTGATGGCATTAAGCTGCAGGTCAATGACGCTGCGGTGGCAGATATATTTATCGTCTTAGCCTCTGCTAACGGCGTACCAACGCTTGTTGTGGTTAATGCCAGTCAGTTGCCTAAGGGCTCGATTAGCAACAAAACCCTTGTAGATGAAACAAAGCGCGCGTCCAATGTTGATTTTAGCGGCGTCACCATCAAGCCCGATGCCATATTGGCCAATGGCGCTGAGGCCCTGCCAGATCTTCGGCTGATTGGTGCCCTCTTGACTGCCGCAGAAGCCACAGGTTCCGCTGCTGCAGCTTTAGACACCATTGTTGACTACCTCACCACCCGCAAGCAGTTTGGGCGCTTAATCGGCTCCTATCAGGCTTTAAAACATCCTACGGTAGACATCTTGTTGCAAATGGATTCGGCACGGACCTTTATTTACCATGCTGCCACCCTCATTAACGATGAAAGCCTAGACAAAGATACTCAAATCGCGTGCCGCATGGCCAAGGCGCAGGCCACAGATGCTCTGCTATTTGCTGGCGATCGAGCAGTGCAATTCCACGGCGGCATGGGCTTTACCTACGACTGCGACGCAATGCTATATATCCGTCGCGCTCAATGGGCACAACACCAGTATGGCGATGCCCAACATCACCGTAAATTGCTAGCCCCCCTGTTACTCGACTAAAGGCGCGCTAACCACATGAAAAGCATTAAGCTTAGGATCTTTACACTGATGTTTTGGTCCGGGCTCAGCAGCCTAGTCGAGGCTAGCGGTTTAATCCAGCTAACCGGCGAAGAGATCCGCCAAGTGTTTAGCAACGTGAAAGATATAGCTCAGGTGCAAGATTTGTCAAAGACACGCGCCACAAATATGTGGCTCGATGACGGGCGCTTTACCAGTACCTGGCGCAATGAAAATGCAGATGGAATTGTTACAGGCACCTGGTATGTGCAAGACAGCCAACGTTGTGTGAGTATTCAAACAGGCCTGCCGAAGGCCGCTAGAGAGGCCAAATGCGGGCCTATCTACCGCCAAGACGATCGCTATTTTTCAGTTAATTCAGATGGCAGCATCCACGGGATACATCAAATATTGCCCCTAGACAAGTAAGCGCAGCTCTTCAAAAGAGCTGCTACTTTCCATTTCTATTGCATATTTATGGCTTTATTAAAGCTAGGCCTGGACTCTATTTTATCGATGTAGGCCTTAATATTCGTCATATTGTCAGTAACACAACCATTTCTATTGGCCATAAAGCATGCATGCCCCAGCATTACATCAGCCGCAGAGAAATCGCCAATCAAGTAGTCTTTTCCCTCTAACGTTTCATTAATAGGCGCCAGGGATTTAGTCAGCAGATTTTCAGCTTGCCGCAAGGTATTTGCGTCTCTGCGGTCTGGTGGCAACAAAAACTTTTGCACAACAATCTGATTCATAGGTGGCATGACCATGCCTTCGCAGTAATGAAACCATTGTAAATAGAGAGGGAATTCAGCCGCATCGACCGAAGGCTTCAAGCCCCCATTGATGTGTCGCTCTAGAATATAATCGATGATTGCACCTGATTCATAAAGGGAGATATCACCGTCTTCCAGCACCGGCACTCTGCCCAGAGAATGTCTAGCTCTGTGCTCGCTTGATTTAAGCCCTTCCTTAGTAAAAGGCATACTATTAACCTCGTACTCTAGGCCTAGCTCTTCTAATAACCACACGACTCGCCCTGCTCTGGTCCCAGCCACGAAATGAACTTTTAACATAAGTTTTCTCCTCAATTATTAGATTAATAAAATCCTAACAGTTATTTTTCATCTATGGGTAGCGTTCAATAAATCGCTTTATCTCATCAAACGTCTCTGCGGCTGCGTCAGTTTGAGTACAGGCGCTAACAAAGGGTATGTGGCCGCGAAACTCATTCATGATCTTGCGAAGATATTTTGTGCGTTGTTTAAAAGGTATTCCTATAAAGAATTAGATACAGACTTTGATTTTATCAAAAAAAACTTTTCCTCATGCAAAAACCTTCCCAGAAGGAAGGTCATGAGTATGTTTGTCTCTTCTAGGCCACTTACAACCAACAACTATGACAATTGCAATGGCCGCGATAATGACTAGCACCATAGTTAGCCTGAGTAGCTTAGTTGATTAAACGCCTTTTGATGAAAATCACCATCCCCATAACTAGTATTGATCATCATTAGCCGCTTAACGTAATGGCCAATGTTCAGTTCGTCAGTCATGCCAATGCCGCCATGCAACTGGATCGCCTCTTCTCCAATAATTTTGCCATAGCGCGCCACTGTAGCCTTCAAAGCATGTACCGTTTTGGCTAATGCAACCGCGTCGGTTTCACCTTCGACAACACTTTTTGACTCACAAAGAGCACGATAAAGCATAGATTTGGTCTGTTCACAGCCCATAAAGGTGTCGACCATTCGGTGCTGTAACACTTGGAATGAGCCAATCGGCGCACCAAACTGCTGACGAGTCTTGGAATATTCTACGGTCAGCGTATTAAGTGTTGCCATAATACCCAGGGCTTCCGCAGACAAACCGATTAAGATTTGCGGCATCACCTGGTCGATGAGGTCCATGCCCTCGCCAGCCGTGTTGAGCAAGTCGCTTTGGTTAACGGCAACATCCGTTAACATTAGCGTAGCCGCACTCTGGCCGTCCATCATCTTATAAGCTTTAACCTCAACACCTGGTGCTGCAGTGTCGACCATAAAAAGACTCACACCATTGCGGTCAAATTGCTCGCCACTGGTGCGGGCACTAACAATGAACTTGTTCGCTGTGCCGCCATTGGTGACCACGGTTTTTACGCCGCTTAGAGTATAGCCGCCAGCACTAGCTGTTGCAGTGGTCGACACGTCACTCATTTCGTAACGCGACTGCGGCTCCATGTGCGCAAAAGAACCTAAACAATTACCCTCAATAATACTAGGAATAATTTGGCTCTTTAGATCTGAGTTAGAGGCTGCAGACAACAGACCTCCAAATACGACCACGGTTGAGGCAAAGGGCTCAACAACAATACCTTTACCCATTTCTTCCATCACCGCGGCTATATCAACTACGTTGCCACCAAAACCGCCGTACTCTTCAGAAAAGGGTACTGACAGCCAGCCAAGTTCGGCAAACATTGACCAAAACTCGCGACTGATACCATCGTCAGACTCGATAATCCCACGACGTGCATCAAAGTCATATTGCTCACGAACAAAACGTGACACGCTGTCTTTGATCATGATTTGTTCTTCGGAAAACTCAAAATTCATACTTAAACTCCAGAAATTTATTTAGGGCCATAAACCGCTGTTTTAAAGCCCGAGAACGGCTTTGGCAATTACATTTCGCTGCACTTCGTTAGAGCCGCCGTAAATAGTGGCGGCACGACCATACATGTACTTGCCGCGCGCTTCGGCTGCAAAATCATGCCCAAGCTCGTCGCTGCTCAGATCACCGGGCAATGCGCCTCCGTAGTTGGCTGCCAATTGCAACTGTAGCTCGTGAATGGCTTGACTGATCTCAGTGCCTTTAATTTTCAATAGTGAGGATTCCGGCCCAGGCATGCCACCGCCTGCCATCGAGGCAAATACACGCAGTTCGGTGTATTCCAGCGCCATAAGCTCCATTTCAATATCTGACATGCGCATTTGAAAGACCGGATCTTCGATCATCGGCTTGCCACCATTGATCTCGGTAGTAGCGCGCTGCTTAAGGCCTTCGAGCATGCGCTTAGAGTCCGCAACTTCGGCCATGCCTGTGCGCTCATGGGCCAACAGGGCCTTCGCGTATGTCCAACCTTTGTCCTGCTCACCAATGAGATTTTCGATCGGTACGGCAACGTCTTCAAACAATACTTCGTTGAGGCTGTGCTTGCCGTCGATAGTCACAATAGGCTTAATCGTAATACCAGGGGTATTCATGTCAATCAGCAAGAAACTAATCCCCTCTTGGCGGCGAATACCCTTAGAGGTTCTTACTAGGCAAAAAATCCAGTCAGCGTACTGAGCAAAGGTAGTCCAAATCTTACGACCATTAACTATATAATTGTCGCCAGCATAGTCCGCTGAAGTACTAAGTGCCGCCAAGTCTGAACCAGCACCAGGCTCTGAGTAACCCTGACACCACCAGTCTTCACTGTTGAGTATGCGCGGCAAGAACCGTGCTTTTTGCTCCTCGGTACCAAAGGTGTAAATTACCGGTGCAACCATTTTCAGACCAAACGGTACCACGTCAGGAATACCCGCTAGGCCGCGTTCAGTTTCATAAATAAACTTTTGTGTGCTAGACCAACCTGTGCCGCCATATTCTTTGGGCCAACCTGGTGCTATCCAGCCTTTGGCATGTAGCTTTTTTTGCCAGCCAACAATCGCACTCTTGTAGTCCGTAGCCGAATTATCACTTAGGCGAGTCGATGCATCGCCTTCGTATTCGGCGACGAAAAACCCTCGGACTTCATCTCGAAAAGCAATGTCTTCTGCTGAAAATTTTATATCCAATTGCGTAGCTCCTTTGCTATAAATGCTTAGGGGCACTGTAAATTGTGGCATTGTCTGGGTCAATACTTTGCAGGACTTTAAAGCGGCCGACTGGTCACACTAGCGGTTTAAGATCAAATTCCACACTTTCAATTGGTGCCATCCCAAGCTAGATGCATTGATTTTTAAATAAGGCCCATCAAATGAAGCTGATGGGCAATTAAGCATCCGACCTAAATAGCAACACACGCCATAGCGTCGTTACGGTAGTCATCAAATAGTATTTACTAGATCGCCGCAGCTAGGTAACTGGCCTGATTAATAGCCGCTTTGGCATCTAATTCTGAAGCTTCAAAAGCCCCTCCGATTAAACTGGCGTCCATACCCATGGCTGTGATTTCGTCAAATAGGTTTCTTTTGGGTAACTGACCCGCACAAACAATGATCGTATCGACCTCAAGTACATCTGGCTGTCCGTTGGTACTGATATGCAAACCCTGATCGTCAATCTTATGATATTCAAGACCATTTAACATTTTCACTCCGCGCTGAGCCAGTGATATGCGGTGAGTCCAGCCGGTGGTTTTACCCAACCCACGGCCAACAGGCGTTGACTTGCGCTGCAGTAGGTAAACCTCGCGATCTGCTCTGTTTACCTGAGGCTTAACCCCAGTGACGCCGCCTCGTGGATGGTTTTCAAAATCGATACCCCACTCTTTAGCAAACACATCTCGATCAATGGCGCCAGAGGCTCCACTGTGCATAATTAACTCAGAAACATCAAAACCAATGCCACCAGCACCCAGAACCGCCACGCGCTTACCGACTTCACAGTTCCCGCGAATAACGTCGATATAGCTAACAACACTAGAATGATCGATACCCTCGATATCTGGCGTTCTCGGAGTAATGCCTGTCGCTATGACTACGTGGTCAAAGTCACTCTTCTTAAGCTGTTCGGCTGATACGGTAGAATTTAGACGAACATCAACATTATATATTTCCAGCATACGATTGTAGTAACGCAGAGTTTCAAAAAATTCTTCTTTCCCTGGCACCTGCTTTGCCAAATTAAACTGACCGCCAATCTCACTAGCCGAATCAAACAAAGTCACATTATGACCGCGCTCTGCAGCAACCGTGGCGTAGGACATGCCCGCGGGGCCCGCGCCAATGACAGCGATCTTCTTCGCTGCGGCTGTGGACTGGTAGTTGAGTATCGTCTCGTGGGCGGCTCTTGGATTGACCAAACAGCTTACCGATTTACCTTCAAAGGTGTGATCTAAGCAGGCCTGATTGCAGGCAATACAGGTATTAATTTCATCTTCACGCCCCTCAAAGGCTTTGTTAACCAAATCAGCATCCGCGAGCATTGGACGCGCCATAGAGACTATATCGGCATGACCATCGACCAATACTTGTTCCGCAACATCAGGCATATTAATACGGTTGCTAGTAATAGTGGGGATGCTTAATTCTTTTCGCAAGCGCCCGGTAACACCAGCAAAAGCAGCTCTTGGCACCATGGTTGCAATGGTAGGTACAGTGGATTCATGCCAAGTAAAGTGGGTACTGATAATCGTCACACCAGCTTTTTCCATCTCTTGGGCGAGCAGAACAACTTCATCCCACGACATGCCACCTTGTAGCATATCCATTGCAGCAATGCGGAAGATCAGTATGAAGTTTTCACCCACCTCTGCGCGACAGCGGCGCATGACTTCTAGCGGGAAACGCATACGATTCTCATAGCTTCCGCCCCATTGGTCATCACGTTGATTGGTTTTTTCGACCAAAAAAGTACTCAATAGGTAGCCTGCTGAGCCAATAACTTCAACACCATCATAACCCGCTAACTGAGCCATTTTTGCGCATTGCACATGGTCGTCAATTTGCTTTTGAACGCCCTCTTCGTCCAGTTCAATCGGTACCAAACGGGCTATCCGAGACGGAATGGCTGACGGCGCAACACAAGCTGGAGTGCCGGCTAACGGCCCTGCGTGTAGAATTTGCATGCAAATTTTGATCTCAGGATCAACCGCGTGAACCGCGTCAGTAACCAGCCTATGGTCCTCCGCCTCTTCTGGGGTTGACAGTTTAGCGCCAAAGCCTCCTTCCATATTCGGCGCGATGCCACCGGTGATTATCATGCCAACACCACCTCTGGCCCGTTCTGCAAAATAGGCGGCAAGACGCGGAAAGCCATTTTCAGCTTCTTCCAAACCAGTGTGCATAGAACCCATTAATGCTCGGTTCTTAATCTGAGTAAAACCCAAATCTAAGGGAGTGAAAAGATTGGGGTATTTTGGATGTGCGGTCATCATTAACTCTTTCATTCAGTTATCGGTAGGGTGCGATCATACTTAATTGCGCGTTGGAATCCAGCCCTAGCTTTGAGGCGCTGGTAATAAGCCATAGTGTTTGGCTTAAAACCCTCACTTAAGCGCAAGAATTCTGCCAGATACAGCGCGAAGCCTACCGCAACATCAGCAATAGTAAACCGATCCGCACACAGAAACTCGTTGTCGGCGGTCGCCGTCTCCAGCGATCTTAAGCGAGAATGAAACCATTTACTGTAGTCTTCTGCCACTTTTGGCAAGCGGTTTTCCTCCGGCTCTAGGATGGTATAGCGCAACACCAACGTCTGAGGAAAAGTCAGCGTTGCATCACTTCGGTGTAGCCAATTTAGATAGGCGCCGTAATCATGTTCGTGAGGCAATACTGCCAAATCCGTAGGACCATATTTATCCACGAGATACTGACTAATACCAGCTGATTCGGTCATTTCGACTACTGCATCAGGCCCTGCCGCATCATCAGTAAAAAAAGGGACGGTACCTATGGGATTAATCTCGGTATAGCCTGGATGCAGAAAACGCGGCGGAAACGGCATTACTTCTATGTCATAGTCCAGCCCCATTTCTTCAAGGGTCCAAAGTGGGCGAATTGATCGTGAACCGGCGCAATGCCAAAGCTTTAATGCCATACCAAACCTCTGTGGTTGTATGTTGTGTGTTATGCGTCTTCGCTTTCGTTAATTTCAATGAGTACATCGTCTGCGGCAACCTGTTTGCCGGCGACAGCTGTGACTTCAGAGACTGTGCCATCAATTTCAGCTTGAATCTCATAGTGCATTTTCATCGCTTCCAGCACGGCTAAGGTTTGCCCTTTAGTGACTTCATCACCGGGTTTGACTAAGACTTCCAATAATAACCCATGCATGAGGGCAATAACGCGCCCGCCGCCCACTGCTTCATCAATCGCACCATCAAGAATAATGAGGTCTTTAAAGAAGGCCCCGCGACCCTGAATAGAACAATGCATTTGGCCGCGCTGGAGCCGTGAAAACTGAGCGACTAATTTTACACCATCCAGCAGCACTTCGGCAGTGTTAGCTTGCATTGATACTACCTGTATCTCTACGCTCTGCTCTGCAGCACTGTCAGTCACCTGATAGGTATCTACACTGCTATTTACGGGCGATATTGACAGATCATGAGTAGTGTCATCAAACTGATACTGCTTGCGCGACACCATAGCGCTGGCAATGGTCCAGTTTTGAAGCTGGCTACTCACCAGAAGGCTTCTCTGAAAGTGTCCTTTATTCTCTAAACATAGCTCAAGTGTTGCCGCCACCACGCTGTCAGCGAAGCTTACCGGCTGTATTTCAAGCTCAGCGTCAGAGAATTCTTCAGCAATAAAGGCGGTCGTTGCTGCGCCATCAATGAATGGCTGCTTTTCTAGGCACTGAATCAAGAAGTCTTTGTTATTGGGTGTACCAAAAAGAACGGTTTCTTTAAGTGCGCCAATCAATCGTAGGCGCGCAGCTTCCCGTGTTGGCCCATAGCCAATAACTTTGGCCACCATAGGGTCATAAAACGGTGAAATGGCCTGCCCTGTTGATATGCCGTCATCGACACGCACCCCAACACCTGAGGCTGGCGCCCAAAGATCTACCGGACCAGAGGCCGGCAAGAAATCTTGGCTTGGATCCTCGGTATAGAGACGTACCTCAATGGCATGACCCTCTAGGTTGATATCATCTTGGCTCAACCCAAGAGGTTCACCCTGTGCGACTTTAATCTGAAGCGCAACCAGGTCCAAGCCAGTGATTAGCTCAGTAACAGGGTGCTCCACCTGAAGACGGGTATTCATTTCTAAAAAGTAAAAGAAGCCGCTGTCGTCCAGTAAAAACTCAACGGTTCCAGCCCCGCGGTAATTAACACTTTTAGCCGCATCAATGGCCGACTGGCCCATTTTTTCGCGCAATTCTGGCGTCATTACCGGGCAAGGCGCTTCTTCAACAACCTTCTGATGGCGACGCTGCACTGAGCAATCACGTTCGCCCAGATGGACGGTATTGCCCATTGTGTCGGCAAATACCTGTATTTCCACATGGCGCGGTTTGATGATGGCTTTTTCAAGAATAAGCTCACCCGAACCAAAGGCCCCTTCTGCTTCGGCTCGCGCAAGCTTTATGGCATTGGCAAGATCGGCCTGCTCATGGACCAAGCGCATACCTCGGCCTCCGCCACCAGCGGCAGCCTTAACCATAAGGGGTAAATCAATCTTGAGTCCCTCTGCCAATAAAACGTCATCACTTTGATCATGACCTTCGTAACCTGGTACACAGGGCACTCCAGCCTCAATCATACGACGCTTGGACTCGGCCTTATTGCCCATAACATCAATGGCCTCACGCGTTGGCCCTATAAAGACTAGCCCTGCACTCTCTACCGCTTCGGCAAAGGCAGCGTTTTCGCTAAGAAAACCATAGCCTGGATGAATAGATTCTGCGCCACTGCTGGCGGCTGCTTGCAAAATAAGCTCTGGTACCAAGTAGGACTCTCCGACCGGACCAGGACCAATACGGACCGCATCATCGGCCAAGTGCACATGCGGTGCTCCAGCATCAGCATCCGAATATACCGCGACAGTTCGATAGCCTAATTTTTTGGCCGTACGAATGACTCGGCAGGCTATTTCACCACGATTGGCAATCAATATACTATTAAAGTTATTCATTAATATATTACCTTAACTAATTGTTTTATATGTTTTAATTATTGATTAAATAAGGCTTTAGGCATCTTCATTCCAATAGGGCTTACGTTTTTCAACAAACGCTGCAACACCTTCTACGCCCTCTGAACTGAGCATGCATTGAGCAAAACCTTGGGATGCAAAATCCAAAGCCTCTGACCTTGGGCGGCGCAATGTTTCAAACAAAATTCCTTTAGTCGCCGCATTAGCTCCTGGGGCGCATGCGTTAATTTGCTGTAAAATAGAGGCACATTGCGCCTCCAACTCCTCTACATCAGCAGCAACGCCATGAGCGATGCCTAGCTTAACCGCCTCCTCTCCCTTAAACCGCGCACCAGTAAGCATTAGACGGCGGGCCTGAGTAAGTCCAACACGCTCGGTCACAAAGGGTGCAATCTGGGCTGGTGGGATGCCTAAACTAGCCTCGCTTAACCGGAATCGTGCATCTGCAGTAACCAGAGTGACGTCCGCAACACAGGCTAGCCCAAGCCCGCCGCCAATAGCGGCGCCTTCAACCAAGATAATCACCACCTGAGGCTGTTCGTTAAGCATGATCATAACGTCACCAAATGAGCGGTTACTCTTGGCCACTTCGTCGGCATCAACGGTTTGCATGCCTGATTTAAAGCCTTTGATATCGCCGCCAGCGCAGAAGAAGCCGCCTTTACCACGCAAAACAATAGTACGAATACTGCGATCATCTTTGACCAAAGTCAGTACGTTAACGAGCTCTTCAGTCATCTCAGCGTTCAGAGCATTTTTTGCCTCAGGGCGGTTAAACCAAACCTTCAACACAGAGCCCTGCCTATCTAGTACCAGTGAATTTGTTACCGGCAATTGCGTTTTAGCTAGATCACTCATGTAATTATCTCCACTAGTGTGTAAATTCGGTTATAGACGTGCAACGCCAAAACTATTAGGGCGCAACTTTCTGTAACGACCTTCACGAACCGTTTCCAGCAGCATTCCTAGAGTTTTACGCATGTTGCGCGGATCAATCATGCCGTCGTCCATCATGTGTCCGGAAGTGTAAAAAGCATCAGATTGAGAATCAAAGATATGCGCCATCATCTTTTCTTGTTGCGCCAACATCTCTTCGTCTGCGTCTACGCCCATAGCAGCCGCTTTCCCGCGCGCCACCATAGACATGGTCTTAGCTGCCTGCTCGCCGCCCATTACGCCCATCTTTGCGTTGGGGAAGGTATAAAGGAAGTCCGGATCATAACCACGCCCACACATGCCATAGTTACCAGCACCGAAGCTGGCGCCGGTCATAAAGGTAATCCGCGGCACATCGATGTTGCGCACGGCCTGAATCATCTTTGATCCGTGCTTAATCATGCCCGCCTGCTCAGACTTAGTGCCAACAATATAGCCAGTAGTATTTTGGAAGAATAACGCTGGAATGTTCGCCTGATCTAGCAACTGCAAAAACTGGGTCACTTTATTCGCGCCCTGGGGGTCGATAGGGCCATTATTGCCAATAATACCTACCGCTTGGCCAAATATTTCGGCTTGAATACACACCGTAGACACACCAAACCGAGGTTTAAAGTCCAAGAAATCAGAGCCATCAACCACACGAGCAACGAGCTCACGCATATCGTAGGGCGTGCGGTAATCCGTTGGAATTACACCGGCTAATTCATCCGGATCATAGATTGGCTCAAGGAACGACCGTTTGGCGGGTAGTGGGCAGTTATCGTTCCACTGCAGACGATCGATGACTTCACGGCAGATTTGTATACCCTGCCCGTCGTTCTCAGCCAGATATTCAGCCAAACCCGAAATGGTGGCATGCATTTCGGCACCGCCTAACTCTTCTTCGGTAGCAATTTCACCCGTGGCTGCCTTAAGCAGTGGTGGCCCTGCCAAAAAAGCCCGTCCATTTCCTTTGATCGCAATAACATAGTCACTCAGACCAGGCATATAGGCTCCACCCGCTGTCGATGAGCCATGAAGTATAGAAATGACCGGAATGCCAGCTTTACTTAACTGCGCCAGCGCGCCAAAAAGTGCGCCGCCAACACTAAAGCCCTCAACCGTATAGTTCATTAAATCGCCGCCGGCGCTTTCTACAAGGTGAACAAAGGGCAGCTTTTGATCCAAAGAGACCTGTTCAGCTCGACGAATTCTGTAACCGCCTGCCGTCGTTAAAGAACCCGCTAAAATACCACTATCATCGACAACGACCACGCATCGCACACCGGAAATAAAGCCAATACCAGAGATAACCGTTGATCCTGGGATGGACTTCTCCTCTTTCTTGGTATCGACCATATAACCCGCTATGTTGCCTATTTCTAAAAACGGCATACCTGGATCAAGCAAGCGAGCTAAACGCTCCCGAGGCGTTAACTGTCCTCGGGCATCAAAGCGTGGCTTACGCTTCTCCGAGGCTGCACGGCCACGCCCATTAAGCTCATTGAGCCGATCAACAAGCTCTAACATCTCTTTACGCTGACGTAAAAAAGTTTCTGAACTGGTGTTTATTTTTGAGGAAAATACCGCCATCTGGCTGTCTCCGTCTATCTTATAAGGTAATTTTAATGATTAATTTCTGCTGCAATAGCCGCACTAACCGGAATTGAAGCGTCGAGCATCAACTGGCCGAAGCCCTTGCCTTGAGCGTCGTTGCGAATACTCGCCATGCCACCACCACCAAGAACATCGTGAATCAAAAAATTAATAGCGTTAGACCCTGGCATTAGATAGCGCTCGACATAGCAGTCACTTTTTTGCACGGCGCCTTCAGGTAAAAAATGCGAAAAACGTTCAGCAACTACCTGCACAGTTAACGCGTCGAAAATATAAGGGAGGTACTCGGGGTCACGAGCAATAATACCCACATTCGCTTTATTACCTTTGTCGCCACTGCGGGCCAACGCCAGCTTAATAAGGGGAACGCTCACCATATCCCTATGATCAGGTCCTATTGGCGCCTGTGGTCGCACAATTTGATCGAGATTGAGCGGTGTGCCCTGACTATCTGGGCAGTCAATGTAGGTGCCATCAAGCTCGACTTGAATCGGCAAATTGCCCTTGGATAGCGCAAAGGAAAATAACCTAACCACTGGTGATGGCTTAGGTCGCGCGCCAGCGAAGCCAGACAATCCAGGTGGTGTGGCCAGACCAAGACCCACGCACTCTTTTAAAAGTATACCGATGCCCGCAGGATCTGCGTGTTTTACGGCAATCTTCATGGACAGTTCTCGACAATTGGCCACAGCCGCATTAGCGCCGTACTGACTTTCAGCGCCAATTAACTCGACACTAGTTTCACTATAATCCTCTAAACCAAACATTTTTAGAGTTCTTCGCGATGCAGTAAAAATAGCAGCGGCCAGCTTGTTAGCCTTTTTGTCGGCATCAAAGCCATAAAAGGTCATAGTTGTCCCGCCACGGAACTGATCAGCGTAGGTGCTACAGACTTTATAGGTGTCTGGTGCAGGCAAGCCAGTGGCGCCCGTCACTTCGACAAGATTTTCACCAACCTCAGTTAATGTCACGTTGGAGAAGTCGCAAACAACATCCGGCAATATATAGGCTTGGGGATCACCAATTTCATAGACCATCTGCTCTGCGATGGTGCCTACTGAAATAAGACCACCTGTCCCCTCAGGCTTAGAGCAGACAAAGCTACCATCGGTTTTAATTGCTGCAATTGGATAGCCAATATTCTCAAGATTATTAGATAGCTCCCAATCAGTAAAGTTGCCCCCAGTTGCCTGTGGTCCGCACTCTAAGATGTGACCAGCAAGAGAGCCCATGGCCAACTGATCAAGATCATCGCGACCCCAACCAAAGGCATCGATACAGACGCCCAGGGTGACTGCACTGTCTACACAGCGTCCGGTAACCACAATGTCCGCGCCCTCTTTCAGCGCCCGAGCGACTGGAAAGGCACCCAAATAAGCATTAATACTGGCGACTTTTTCTACATCAGGAAAATCATCACCAGAAAACATTTCTTTGTAACCATGGGCTGCCACTTTATCTCGCTGGCTAATCATGTCATCGCCCAATATACAGGCAACTGTGAGGTTTAAACCCAATTCAGCAATTACCACACGGAGTGCATTGGCGCAGGCCTGAGGATTGACACCGCCGGCATTAGATACAATACGCACACCCTGACGGGCAATTTCTTTGAGGTTGGGCTTCATTGCCGCACTGACAAAATCTAAGGCATAGCCAGCGTCTGGATTTTTAGCCCGCGCACGCGCCATAATCGACATGGTAATTTCGGCAAGATAGTCATAGACAATAAAGTCTACGTTTTCGTCTTTCAGTAATTGTGGCGTCGCTCGCGCAGCATCGCCCCAAAAGCCGCTAGCACCAGCAATACGAATAACTTTCTCACTCACCCTGATTCCTCCTCGAAATGTCCCAAACCGCACTTATAGCGCCATGAATAGTACTTTGCTACGGTTATTTAGTCTTTGGATTGTATGCCATCAACATTAGAGCCCATGCCAATCGTTATTAAGCTAAATTCGGCGATGAGGTCTTAGATTTACTCCTTTCAAGATAAATCGAGGCGGCAATAAAGCTAGCAGGTGCAGCCCAGCTGATAATATCAGCCGTTAACAACGCCTTAGTTAGTGGATCAAAAACTCCGTTGGAGGAAAAGGCGTCACTAAGATAACCTGTCATAAATGCGCCGATACCAAGACCCAGAAGATTGCAGGCTACCAGCAACAAACCCGTCATCACACCTCGCAATCGCACGGGAGTAAGGTCCTGCACCGTTGAAAATGCCGGGCCATAAAATGAACTAACACTGAACATACCGGCCGCCATACCGACATAAAACAGGACTGATGAGGCTGGCACGAACCTATAGAAGACTAACAGCGGGGTTACCATCAGCATCAAATAAGCTAGGAACCTTACCCTGCCACCCTTATAGCGAGCTTGATACCAATCGCTAAGAATACCACCTAAAAATGTGCCAGCTGTACCAAATACTATATAAATGAGCCCATAGGTGGCACTGATTTCACCAAGACCAAAACCCCTCTCTCGCTCTAGCCAAACAATCGCAAACTGGCCTGCACCCAGTGGTATATGCAAAAATACCGCACCAATCATGGTCCAAGCTAAGGCTGGAGTGGATTTAACCACTGAGAACACATCAACGACTACTCGCCACCAATTACTGCCGATTAAGCCCTCTTCTTGGTCTCCCCCTCCTGCAGTATCCTGTTCCTCCATTGCCCCGCGCTTTGGATCTTTGAGGAACAATAGGCCTAGGGCTAACATAAGCCCGATGGCACCCATAAGAAGAAAGCAGTTGCGCCAGCCAATCATAGGTCCGAGAACACCGGCAACAATAAAACTGCCGCCCGCTCCTAAGGGCACACCAAGATAATAAATACCCGTGGCTGTACCTCTTTTTGCTTTAGGGAAAAGGTCAGCAATCATTGATATAGCAGACGGTGTCATTGCAGACTCACCGACACCGATAAATAGGCGCGCCATACCAATCTGCACAAAGTTTTTCGCCACCCCGGACAAAGCCGTCAAAACGCTCCACAGCACCAGGCCTAATGCGATTAAACGCGGCCGATGGACCCGGTCAGCGAGGGCGCCCATAAAGAGGCCCATAATGGAATAAAAGAAAACAAAAATCAGCCCTGTCAGCAGGCCAAATTGAGAATCGCTCAAGTTAAGATCGGTAATAATAGCGGTACCAAAACTGGTGATTAAGGTCCGATCGACCATATTTAAAATATTAAGAGCTAATAAGAATACTAAGATTCCCGTTGCACGAGGTGGCGACTTCATTTGATCCATTCTGACAATACCTATTTGATTGTTTTAATTTTTATAATGAGTCAAATCATCAAATCTCAAGCTTAGCCACAGACCTAGTTTAAGATGCCAACTTCTTGATCAACCGCGCCAATTAAGGTTGAAACTTTATCTTACCCTAAACATTCTTTATATGTTTTTCATAATGCAAATGTTGTCACTAACGCCAAAGACTACAGAGCCTGACTAGCCGGACACTTTAAAGCCCTGTAAAGTATTGATTTGGCTAATGCCATAACTTACAGTGTGTATTGTATTAAAGAGCACATCGCACTATTTGCGGAGCGCTATAATTCTTATAAAGAGGAGCGTTAGTATGTCACTCGAACTAGTAACAGCAGGATTGCAAGAAAAAGTAGGCGAAGATTGCGGATTAGGCGCGACCTTAAAGTTTGATTTCGGTGATGATGGCCTGATCGTTTTGGATGCTACTCAGGTGCCAAATACCATCAGCAATGAAGATGCCGATGCTCAATGTACCATGGTTATTAGTATCGAAAACTTTATGGAAATGGCTGAAGGTAATCTAGATGGCACTGCCGCTTTCATGTCTGGAAAACTAAAAATTCAAGGCGATATGGGCATTGCCATGAAGCTGGCTCCAATTTTAGCTTAAACTAAATCTAACAGACTGACATTAAAAATGTCTCGCTACATAAGTTGCGGGGCGTTTTTTTATTTTCGCTTAGGTAAAATACCCATGTGCTTTGAAATAATGTCTAACGTCACCTTATGAGCGGGGGAATGCCCTCTTACTCCCGCTGATCCGCGTAAGGATTAGTCTCTTTATCAATTAACTGCGCAACCGTTGCGCGAATCGCTTCATGCTCTTCCGTTAAACATATAACTAACTTCCTTTTTATAATTCAAAGCCCAAACTGGCGCGCAGCTAAATCTCGCATAATTTCTTCCGAACCACCGCCAATTGCGTTAACTCGGACCTCACGATAAATGCGCTCAACTCGACTACCGCGCATATATCCCATACCTCCAAGAATCTGCATGGCTTCACGGGCGCAAAATTCCATAGTCTGACTGCATTGTACTTTTAGCAATGCAATATCGCCGGCACTCTCGCGACCTTCATGGAACTCTTGGCACACTAATTGAAGATAAGCCTGAGTCGCATTAATACGCATCTTCATATCAGCAATTTTATGACGAATCACCTGATGGTCTCCCAGACGTTGGCCAAAGGTCTTTCGCTCTCGGGCCCAGGCCACAGCATCTTCTAAGCAAACTCGAGAAAAAGCTTCCATCGCAGCTGACATAGCCAAACGTTCAGCATTAAAGTTGTTCATAATAACGCTAAAACCTTTATTTTCTTGACCAATCAAGTTGCCCGCAGGTACACGCACATTATCAAAATAAATAGTCGCCGTATCAGAACACCACCAACCTTGTTTTTTATCCAAGGCAGTGCGTGAAACGCCCTCAGCATCCGCTGGAATCAACAGTGTAGATACACCTCCAGCACCTTCGCCGCCAGTGCGGACTGCTGTAGTGTACCAGTTGGCATTCATGCCGCCCGTAATATAAGTCTTAGAGCCATTGACCACATAGTGATCACCCTCCAATCGAGCAGTCGTTGTTAGGTGAGCGACATCGGAACCAGCTCCGGGCTCGGTGATCGCTAATGAAATCCGCTTAGTACCCGCCAAAACAGGGGGTGCGACCATTTGCTTCACTTCGTCGCTGGCAAAATTTATGACAGGTGGTAATCCAATGCCATGTACCATCAAGGTGGCACCAACACCGCCTACCGCTACGCGAGCCATTTCTTCGTTGAGAATAATGCTATGCCAGACATCAACCCCCTCTGACACACCACCAAACTCTTCAGGGAAACCTAAACCTAAGATCCCTACCGCAGCTGATTTAGGCCAAAGTTCGTCTGGAATACAGCCATCTTCATCCCATTGCGCAGCAAAGGGGATCACCTCTCGATCAAAGAAACGGCGCAGCTGTGACCTCCATTCATGGTGCTCTGGCTTTAAATGTATATTAGGTAATCGTGCGCTATCAAAATCTAGGGACATAGTATTTTCCGATTCGTTCACAAGTAGATAATATTGAATCAATGATACTAGACAGGCAAGAGCCACTGATCAAGGGTATCAGTGCCATCTTATTAGGAATAAACGCCAATAGAATCCGTTATTTTCGACGATAATCCCGCGGTGCAACTCCGTGCCAACTTTTAAATGCACTTGAAAATGAACCTTGGTCGGCATAACCCAGTAGAAAAGCAATTTCAGTAATCCCTAGGCGATCATCAGATAAATAGCGTAGAGCCACACGAGAACGAACTTCCTGTAATACCTGCAAAAAGTTAGTGTCTCTGTCTGAGAGTCGTCGCTGTAATGTCCGGCGAGACATATGCAGACTATTAGCGAGCTTATCTATGGTGACCTCACCCTCGGGTAGGTACTGAACAATTGACTGTTTTAAAGTGAAAAGCAGTTGATCAGAAGGGTCTTGATCTTCAAAAAAATCTCGAAACGGATGGCTGTGGTCAGGCCCCTCATGATAATCCTGCTGAAGCATCGGATAAGTAAGCGCTTCACGCTGAAAAAATAAGCTACTGTAGGCTTGATCAAAAGTGAGATTTCGACCAAAAGTATCCACCAGTTTGGAGATATCTTGGGGCTTTTCATAAGAAAAGCTGGCTTTCATGACTCGCACAGGCATCACGCAAAGAGAATTAAAAATACCGGCTGAGGCGGCCAACATCTCATCACTAATAAAACGTTTACGGCCCGTCTCCAGTAATAATGGCTCCCAACGAAGCTCTATGAGATCACCCTCTCGATGCATAGTCACTCTCCCTATATCTCCACGGAGTTTGACAGTACTAGGCATTAAGTTGAGGTAATCCCTGAATGACTTGCACACCTTGGCGAGGTAGAGCTGTAAATTTAATCCCCTGAGAAAAGTTACCCTTCCTACCTTTAGACCCAGGTCAGGATCATTAGCCGCTGACGCAGCCGCCTGATAGAGACGAAAGTAGGCATTCACACGAAAACGACGATCAGGAATA
>JABILI010000068.1 GCA_018654575.1 Porticoccaceae bacterium
CTAAAATGGCGGTAATCACTGACGGTAAAGAGGCGCGAACACACTATCGCGTGCTCCAACGGTTTGAAGGCCACAGTCATTTGCGGGTTAAGCTAGAAACGGGGCGTACTCATCAGATTCGAGTGCATATGGCTCATATAAAACACCCTATTGTTGGAGATGATACCTATGCGGGGCGTTTGCGGATTCATAAGGGCACCTCAATAGAATTGCAGGCGTGTCTGCGGCAGTTCGGTCGCCAAGCGTTGCATGCGCGAGAGTTAGCGCTTGTGCATCCTGCCACTGGCACGGAAGTTGGTTGGAGTACCGATTTACCTGATGATATGCAAAACTTACTTGAAGCTTTGGCGATAGGATAGTTAGGCGATGTCTTTTTTTGTTCCAGATTGGCCGGCGCCTGATAATGTGCGCTCAGCTATAACTGTTAGGGCAGGAGGTCTTAGTGAGGGGCCTTTTAACCAAAATAATCTCGCATTTCATGTTGGTGACATGGTGGCAGATGTCCAGGCTAATCGTGATGCGCTGAAAGCCATGCTCAACCTTTCAAGGTCGCCAGTATGGCTCAATCAGGTGCATGGTACTGAGGTGATTTATGCACCAGATGCTAAGGATATTCCCGATGCTGATGGTAGTTTTAGTGATCAAGCCGGTGTCCCCTGTGTGGTGATGACGGCAGACTGTTTGCCGGTCCTTTTATGTGATCAAAACGGCACTCAGATCGCGGCTGTTCATGCGGGATGGCGTGGCCTTGCCAATGGCATATTGCGTAAAACCCTTAGTCAATTCTCTTCTGTAAAAAACATCCTTGCTTATTTAGGTCCCGCCGTTGGACCTCAAGCATTCGAGGTCGGGGTAGACGTTAGGGAGGCCTTTTTAGGAAACGTACAAAACAGCGTCCATCGGGGTGCGATTAAAAAGGCCTTCATAGATTCAAACACCAAGTATTTGGCGGATATTTATGCACTGGCGCGGGCCGAGTTACACTCCTGCGGTGTATCTGCGGTGCACGGTGGAGAGTTCTGTACGGTCAATGATCCAGAACGCTTTTTTTCCTACCGAAGAGATCAAGTAACGGGGCGTAATGCTTCCCTTATCTGGCTTGACGGCGCCTAATTTGATCGTCTAGAGCTTGGTTTGATGTCTCCATTGTTGATCAGTTTGTGTCACCTGTTTTAAATCCGGCAGATTACTGTTGTTTTCATTGTTTAAATGCTTGATTAGACGGGGGTGTTCCATTAGAATTGCCGCCCTCGCAAAGGGGCTATTAGCTCAACGGCTTGAAGCGATAGAATCAGGTCGCGAAAGGGTCATTAAAAATTGGAGCAAAACATGTACGCAGTAATCAAAAGTGGCGGAAAGCAACATCGAGTCGTAGAGGGCGAAACCCTGCGTCTTGAGAAGCTTGAGATTGCAACTGGTGATAGTATTGATTTCGAAGAAGTCTTGATGGTTGGCGAAGGTGCTGAAGTCAAGATTGGTGCCCCTCACGTAGAGGGTGGAAAAGTGACAGCTGAGATTGTATCTCACGGTCGTGGTGATAAAGTAAACATCATCAAGTTTCGTCGTCGCAAGCACTCGCGCACCCAACAGGGCCACAGACAGTGGTATACAGAAGTTAAGATTACTGGCATTAATGCTGGTTAATCCAAAGAGGATATAGCAATGGCTCACAAGAAAGCTGGTGGTAGTACTCGTAACGGTCGCGATTCACAAAGCAATCGACTTGGCGTGAAAGTCTATGGTGGTCAAGCAATCAATGCAGGTGGCATCATCATTCGTCAGCGTGGAACTAAGTTTCATCCTGGCAACAATGTTGGTATTGGCAAAGACCACACGTTGTTTGCAAAAGCGACGGGTAAAGTGCAGTTTGTACAAAAAGGCCCGCACAATCGTAAATATGCTGAGGTAGTGTCTGCGTAGACGCTTCAGTTCAGTTAAAAAGGCCCCTACGCGGGGCTTTTTTTATGAGCGCTAATTTTATTTCTAAACTGAGCCCTTAATGCTCTAAATGACTAAATCCTCTGGCAACTGTAAACTGCTCCTATGAAATTTGTTGATGAAGCTACAATTAAAGTTCACGCCGGCAAAGGTGGCAATGGTTGCCTAAGTTTCCGGCGTGAAAAATATATTCCCAAAGGTGGTCCTGATGGTGGCGACGGTGGCGACGGTGGCAGTGTCGTACTGGTTGCTAAAGAGGGATTGAATACGCTTATCGATTTCCGCTATACCCGTAACTTTAAAGCTCAAGGTGGGCAGCAGGGCAGCAGCGCAGAGTGCACTGGCCGTGGTGGCGATGATTTAATATTGCAGGTGCCCGTAGGCACCACAGTTCTTGATAATGAAACTGGTGATGTAATGGGCGACCTCACTGTGCTAGATCAGCAGCTTAAGGTAGCTCAAGGCGGGTTCCATGGTCTGGGCAATACTCGCTATAAATCGAGTACTAACCGTGCACCGCGTCAGACTTCGCCAGGACAGGATGGAGAAGTCAGAGAAATAAAACTCGAACTTAAAGTGTTGGCCGACGTAGGACTGCTTGGGTTGCCCAATGCGGGTAAATCGACGTTTATTCGATCAGTCTCTGCGGCACGCCCAAAAGTCGCTGATTATCCTTTTACCACCTTGGTTCCTAATTTAGGTGTCGTGGGCATGAGTGGCGATAAGTCATTTGTGGTGGCTGACATTCCTGGCCTCATTGAGGGAGCATCTGAGGGTGCTGGGTTGGGCATTCGGTTCTTAAAACATCTCACCCGGACACGACTGCTGTTACATCTGGTCGATATGATACCGTTTGATGGGTCTACACCGGGACAAAATGCACAGGTTATTGAGCGTGAGCTGGGTGCCTTTAGCCCTACATTGGCTGATGGAGATCGCTGGTTAATACTTAATAAGGTCGATTTATTGCGGGAGGAAGATATTGACGTTGCATGCCAGCAAGTCATAGATAATTTAGAGTGGAAAGGGCCGGTCTTCAGAATATCTGGTTTGGCTTCTCAGGGTACTAAAGTGCTGTGTGCAGCGATCATGGATTATATTGACGATCATCGGCAGCGAGAGTTGGTTGATCCAAATTTAGCTGAGCTTGCAGAGGCGCGGCGTACAGAGATTCAGGCCGAGGCGCGTGATCGAATTGATGGTCTTGCAGAAACACGTCGAACGGCTCGTCAACAATCGCGGCTAGATGATCATAGTGATGACGATGATAACGATGTTGAAGTGGTTTACGCGGAGTAATATAAGGTGAATAGGACGGTCGCTAAAGATGCTAAGCGCTGGGTCGTTAAGATCGGCAGCGCCTTATTGACCGATGATGGCGCAGGTCTTGATCGAGAAGCTATTGATGGGTGGGTCAGCCAGATAGCGACTTTACTTGATCAGGGCAATGAGATTGTACTAGTGTCGTCAGGCGCTATCGCTGAGGGTATTGCCCGTCTAGGGTGGGCACAAAGACCTGACAGCATTGATGAATTACAGGCCGCCGCTGCGGTGGGTCAAATGGGGCTTATTCAGGCCTACGAGAGTAGCTTTGAGCGATTCACACGAGCTACCGCACAGATCTTGCTTGACCACGACGATTTAGCCAATAGACAGCGCTATCTGAATGCTCGTGGTGTCCTAAAAAAGCTTATGGAGTTAGGCGTTGTTCCAATTGTTAATGAAAATGATACTGTTGTTACCGATGAAATTCGTTTTGGTGACAATGATAGTTTGGCCGCTTTAGTTGCTAACTTAATTGATGCCGATCTCTTGGTGATATTGACTGACAAAGATGGTCTTTACAGCGCCAATCCTGACTACGATGCAAAGGCTAAATTGGTGTCTCAAGCGCAGGCAGATGACGCGGCACTGGACGCTTTGGTTGGCGAGAGTGCGGGTGGTTTAGGTCGCGGCGGCATGGTCACTAAACTTCAGGCGGCACGTTTAGCAGCACGCTCTGGTTGTAACACAGTGATCGCTGGCGGTCGAAATGAAGAGGTTCTTATTAGGGTGGGTCGCGGTGATGTTATTGGAACATTGTTATCCGCGAGCCAGAAGCCCATTGCGGCGCGAAAACAGTGGTTAGCGGGTCAGTTGCAGGTTAAAGGGCAGTTGATCCTTGATGCTGGAGCAGTGGCCGTGGTGTTAAAAGAGGGCCGTAGTTTGCTACCTGTTGGGGTTAAAAGTGTAAGCGGTGGGTTTAGTCGCGGTGACCTGGTAAGTTGTGTGAATGAAAACGGTGAGGAAATAGCGCGTGGGTTGGTTAACTACAGTGCAGTGGAAACGCTAAAGATAAAGGGTAAAAGTACTGAGTTAATTATTGAGGTGCTAGGTTATCGTGAGGATGATGAGTTGATTCACCGAGACAACATGGTCGTTAATGCTCAGTCCTAGGCCGCTTATTGGTTAAGTTACAAACGAAAAAAAACCGGCTTTAGCCGGTTTTTTTTATTGAGAAGTTCTTACGCTGCGCTAAGCGCTTTAACTTTAGCGTTTAAACGACTCTTATGGCGAGCGGCTTTATTCTTATGAATAATTCCTTTATCGGCCATACGATCTATAACAGGCACGGAAGCAGTGTAGGCTTCTTGCGCCACTGCTTTATCACCAGAGGTGATAGCAGCATCAACTTTCTTTAAATAGGTGCGGACCATAGAGCGCAGGCTGGCATTATGCTGGCGGCGTTTCTCGTTTTGGCGTGCACGTTTCTTTGCTTGTACTGAATTTGCCAACTTTCTTACTCCTAACTTTATGGACTCGCTAAAGGCGCGGAAATATACAGGGTTTAGTTGTAATATTCAACCTAGTTTTCATGCTTTATTTAGGCTTATTTAGTTTAAAAACCGTTACTGTGATGCTTCGCTTGTAAGTCTAACAGTATTATCTAATGTTGGGGTTTTTAGATTCGCTTGGCCGTAGCGATGTCAGTGGTTAAACTGTAGTTTATAAATCCATAATGAATAGGTGCTCTTTTGACTCAGGAACGATCACAGTTAGATGATCAAGGCGTGCCTACCGGGGCTTTCGTCGAGTCTTCAGGTAATCCTAAAGACAATGGTTTGTTACGTTCTAGCGGTGTCGTTAGCTTTTTCACCATGCTATCCCGTGTCATGGGACTTGCTCGAGACGTTGTATTTGCCAGAGTTATTGGCGCCGAGGCATTTGCAGACGTATTTTTTGTCGCCTTTAAAATCCCTAATTTTTTTCGTCGGTTGTTTGCTGAAGGAGCCTTTGCTCAGGCATTTGTGCCGATATTGGGTGAGTATCGAGAGCAGGGTAGTCAGGCTGCAGTACGAAGCTTAATAAGCCGAGTAAGTGGTACTTTGGGCCTTACCCTTTTATTGTTTACGTTGGTCATTGTCCTGGCAGCACCTGCCATGGCGGCTATTTTTGCACCAAAATGGTTTTTTAATGACCCCCTAAAGTTTACTGCCACTGCCGAGATGTTGCGTATTACCTTTCCCTACTTAATGTTTATTTCGATGACCGGTGTCGCTGGGGGTATTCTTAATAGCTATGATCGGTTCGCGGTGCCGGCATTTACACCTATTTTGCTGAATATATCGCTGATTGCTGCGGCTCTAATCGCAGCCCCCATGTTTGAGCAGCCAGCTTTTGCCCTCGCTTGGGGCGTGTTATTTGCAGGAATTTTGCAGTTTATTTTTCAGATTCCGTTTTTATTGCGTATTCACATGCTGCCCGCACCCAAAGTTGATTGGCATCATCCCGGTGTACGTAAAATTTTAAAGCTAATGGGGCCTGCAATATTTGGGGTTTCTGTTAGTCAAATAAATTTACTACTAGATACCATGCTAGCGACGTTCTTACCAACAGGAAGTGTCTCTTGGTTGTACTATTCGGATCGTTTGTCGGAACTGCCTCTAGGTGTATTTGGCGTTGCTATTGCCACGGTAATATTACCTAACCTGTCACGCCATCATGCGGCGAGTTCAACTCAGGAATATTCTGAGACATTAGACTGGGCGCTGAAAATGATTCTGCTAATTGCGGTGCCGGCGTCTGCCGCGCTGGTGCTATTAGCCGAACCCATTTTAGTCACCCTATTTTATTATGGCGACGTAATGACCATTAGGGATATGTCTATGGCAACGCTGAGTTTGCGCGCCTATGCCTTGGGTCTGATTGCGTTTATGTTGATTAAGGTGCTCGCCCCCGGTTTTTTTGCTCGTCAAGATATGCGCACACCAGTACGTATTGGCATTATCGCTATGGTGACTAATATGGTGCTTAATATTCTTTTTGTGGTGCCCTTGCATTTTTATTGGCAGATCGGACATCTTGGATTAGCTGCCGCGACGTCAGTCGCTGCTTTTTTAAATGCCATCCTCCTGTATATCTATCTAAAAAGGAGTGGTGTTTATGTGGCTTCAGGTCATTGGGTGGGATTCTTCTGCCGGTTAAGTGCAGCTGTTGGTGCAATGTTGGTTGTGTTGGTGTTGGTTGCTGGTCCGCTAGATGCGTTAAATTCTGAGGTTTGGCAAAACATGCCCTGGTGGCAGAGGTCAAGAGGTATTCTCGGGCTTTGCGCCGCCGGATTTGTAGCCTATGTTTTAATGCTTTTAATAACTGGCTTTAAAATGTCAGATCTGCGTGGCCCCGCTAAGGCGACCTCGCGTCAATCATAAATCACAGGGCTTTTTTGAGGCTAGAGACGTAGCTGTGCATGAGCATTTAAAAAGCGTAAACGTAACACACCATTGTAGGCCTATCTCTTACCTTTCTGCGCGTTGCTAGGTATACTTTGCGCCTTGTTTAGAGAGTAATGATGTTGGCTGTAAAACGAGGCAAAATGAGTTTTATTCGAGGATTACATAATCTGCATGCCTCTGACCAAGAATCGGTTGTAACCATCGGTTCTTTTGACGGCGTGCACCTTGGTCATCAAGCTATATTGCAGCAGGTGAAAAATAAAGCCGCAGCCTTAAATTTGCCCTCGGTGGTCATGGTTTTTGAGCCTCAGCCTCAGGAGTACTTTTCAGGTGAAAAGGCTCCTGCACGATTAATGCGTCTGCGAGAGAAGATAGAAGCACTGACAGATTTTGGTATTGATCAGGTCGTCTGTCTGCAGTTCAATCAGGCGCTGAGAAGCCTAACGGCTCAACAGTTTGTTGATCAGGTATTAGTTAAGGGTTTACGTACTCGTTACTTAATTATTGGTGATGATTTTCGTTTTGGTTGTGACCGCAGCGGTGATTTCCAGATGTTGAAGCGCTCAGGCGCTAAGGCTAATTTTGAAGTTCAGGACACTGAAACCCTCGAAGTCGATGGTCAACGCGTTAGTAGCACGCTAGTGCGAAAGTTTTTGCGACAATCGGATTTTGCTGGTGCACAGGTCTTGTTAGGACGACCATTTTCAATTCAAGGTCGAGTTGTTTACGGTCAGCAGCTTGGAACTGAATTGGGCTTCCCAACGGCTAATGTGCAGCTTCATCGATATAGCGCTCCGTTGTCAGGCGTTTTTGCGGTGCTGGTAAATGTCGGTAACGAAATTTTTCAAGGCGCGGCTAATGTAGGTATCAGACCAACGGTTGGTGATTTAGTAAAACCAATTCTAGAAGTACACTTTTTGGATTTTGAAGGCAAACTTTACGGTCAGCGTATTGAAGTAGAGTTTAAACATAAAATTCGTGACGAAAAAAAGTTCACTACGTTGGATGACTTGGTGGAAAATATCCGCCGTGATGTTAATAACATAAGAGACTGGTTTAACCAGACAAACAAATAGTAGACCTTAAGGCTGAAAATGAGCGACCAAACAATAGACTATAAAGCAACGTTAAATCTACCGAAGACAGATTTTCCGATGCGCGCCAATTTGTCACAGAGAGAACCCGGCATCTTAAAAGAATGGCATGAGAAAGATATTTACGGGCAAATAAGAAAGGCTCGATCTGGGCGTGAGAAATATATTCTTCATGATGGTCCTCCCTATGCTAATGGTGATATTCATTTGGGTCATGCGGTTAATAAGACCTTAAAAGATATAGTTGTGAAGTCTCGTACTATGAGTGGTTTTGATGCGCCTTATATCCCTGGGTGGGATTGCCATGGGTTGCCCATTGAGCACAATGTAGAAAAGAAAATCGGCAAGGCTGGAGTCAAGGTCGATTATTCTGTTTTTCGGCAAAAGTGTCGTGACTATGCAATGAAACAGGTGGATGGTCAGCGTAAAGATTTTGTTCGTATTGGGGTGTTTGGTGATTGGGACAGACCCTACCTGACAATGAATTTTGGCGTCGAGGCGGATATTATTCGTGCGCTGGGCAAGATCACCGCTAATGGTCATTTGGTCAAGGGATACAAACCGGTTTACTGGAGCGTTGTTGGCGGATCAGCTTTGGCTGAGGCTGAGGTTGAGTATCAAGATAAAACATCATTTTCTATCGATGTCGCCTATCCGGTAACTGATATTAAGCAACTTGATAAACTATCTGTCGCCTTTGGCGGGCTGATCGGTGAGGGTAAAATTAATGTTTTAATCTGGACCACAACGCCTTGGACTATTCCAAGTAGTCAGGCGATCTCAATGGGTGCAGAGCTGGAATACAGTTTGGTCCAGTGCGCAACAGAGTCAGGTTCTACGCGTTTAATCTGTTCACAGGTGTTGCTCGAGTCAGTGATGGAGCGACTCGAGATTACAGATTATAAAGTATTGGCAAACTGTCAGGGCGAAGCGTTGGAAGATCTGGTTGCTGATCATCCTTTCTATGACCGCAAGATTCCTGTGTTACTGGGTGATCATGTCACTACTGATGCAGGTACAGGTTGCGTTCACACGGCACCAGACCATGGCGTAGAAGATTTTAATGTGGCTAAGCAGTACGGTATTGGCACTCTAAATTATATCATCGACAACGGTACTTTTCGGGATGATGTCGAGCTGTTTGCCGGAGAACATGTCTATAAGGTTGATCAGCACGTTATCGACGTGCTCACTGAGCAGGGTAATCTGATGGCCTGCGGTAAGATCACGCATAGCTATGCCCATTGTTGGCGGACCAAAACTCCACTGATCTACAGAGCAACGCCTCAGTGGTTTATATCGATGAATAAAAAAGGCTTATTGGATCAAGCCAAGGCTGCGATCAAAAGCGTGAGCTGGCACCCTGATTGGGGTGAGGCGCGCATTGAGGGTATGCTAGATAATAGTCCAGATTGGTGTGTTTCTCGGCAACGCACCTGGGGTGTTCCGATCACGTTGTTTGTCCATAAGCAGTCCGGAGAGATTCATCCAAACACGGCTAGTTTAATCGAGAAGGTGGCTTGTATTGTTGAAACTCAAGGCATTGATGCTTGGTATTCTCTAGACGCGGCAGACTTGTTAGGTGTTGAAGCGGAAGATTATCAAAAAGTCACCGATACTCTCGATGTTTGGTTTGATTCTGGTGTGACTCATGTCTCTGTCATTGATGATCGTGAAGATCTCAGCTACCCAGCAGATCTTTATTTAGAGGGTTCGGATCAGCATAGAGGGTGGTTTCAGTCTTCATTGAAGACGGCGATTGCAATTAACGGCACGGCTCCCTACAAAGCAGTTTTAACCCACGGATTTACGGTCGATGAAAACGGGCGCAAGATGTCCAAGTCAATTGGCAATGTGGTATCACCACAAAAAGTTATTAATAAACTCGGTGCCGATGTGTTGCGCCTCTGGGTTGCCTCAGCTGATTTTAGTGCTGAGATGACCGTATCTGACGAGATACTCAATCGAGCAGGCGATTCCTATCGTCGTATTCGTAATACAGCGCGTTATTTCCTATCTAATATCGATGGCTTCGATCCGTCTCTTCACGCGGTTAAACACGAGGACTTAATCGGTCTTGATCGTTGGGCGATTGACTGTGCCGCCCAGCTTCAGGACGAGATTATTAGCGATTATAATAATTTCCAATTCCATCAAATCTATCAAAAATTACACAATTTCTGTGTCCGTGATATGGGTGGTTTTTATCTGGATATTATTAAAGATCGGATTTATACCTGTGCTGAAGATAGCCTACCAAGACGCTCAGCTCAAACGGCTCTTTTTCATATTGCCGAGGCATTTGTCCGCTGGATCGCACCGATACTAAGCTTTACTGCTCATGAAATATGGAGCTTTATGCCGGGTGATCGAAGTAAGTCTGTCTTTGTCGCCGAATGGTATCCGCTGCCTAGGTTGTCCAGTGAGGAAACAATTAGCAATGATGACTGGGCATCTATTTTGTTGGTCAAAGAAGCGATCAATAAGGTTATCGAAGATCAGAGAAAAGAGGGCGCTATTAAAGGGTCTCTCAGCGCTGATATAGCCGTATACGCCGACCAAACTTTGTATGAAACACTTGCAAAACTAGGCGATGAGTTACGTTTTGTCACGATTACTTCAAAAGCCGTACTCTCACCGTTGTCTGAGGCTGCTGATATTCAAGAGTCGCCTCTTGGCGGTTTGAGGGTCTCTGTATCTCACTCCACAGCGACCAAGTGCGTTCGCTGCTGGCATTTTATTGAAGATGTCGGTACTCAGGCAGATCATTCAGAGGTTTGTGGGCGCTGCATTGATAATATCAGTGGCGCTGGAGAGACTCGATCTCATGCCTAAGTCTGAAAGTGCCATGTCATATAGGTTTGGATGGTTTATGTTGGCGGCTCTCATTGTCGCAGCTGACCAGCTAACAAAAGCATGGATAGTGGCAGACTTTCCCTATGGGCAGGGTGAGGTAATAACCGATTTCTTTAACATAGTGCATGTGCATAATTATGGTGCGGCCTTTAGTTTCTTAAGTGATGCAGGGGGGTGGCAGCGTTGGTTCTTCACGACTTTGTCGTCCATAGTCAGTGTTATTATCATCGTGTGGATGACTCGCTTATCTAGGCAACGTTGGTTAGAGGGTCTAGCCTTGGCACTAATCTTGGGTGGGGCTTTGGGCAATCTCTATGATCGAGCCTTTTTAGGCTACGTGGTCGATTTTCTAGATTTCCATTGGTCTGGTATGCATTTTCCTGCGTTTAATGTTGCCGACATTGGGATTACCGTTGGTGCATTTTTATTAATTTTGGATACGTTTGTATCTGACCAAGATTCAAAAAGTTAGGATTGAGATGACATTATCAGTAGACAGTGGAACCATAGTTACCTTGCATTTTGCCTTAGTGCTTGAGGATGGCCATGTTATAGACTCAAATTTTGAGGCAAAAGC
>JABILI010000040.1 GCA_018654575.1 Porticoccaceae bacterium
CTATGAGCATCAAATAAAGGTGTTGCTTTAAATACTTTGGTCATTGATTGCCACAACCTAATAAATCACTTTAAGTAAGGTAATGACTGTATCAGCTGATATAGGTCCTGTCTAGCTATGTCCACTAATTAACATTAGCGGTCATAAGAGAGGTGTATGGCAGCCCTGCTTTCCGTCTAGCGGGCCGGTTAAGTGGCCTATAAGGGGAGCATTAACCCTACTGGTCAAGTCCAGCTCTCTCAAGATTCGGGAGTATCTCGACACTACATTTTATGTCACTTCTTGCGATTCATTTGATAATTTTGTATGCGCTTGCGCAATGTACCATCTATTAGTATCGTAAACCAATTGACCGATTACTATGCTTCGTGTGGCGACAATCAAGGATTGTTCTGGAAATCCTTGATTAACTCGATCTGGCGGGTGCCGATGCTTCCAAACCACCCCTTAACCAAACGGAGTCAAGGTCTGATGTCACGGTTTACAACCCATTGTGCATATTTGGTGGCTGTAGCAGAATTTAGCGTAGGTGAATACTTGAACTAAGTCGAAATAAAAGCTCACACTCAACAGCGAGAAAAATACTATCTGGAGGTTAACGATGAAGACGGGAATAATCCATTTCGCACTAGCATTTTTAATTGTAACGGCTCAGGGCTGCGGCACCAAACAAGGCAAAACCGAGAAAAATACGCTAGATATAGCCATAAATGGCCTAGGTGGAGCAGAGATACTTAACGAACTTAACGGCTTTTCGGTAGAGAGTGAGCGTGACGAGTTTCTTATGGGACAAGGCCCCGAGCCCGGCAAGGGTATTATGAGGCTAGCGGGTGCTGATACCACCGTTTTTCACAACCTAAACAGTGGAGCTATCAAGATTGATGTAGTAACCACTCTAGCCGCAAGAGCAGGCGGTTACCTAACAAGAGAAATAAACACCCTGCTAATAGGCGAAAAAGGCTATCTGAGTGAAATTGACGCGATGGGAATAGACCCGAACAAGAACAAACCGCTGTCTTCAGATATCGCCGCTGCCACTGCCAAGACTGAAAAACTGCTCAATCCGCATTTGTTGATTAAGGATCTAATGAATGGCAAGTCAACATTATCGAATCAAAACATTGAGGTGAACGTAGAAAAGGGCCATAGGTACAAACAAAACGAAGTAATGCCTGTAACCATAGATCGTATTCGCCAGACAGGAAAACGGACTTTAATCGCTACGGAAGAGTGGGAGAATATAGCGAGTAAAAAATCGTTTTTCCCTAAAATGATTAATAAAACCATCATCGATCCAGGCTGGTTTAGTACATGGCAGCGCAATACCCAAGTAGACGAGTCCCTCTACGATCAAATTACGATAGCAAGCGCCCCTGCCCCCATCACCCTCTTTGTTAGCCGCAAAAACGGATTAATCGAAAAACTTACCACTATGGAGTGGGATGCTGTCTACGGAGATATAGAGCTTGAAGTCACCTATGATGACTGGAAAAGTGTTCAAGGCGTTTCTTTCCCAATGATTGTCCGAATGTCTCAAGGCGGCGCACCCAGATGGGAAGTGCGGCGCAAAAATGTGACGGTAAATCCAAGCTACCTTGCCAGCACATTCAAACCGCCTGAAGGCATATTGTATGTGCATGATGAGTCAGCCGCACAACGAGGACGGGAACTCAGCCAGACTATTAGGGCATTTGGCTTCGCCGGAGCGCGCCGACCAGATTTAAACTCTATAGAGCTTGAAACAGCCGTGTACTTATTGTCTGCAGCCCCCCTTGACGGAATCTACACAATGGTTGTTGAACAAGAGAACGGTATCGTTGTAATTGAACCAGGAATGAACGATCTAAAAGGTGAAGAAATTGTTAAATGGATTAAAGGTCATTTTAACGGAAAGCCAATAACCCACCTTGTTGTTACTCATCACCACAATGACCATGCCGCAGGTATTCGCCCTTACGTGGCGGCCGGCGCAGCCTTGGTGGTCCATGAAACCGCTATTGACTTTTATCGCACGCAAATAAATCGAACAAAATCCATTGTCGTGGTTGATGCCTTGGATCGTGTTACTGAGCCAGGAACAGAACGAATCGTCGGCATTGATCCAACGCAAAAGTTCTTGCTAAACGATAAGACTCACCCCGTCGCAATCTATCCGGTATTTAATGGTCATACGGAAGATATGGTCATTGCAGTGCTTGAAAGCGAGGGGATCATTTATGGCGGCGACCTTTATGTTAGTGGAGTGGCACGTGATTTGAGATCCGGAACAGAGAGGCCTGCGAATGTCCTCCCCTACCATTCCGCCGTCTCGCTCAATGACACTATCAGAGCTTTTGATATACAGGCGAGGCGCCTGGTTGGGTCGCATGATAAGCAGCCAGTCACTTATCAAAATCTTCTTGATTACATTACTGACTGAAGAGCTGAAGGTGTATTGTCATAGCGCCATTATCAAAGGAAATTCGACTTCATTGCCTCCGCGGTATCAGATTTTTGTCTCAGCGTAGGCCTGACCGAACCATTCCCCTACCCCTCGTTCTCTTCATTTTAATTACCTCTTATCCCACTAGTCTGGTTACACACTGAATACGTCGACTTATAGGCTCTGCTTGTCTTGCTGGCTACTACTGTTGCTATTAAAAAGATTCTAATTATCAAACCTGCTGCCTATCCATAATGGGTAGTTCTGGTAAACTCTGCCTGACCACTAAGGAATCAAGTATGCGTTTACCTTTTAAAGCTCTCCACACTGTTTTAGTATTAGCGACGCTGATGTCGACACAAGTCATCGCATCGCTTCCGATAGCACCGGAATCAGGGCAGTCAGCGCTGTATCGAGAGATCATTGAACGGTTAGGTGCTCGACATTACCGAGCGCAATCTATTGATGACAACCTTTCCGAGCGGTATCTCGATCAATATGTTGAGATGCTAGACTCAGGCAAGAGCTACTTTCTGCGCTCAGATATCGAGGAATTCAGCCAGTGGCGGCTAAAGCTTGATGATCTAGCTAAGCGCGGTGACCTCAAACCTGGATTTACGATGTTCAATCGCCTGCGTGATCGAGCCATTGATCAGCTAAACCGAAATATAACCTTGCTAGAAGATGTTGACTATCGCATTGAGTACGACACCGACGAAAGCATAATGCTGGATCCTGAAAAACGAACCTGGCACGAGTCTGCTACTGCCGCAGCACTTCATTGGGAAAAACGCATCCAAGACGCCATGATTCGGTTAGTTCTTAATGAAAAAGACCCCGCTGAGGCACGCGAGTTACTGATAAAGCGCTATACGACACAAATAAAGCAGTATGAACAACGTAATAGCCAAGACGTGTTTCAGCTTTATGCTAACGCTCTCACCTCTCTTTATGGGCCACATTCAAGTTATTTTACTCCACGGACTAATGAAAATTTTCAAATTAATATGTCCCTTTCCCTAGAGGGTATCGGCGCTCAACTAATCTCTGAAGATGACTATACCAAGGTTATTGAGGTTATCCCTGGTGGCCCAGCGGATGTGCAAGGGCTCCTGGGGGCGGAAGACAAAATTATTGGGGTTGGCCAGGGTGGAGAAGAGATTGTCGATGTCATAGGATGGCGAATTGACGAGGTGGTAGCTCTTATCCGGGGCGCCAAAGGTACCACGGTAAAACTTGAAGTCATTCCAGCAGATGGAGATAACAGTAACTCGATCACCATCGAAATTGTTCGTGACAAAGTAAAACTAGAAAACAAGTCAGCTCAGAGTCAGATTCTGGAGATTGAACAAGAAGGTAATCCCTATAAACTCGGCGTGATCGATATCCCTGCCTTTTATATGGACTTTGAAGCCTATCTCGCTAGAGATCCTAATTATAAGAGTACCACCCGAGATGTGCGACGTTTAGTTCGAGAGCTCGAAGAACAGCAAGTCGATGGTATCGTGTTAGATTTGCGAAACAATGGAGGCGGCTCTTTACGGGAAGCCACGACACTAACTGACCTGTTTATTAATTATGGGCCTGTGGTGCAAATCCGAGATGCAAAGGGTCGAGTAAATCGCTATCACCGCGCCTCAAGCCGTGCAGCCTACTCAGGCCCCCTTCTGGTGTTGATAAACCGCCTTAGCGCTTCTGCATCAGAGATTTTGGCAGGAGCTCTTCAAGACTATGGTCGAGCATTGGTCGTTGGCAGCCAGAGCTTTGGTAAAGGGACCGTGCAAGAGGTCACAGGCTTGAGCAGCGGTCAGCTAAAATTGACCATTTCAAAATTTTATCGAGTTTCTGGCGACAGTACACAATATCGCGGTGTTCTACCCGATATCGCTTTCCCCTCCGTCTATGACCCCGAAGAAGTAGGTGAAAGCCAACAAGACAATGTACTTCCCTGGGATAGTATCCATCGAGTTCCCCATAAGTTCGATGATAGTCTAACGCCCTACCTCGACACGCTAACCAATGCACATCAACAGCGAATTCAAAAAGATCCTGACTTCATTCACCTTTTTGAACGCGTCGACCTAAGCGATTCTCGGAGTGCTGAAGCTGAATTATCGTTAAATTTGTCCGAGCGACGTGCGCGAAGCGAAGCCTGGGATAAGGCTCTATTTTCCTTGGACAATAAACGATTGAAGGCTAAGGGATTAAAACCTAATAGCAACATTGAAACTTGGAAAGAAGATAGGGAAATCGACGAAGATGATATAGCTATATCTGATCCCATCCTGTTTGAAGCAGGACAGATACTCGGCAATCAGATACGTGTCATATCTGCAAACAATAGACTTCAAATTGTCCAACTTGAACCTAACATGGCGACGCCATAATGACAGCTACAATCAAAGTGATGTCCTTTAACGTAAATGGCATTAGAGCCAGAATGCATCAATTAGAAGCTGTCTTGAAACAACACAGGCCAGATGTCATCGGACTGCAAGAAATTAAGGTAAGCGATGAAGAATTCCCGATCGACGCCATTACGGCCATGGGGTATAACGTAGATTTCTATGGGCAAAAAGGCCATTACGGAGTTGCGCTACTAAGCAAGATACATGCGAAGAGTATTACACGCGGTTATCCGACAGATGCGGAAGATTCTCAACGCCGAATGATTCACGGTGAGTACGTCTTCAATGGTCAGGCTCTGCACATTATCAATGGCTATTTCCCTCAAGGTGAAAGCCGTAAGCACCCTACTAAATTTCCAGCGAAAGAGAAATTTTACGCTGATTTAAACACTTATATTAAAGATCAATTTGGTGATGAAGACAAACTAATTGTGATGGGCGATATGAATATTGCCGGTGCTGATATTGACATTGGAATAGCCCCTGAGAATGCAAAACGTTGGCTACAACGAGGGATTTGTTGTTTCCTACCAGAAGAGCGTGAATGGTTAGATGCCCTTCTAGAAACTGGGCTAATTGACACATTTAGATCAATGAATCCTGAGGATGATCGCTCATATAGTTGGTTTGATTATCGCAGCAGAGGCTTTGAACAAGATCCCAAGCGAGGGCTTCGTATTGACCTCATTTTGGCTTCAAAAGCCGTCGCGGGGAGTCTCTTCAACACAGGCATTGACACCGAGGCTCGTGCTTTTGAAAAGCCTTCAGATCATTGTCCTATCTGGGCAGACTTTACGTTATAGGCTAGGATTAGCAGAGTGGCTGTCAACCCATTGGAATCAATCGCGTTATAGTTATCACAGGAATTTGATTGAGGGGGCAGTAACAATCTTAAAGGGGCACGTTAAATAACGACCATGATGGCTAACCTTATCTCACAGTCCAAAGAACCCGAGATCTCTCAAATCGCCTCGACTCCAGAGTCTGCCACCCTGCCTTATGAAACAATGGAAGAATTTTTAAAAGGTATCGAAAAACGAGCATTTCAAATGGCTAAAATGAGTACTAGCCGCTACGAGGATGCCTTAGATATTGTCCAGGAGACCATGTTTAAGATGGTAGAGAAATATGCTTCCAAACCGGTGCAAGAGTGGAAACCTCTTTTTTATCGTATCTTAAACAACAAGATCACCGACCACTATCGACGACAGGCTGTGCGGGATAATATTTTCATTTGGAAGCGTTTAGACAATGAGCAAAATGATGATTTTTCTCAACTAGACTTAAGCAGCCACCCAGACCGCCACTCAGAGGAGCCCGATGAGGTCCTCATGCGACAACAAAGGATTGACAGGCTGGCTGAAGGCGTTAAACAACTAGCAAAGCGTCAGAGAGAGGCCTTTTTACTTCGATCTTGGGAAGGCTTAAGTACTCGCGAAACGGCTTATGCTATGGGCTGTACGGAAGGGAGCGTAAAAACCCACTATTCTCGGGCCTTAGAAAAGCTAAGAGACCAGATGGATGAATACCACTATGACTAAAATTAATCAGAGCAAACTCACCAAAGATTTGACCTCTCTTGAGGATGGCACCTCTGTACAGGATACTTTCCGGCTAGCTAACGCTAGGAATAAAGCCCTTAGAGGGCAGCGATCACGATCCAATACATGGTCTTGGCTCGTTCTCGGATCGTCATGTGCAGCACTTGCCATAATCATGCTAACGCCCCTGTCGATGGAGACCTCCCCCTACGTTGATACAACCTTAGCTATTAATGAGCCTGAACTGTTTGCCGCCGCCGATCAAGACGAAGGTCTCTCTTTTTATTATTGGCTCGACGTATACGATGCTTACGAATAATAGATTACTCACAAAAAAGGCCCCTAATAGGGGCCTTTTTTGTTATTAAGTGTACTTACAAATTTCAGAGCGCCGCATCCAACTCTGGAAGAGCAACAAACAAATCAGCCACTAATCCATAGTCCGCTACCGAGAAAATAGGCGCGTCTTCATCCTTATTAATAGCAACAATGACTTTGCTGTCCTTCATCCCTGCCAAATGTTGGATCGCGCCTGAAATGCCTACTGCAATATACAGATCAGGAGCAACGATCTTGCCCGTTTGACCAACCTGCATATCATTAGGAACAAACCCTGCATCGACTGCCGCACGAGATGCCCCGATAGCCGCACCTAACTTATCCGCAATACCATTTAATAACTCAAAGTTTTCTCCGCTACCCATACCACGACCGCCTGAAATCACAATTTCAGCTGCCGTAAGTTCCGGTCGGTCAGACTTAACAACCTCTTCAGAGACGAAACTAGACTTACCCGCATCGTGGGATCCTGACACTGCCTCAATCGAAGCAGAACCATCGCCTACAGCAGCTGCATCAAAAGCAGTGCCACGGACAATCAACACCTTAATCGCGTCGCTACTTTTAACCGTTGCAATAACATTGCCAGCATAAATAGGCCGCTTAAACGTATCTGTATCAATCACTTCTATAATATCAGAGATAGCCTGTACATCTAGCAAGGCCGCGGCCCTAGGTAAAATATTTTTAGCATTACTTGTCGAAGTTGCCAATATGTGGCTATAAGTAGCACCCAGTTCAGCGATCAATAGTGATACATTTTCTGCAAGCGCATGAGTGTAGGCCGCAGAATCAGCGAGCAACACCTTACTAACACCGCTAACTTGCGAGGCTTCATCGGCAACAGCAGAGCATGATTCCCCTGCAACTAACAGATGAATATCACCACCAATAGCAACACCAGCCGTCACTGAATTCAGTGTAGCTAGGTTCAAACTAGCGTTATCATGTTCGGCAACAATTAAAATACTCATGAGATCACCTTCGCTTCATTCCTTAATTTATCGACTAATTGAGCAACATCCTCGACTTTTATTCCTGCCTGACGTTCAGCCGGACGCTCTACGCCTAATAGTGTCACTCGAGGAGATGTATCGACGCCCAAATCCGCTGGCGTTGTCGTATCAAGCGGCTTCTTTTTGGCCTTCATGATGTTGGGCAAAGATGCATACCGTGGTTCATTTAAACGCAGATCAGAGGTAACAATCGCAGGTAGCGATACCGATATTGTTTGTAGCCCGCCGTCGACTTCACGAATCACGCTGGCATTATCACCGTCGATAGCTATTTCAGATGCAAAAGTCGCTTGGCCATAGCCGGTTAATGCGCCTAACATCTGGCCTGTTTGGTTGTTGTCCCCGTCTATCGCTTGCTTGCCCATGAGCACAATGTCTGGAGTCTCTGAATCGCAAACCGCCTTTAAGCACTTGGCGATAGCTAGGGGCTCCATTACATCGTCTGTAAGAACTAAGATAGCTCGATCGGCACCAAGCGCCAACGCTGTTCGGAGCTGTTCTTGTGATTGTTGTGCGCCAATAGATACGGCAACAACCTCAGCCGCAACACCCTTTTCTTTCAGTCGAACTGCTTCTTCGACAGCGATTTCGCAGAAAGGGTTAATGGACATTTTAACGTTAGCCAAATCGACGCCAGTACCGTCCGCTTTTGGCCTTACTTTCACGTTGTAGTCCACAACGCGTTTTACGGCTACCAAAACTTTCATTGGTCATCCTTTTAAATTAGTGGTCAGAAATACAAATCAGCGTTGGGGTAGCGCTGGGCTCAAATTTTAAGCCGAGTATAGTGCCTAAATAACACCAAAAAATCAACCAACCATAGTTCCGGTTACGACCCATTGGTCAGCTTTAACGTCAGATATAATCCCAAAATTAGGGCTATTTATATTCATTATAGTTAGGCAGTTATGATAAATGAAATGTTATAATCTGGATAACAGTCACTGTCTGGAGTTAGAGTTTTGGAAAGAGAATCAATGGAATACGATGTTGTTATCGTTGGTGCAGGGCCGTCAGGCCTTTCCGCTGCATGCCGGCTCAAGCAATTGAATTCCGAAATTACGGTGTGCGTGGTTGAAAAAGGCTCTGAAGTAGGCGCCCATATCCTATCCGGCGCCGTTCTCGAACCTCGTGCCCTGAATGAACTTTTCCCCGACTGGAAACAGCGCGGCGCTCCACTCAATGTAGAAGTAAAGAAAGACACGTTCTTGTTCTATACTGGCGCCAATAGCGCAATAAAACTACCTAACTTTTTCATCCCAAAACCCACGCACAATGACGGCAATTATATCGTTTCAATGGGTAATGTCTGTCGCTGGCTATCGGAGCAAGCTGAAGCGATGGATGTTGATATCTATCCGGGTTTTGCAGCTGCTGAGGTTGTATACAACGAAGATGGGTCCGTCAAAGGTATTGCTACTGGAGATATGGGTGTTGGGCATAATGGCGATCACAAACCAAGCTACGCACAAGGCATGGAATTACACGCTAAATACACACTGTTTGCTGAAGGCTGCAGAGGGCATCTTGGTAAACAGCTGATAAAGAAGTTTGATTTAGATAAAGACAGTGATCCCCAGCATTATGGACTTGGCATTAAAGAAATTTGGCAGGTTCCGCCTGAACAACACGAAGAAGGCTTAGTAGTACATGGTCTTGGCTGGCCACTGCACGAAAGCGGTACTGGTGGCGGTGCATTTCTTTATCATGCGGAGAATAACCAAGTATTTATAGGGCTTATCGCCGATTTAAATTACAGCAATCCCTATGTGAGTCCGTTTGAGGAATTTCAGCGCTGGAAGCATCACCCTGAAACACTTAAGTATCTTAAAGGCGGCTCTCGGCTGACTTATGGCGCTAGAGCGATCGTCAAGGGGGGGCTTAACTCATTACCCACGATGCATTTCCCAGGCGGCTTGTTAATCGGCTGTGACGCCGGCACGCTCAATAGTGTAAAAATTAAAGGAAACCACACGGCCATGAAAAGTGGCATGATCGCGGCTGAAACCATTGTCGAGGCGATGAAAAAGGGTGAGGCAGCACCATCTAATCTAGAGAGCTTTGATGGCGCCTTGAGAGATTCTTGGCTACATAAAGAGCTTCATAGTTCCAGAAACTTTTCCGGTTGGATGCATAAATTCCCCTTGCTTATGGGTTTAGCTTTCGTGTGGATTGAGCAGAACATCTTTAGAGGGCGCCTACCTTTAACTCTGCATGACAAAATACCTGACTATGCAGCAATGAAGCCAGCCTCAGAATCTAAGAAAATCGAGTACAGGAAACCAGATAACATTGTTAGCTTTGACAAAACTTCTTCTGTGTTTATGTCTAATACAAACCATGAAGAAGATCAGCCTTGTCACTTGACGCTAACTGATCCGGAGTTACCCATCATGTTTACCCTTGGCGAGTATGATGAGCCTGCACAAAGATATTGTCCTGCCGGAGTCTACGAGGTAATTGGAAATGAAGATGGCAGCGATCGCTTCCAAATCAATGCCCAGAACTGCGTTCACTGTAAAACATGCGATATCAAAGAACCAAGCCAAAATATCAACTGGGTAGTCCCAGAGGGTGCGGGTGGGCCTAATTACCCAAATATGTAGTGATAGGATGTTAATAAAAGGGGTGATTTATCTTCGCTCTTTTTTTATTGTCAATCAAACTAAGCTGATTTTCCCAGCAGAAACCGACACCCCATGCTACTTAGGTAGACGGCCTGATCTCCATTAGTCGCGGAACTCTCGCCCCAAGCTACTAACTGATAAAAGGCAGACCGACTCACTAAAGCACTAAGCTCACCGCGCACCTTTACCAACGGAATCGGCTGATCAGATTCAGGTTTGTACTGAACGCTCAAAGGGTGGTCGTCACTGAGAATAATAATTTCGCCATTTAAAGTTAGACAGCTAATAGCTTGCTGATCATGACGAACGTCCCGGCTCACTTCCGGGATAAAAAATGGGGCTACCTCAACGTTAATCCTCCACTTTTCAACCGGAGTGACCAAAAAATACTGTCCATTTTCAAACTTTAAGATACTTGAAAAAAGCTTAACCAGAGCTGGTCGTTTAATCTCTCCACCCTCATGAATCCAGCGCCCTTCCCTGTCTACGCAGATATCCATGTCACCAGATACTTTAGGATCCCAGAGATCCACAGGTGGTAATTTCGTGCTGGAATCGCTTTGCTGAGCAATGAGGTCGGCAAAAAGGGTATCGAGACTATTAGAAGATCTCATTTTCCAGGCTTGGTTTTTTTATCGCCAGCCTGGTGATACTGTCCGCGATTGCCCATTGTTACACCAATGCTAGTGATGAAGCCCAACAGCTCACTCATATCCTCAACTTGGCTCCAGCTCTTGCTAAAGCATAGCTCTACGGCCCCCTGAGCAAGAGCCCAACAGGTAAGATAATGATAATGAGGAGGAACATCTTCAAGGATACCTTCACCAATCAACCTTGTAATAACCATTCCCAAAGCATCTTCATGAGAGCGCCTTATCTGAGAGCATTCTTCTAACTGAGCACTCACATCGTCAGCATCGGTCAAACGGTCTTCTAGCTGCTGCACCAAGCGGTCACGCTCTGGGCGAGCTAACCGAGAATCAAAATATGCCTTTGAAACGGCCCCGGGGTCACCTTCCTCAGCCTTGTCTAAGCCTTCAGATAGGCGTTTTGATATACCACGTTCGTAATCAAGCATGATGCGAACCAAGATTTCATTTTTAGTCAAAAAATGCTTGTAGACTGTACCCTTGCCAATCCCAGCCTTGGTCGCTATTTTCGATACGGTGACGCGATCAATATTTTCTTTGATCAGTAATTCAAGTGCAGCATCCACGATCTTCTGTTCACGAGCTAAAAAGAGTTTCTTTTTCTCTCGAATTCGATCACTACTCGATGTTTTTACCGGCATTCTATTTCTGCCCTCCGCAGGGCTCTATTCTAACAGCGTACCCCGTACAAAATACACCACACTAGATTTTAATGTCCCTATTACTCGCGCGAATAAATTCTCTCTTTAGATCATCATAAGTCTGTACCGCCGGAAATTGCGGAAATTCGTCAATCACATTTTGAGGCGCATGAAATAGGATTCCTGCATCAGCCTCTGCTAGCATGGTTGTATCGTTATACGAATCTCCAGCGGCAATAGTTCTATAATATAAGCTCTTAAGTGCAACAATTGACTGACGTTTTGGGTTGGATTGCCGCAGATGATAGTTAACAACAGTGCCACTCTCATCACACTCTAACTGATGGCATAACAACGTTGGGTAGCCAAGAGGCTTCATTAATGGATTGGCAAATTCATAAAAGGTATCAGAAAGAATAATCACTTGAAATCTCTCTCGCAACCAATTAACAAATTCCACGGCGCCATCCAGAGGCTCTAATGTCGCGATTACTTCTTGAATTTCATTGAGCCCTAACCCGTTATCTCGAAGTAGATCTAGTCGATATTTCATCAGGACATCATAATCAGGCTCATCCCGTGTTGTCCTATCGAACGCATCTATACCCGTTTTTTCAGCAAAGGCGATCCAAATTTCGGGAATCAACACTCCCTCTAAATCTAAGCATGCAATTTCCACAAAGTATCCTTAACAACAGTAAACATGGCACTCTACTGAAAACAATGCAAGGGTGCAATAACTGGAAGAATCTAACTAATTTCTTAGTGAAACGCTGGATCCCCATGATGAACGATCTATACGTTTAGCGATGATATTTATGCGATGGTTGATACCCTTGGTTATCGGTATCTGTAAAATAATTCTTTTGCGCCTCTGCGTTAGACAGCGACATAACCTCATCAACAACGTCCCGCGTAAGATGTGGCGCAAAAAACTCAATAAACTCATACATATAACCAGGTATATAACTGCCATTCCGGATAGCTATAGATATCTGGTAAGACTCATCAAGCCCAGGCACGCTAATAGCGACCAAATCCGAATCTTCAATATCGCTATAAGCTAAATCAGCCACGACACCTACACCAAGTCCAGCACGCACATAACTTTTGATAACGTCGGCATTGCCTGTCGCGAGAGAAACCTTAGGATTTAATAATTTTCGCTTAAATGCTTTACCAAACGTAGTGGTATCAAGCGCATTATAACCGTAGCCGAACACGTGTGTAACAAGAGGGTAACTTGCAACATCCTCTAAGGAAACTTCGGCTAACTGGGTTAGTGGATGATCCTTAAGCACCAAAACGTGGGTGCTATACTTAAAGCAAGGCATTATCACCAAGTTACCACTATGTTCGAGATCTTCTGAGAGCAACACAAAGTTGACATTGCCCTTTTCTACTAACTCTGCATTATCCTTAGTCGTACCCTCAACCACAGTAAGCTCAACTTTTGAATACTTAGTGGCAAAAGTCTTAATCACAGGTGGTAACATATATTGCGCTAGCGTATGTGTTGTGGCTATTGACAGGATACCTTGAGTCGGGGATTTATAATCCTGAGAGAGCCGCTTAATCCCTTCGACTTTGAGGAGAATCTCACCCGCAACCGCAAGAATCTCTTTACCAACGGGCGTAACCTTACTTAAATGCTTACCACTGCGCTTAAAAATCTCCACGCCCAGCTCCTCTTCAAGAAGTCTGATTTGCTTACTGATTCCAGGTTGGGACGTATATAATGCTAAAGCCGTCGCGGATATATTAAGATCGTGGCGATGCACTTCCCATACATAACGTAACTGTTGTAATTTCATCTGCACTCCAACTGATCAAACAATTCCAAAATACAGTGGCTTAAACCTTTAGATGTATAGCTTTTGTCGTGAGCCTTACATGATATACCAAAAGGCCGGTAAAAAATTTTTTTTAATAGCCTTTAGTTATTATTTATAGCTGAAAATTGCCATTAGGATGCTTTTTATAACAGGAATACGCCCTATAACTGCGATAAGATCAATCACCTATTGTTTCACTGCAGGCCACTGAAAAACCGCCCGGCAAAAAGCGCAAACAAAAAAGCATAAAGTAGGTAGTACCAGAGAGAGTGTTTAGATCGTTTCGTTTCTGATAAACGAGAATCAGCTTCTCTTTTAAGCTGTCGAATATCAACTTCTATTTCTAAAAAGTACTTTTCTTCACCGCCTAAATTATTCATGTATAGACTAAGTATCTTGTCGTCGGACATGCCTTGGTATTTATTTGACCTAAGCAATTGAGGTTTAGACATTCTATGCTCTCGCAACCCTTAGGCTAAATTTCACGACGTCTCCGCCCATCTCACTCATTAGATACACCGTGCGGCACATGACCCGTAGCGACGTATTCTCTAGCAGAACTGCAATGGTTCTGCTGGTCATCAAAGAAGACATCCGCCCCAAAAGAATTCAGAAAATCACCCTTACTTAAGCCACCTAAGAATAAGCTTTCATCAATACGAACATTCCAATCTCTAAGCGTACGCACTACCCTCTCGTGAGATGGCGCTGCTCTCGCGGTCACCAAAGCAGTGCGGATTGGGCAATTGTCAGCGCTAAACTCGGACTGGAGCCCATGCAGAGCTTGCAAGAACCCCTTAAAAGGTCCAGCATCAAGAGGTGTATGCGCCGCAGCTTTCTCATTTTCGGTAAAGGCTTCTAGGCCTCGTTCTTTAAAGATTCGCTCCGAAGCATCAGAAAAAAGGACTGCGTCACCATCAAATGCAAAGCGCAAATCATCGTTATCAGTAGAGCCCCGTTTCGACGGAAGTAAAGTCGCCGCAGCCACCCCGTTATCAAGAGCGCTTCGAACATCGTCGGGGTTGGTTGACAGGAATAGGTCGCAAGCGAAAGCAGAGACATAACGATACGGCGAAGTACCACCCGAAAATGCTGCGCGTGAGATATCCAATCCATGATGTGCAATCGAATTGAACACCCGCAACCCTGTGTCTGCCGAATTGCGTGACAGCAAAATTATTTCCACTCTTGGATCACCATCGAGTTTATCGTTGATCCTCAGTAATTTAGCCGCCAGTGGAAACGCTTCGCCAGGTTCCAAGACATCATCTTCATGTTGACGCTGATACTCAGCATAGGCCGCCACGCCTTCTTTTTCGTAGATGCTATGACTCTTCTTCATATCAAATAAAGCAGTGGATGAGATTGCGATAACCAATTTAGGTTTTTTACTCGGACTCATAAGTTTACTGGCCTTGGGCAGAATTATCCTGAGCAGTTTGCTCACTTTTCTCCTGATCAAAGTACTCCTTAGTCAGCTTAAACACAATTGGTGAGAGCAGTATTAAAGCAATAAGATTCGGGATCGCCATCAAGCCGTTTAATGCATCGGTCATTTTCCAAACCAATTCAAGACTCATCTGTGTACCAACAAAAATACCGATTACCCAAAGAATGCGAAATGGGGTTATTACTCTAGGTCCCAATAAAAACTCAGCGCAGCGCTCACCGTAGTAACTCCAGCCTAACATCGTAGTGAAGGCAAACAATGCCACACACAGCGACAGAACGATGTCGCCATAGGGAAGAGCTCCGGTGAATGCGGCAAGAGTCATTGCGGCGCCTTGAGGCTCCCCGCTCCAAACCCCTGTCACGATCAAAACTAAACCCGTCATCGTGCAAATAATCAAGGTATCTATGAAGGTGCCTAACATCGCAATTGTGCCCTGCCGTACAGGACTATTGGTCTCGGCTGCCGCATGCGCGATGGGCGCCGAACCTAAACCTGCCTCGTTGGAAAAAATACCACGCGCAATACCCATACGCAGAGCCAGCATAAGAGTAGCACCCGCAAAACCGCCAGTTGCCGCTGCACCATTAAAGGCACTATCCACGACTAAAGCCACTGCCGTAGGGATTTGTGATGCATGTGTTACTAGTATTATCAGTGTGGCTGTGATGTAGAGCAAAGCCATAAAGGGAACAAGCTTCCCCGCTACGGTGGCTATACGCTTAATGCCGCCTAACAGCACCACGCCGACTAGCACGGCCATAATGACACCGCTAACCGCCGTTGGGACACTAAAATTGGTTTCTAGAACTTGAGACACAGCATTAGATTGAACTGTATTAGCCAAGCCAAATCCAGCCAAAGAGCCGAACAAAGCAAAGGCCATTCCTAGCCACTTCCACTTTTTACCCAAACCATTTTTAATGTAGTACATAGGGCCGCCCACTTTGCGACCCAAGTCATCAGTCTCGCGATAATTCACCGCCAAAACGGCTTCTGCATACTTAGTAGCCATACCAACAAAAGCGGCGCACCACATCCAAAAAAGCGCTCCCGGACCACCAAGGCCAATAGCAGTCGCAACGCCTGCAATATTGCCCATACCTATCGTAGATGAGAGGGAGGTCATCAAGGCGTTAAAAGGCGTAATTTCGCCCTCTCCGGTCCCCGTCCTACCCTTGAACAGCTGGCGGAACGCATAAGGTATCCGACTAATTGTCATTCCTTTAAGACCAATTGTCAGGTAAATACCCGTACCCAGTAATAGGGCCAGCATCACTGGACCCCAAACAAAGTTATTTACAATATCAACAATTTCCTCAAACATGCCTGCACCTTATTATTCTTTACGCGGTCAGTGTCTAGACTAAACGAACAGCACCAATCCCAGTTAGGCGCACAACCGCCCAACAAATGAAAGCATACTGGCCGCCGGGAACTACTGAGCCTGTGTGTGCCTTCAAACATGACTAAATAACCATCTGGAAGGCTCCTTTGTAAATCACATAGAAACCTAGCCAGAATGACCAATGACCTTAGATAGCTCTGATAGTGCCTTTGGGCAACACTGCGTGAACAGCAACCTTCTGAAATTTAAGCTCTAAATTGTTACTAACTTCAAGAACAACATAATCACCCTCTAATTTGGTGATTTTCCCCAGCATCCCGCTCGTTGTTACAACCTCGTCTCCCTTACCTAAGGCGCCAACAAGGTCGTTATGCTCTTTTTGACGTTTACGCTGAGGTCGAATAATTAAAAAATACATGAAGCCAAAAAGGCCTGCGAACATTAATATAGTAATCATTGGATTTGGTTCGCCGGCACTAGCGGCCTGAGCGTAAGCATTTGATACAAATAACATCTTTTATTTCCTTTATTTAATCTGGTCTTTTTAAGAACAGCGTTTAGTGGGAATTATCCTAGGTTTTGCTTAATCCAGTCTAACGTATCCTCATGATGGCTTTTGGTCTTCACCTTAGCCATTACATGGATAATCTTGCCCTGTTTATCAACAATGAATGTAGAGCGTAAAACGCCCATATATTCACGTCCCATAAATTTCTTCAGATCCCAGGCTCCGTAACTTTCAATAACGCTGTGATCTTCATCCGACAACAAGATGAAATTAAGCTCTTGCTTATCCTCAAATTTAACCAAACGAGTCACAGAATCAGGGCTTACCCCAAGTACAACCGTGTCTAAGTCATTAAATTCACTGTAGCTATCCCTAATGCCACATGCCTGAACGGTGCATCCCGGAGTCATTGCCTTAGGATAGAAATACACTACAACATTTTTTTTACCCTGGAAATCGCTCAGTGAGACTATCTCACCCCGCTGGTTTGACAGAGAAAATGATGGAGCTTGATCACCGACGATTGAAAATGCCACAAGGTCACCTTTAGAGTGGATATAAATGAGTGGGTGACTGTAGCAAACTTTGCCCATTGAATGTGACAAAACCAGCGTGAGTTGTCGTTATATGCCAAGTATTTATAGCTTTATGTAAAAACGCCACTGAGCATCACCTCAATGGCGTTTACAATCAACTACAATCCTTTAGGGCTATGGTAGTAAGTGCTGAACGGCATCGCGTTCTTCCGTCAATTCTTTCTCCGTCGCAATCATTTTTCCGCGGGAGAAGTCATTAATGTCCAGATCTTGGACGATCGCCCAATCGCCGCCTTTACAGGTGCATGGAAATGAGTAAATTAGGCCTTCGGCAATACCATAACTTCCGTCACTATATACGCCCATGCTGACCCAATCACCTTCAGTTGTACCCAATGCCCAACTACGCATATGAGCAATCGCCGCATTAGCTGCGGATGCTGCGCTTGAAGCACCACGAGCAGCAATGATTGCGGCTCCTCGCTGCTGGACCGTAGGAATAAACTCGCTTTCATACCAAGCCTGATCCACCATATCGATGGCTGGCTGACCGTTGACTTTAGCTTCGTGTAGATCAGGGTACTGAGTCGCCGAGTGATTACCCCAAATGGTCATCCGGGTTACATCGTTGATAGTAGTGCCAGTCTTGTCTGCAATTTGGCTCATCGCTCGATTGTGATCTAGACGGGTCATCGCTGTAAATTGACGAGGGTTGATATCCGGCGCGTTGCGCTGGGCAATTAATGAATTGGTATTAGCAGGGTTACCCACTACCAGCACCTTAATCTCTTTAGAGGCATTATCATTCAGCGCTTTGCCTTGTGCCGAGAATATCGCGGCATTGGCTTCTAACAGGTCTTTACGCTCCATGCCGGGTCCACGAGGACGTGCGCCAACCAACAAAGCATAATCCGAATCTTTAAATGCAACTGCAGCATCGTCAGTGCAAATCATGCCTGCAAGAAGCGGAAACGCGCAATCATCCAGCTCCATTGCGACACCTTTTAAAGCCTCCAGGGCCGGTGTGATTTCGAGCATTTGTAAAATAATAGGCTGATTAGGGCCAAGCATCTCGCCAGCGGCGATGCGGAATAAAAGGGAATAACTAATCTGGCCTGCTGCGCCGGTAACAGTAACACGAACGGGTGAAGTCACAGTTTGTCTCCGAAAATAATAGTTGAGTGTTAAAAATTTGAACGGCATTATAAGTCGCCATCCGTAAAAAGCATAACTAGGGATGGCTATTAAGACTATTAGCTATCTTAATAGAGGGATCTTGGCCATCAGCCGTGTAGTTCTTTGTAACGTGCTTCCATGCGCTTGTAGAGTTCATCTTTAAAATCCCCTGCAGACGTATCTAGCTGTGCCACAATATCGACGAGATGCTCATTGTCTTCAACACCGCCCCACTGCTTCTGGTAACTTCCATCTTGATACCCATGATCCTGGCGAAAAAAATTAAGTACGTTTTTCCCCACATAGCCAACATAGAGTGTCTCAAAGTCCATATTAATACCGACCATTAACCGCGCAAATCCAGACACATCAAAATCTTTGGTGGATAAGGTTCTCTCGGTGAAGTGTTCTAGGTCAATCGCAAAATCGCCGCCGGATTTAGGGTTAGAAAATTCGTCCTCAACGATCGCTGTTATATCCTCAACAGAATACCCTTTCAGCAACAGCAAACTCAAACCAAAGTGCCATATGTCAACAAGCTCAAGCGCTATTTGATCAACATCAGGTGTCTGTTTCTTCCACCACTTCCAACCGTAATGATCCAACAACTCTGCACACTCGACCCATATAGCTCGATACCATTCAAATTTTTGCTCACGCCAGTCAGCATGCACCTTAGTATTCATGCCATTTTGCAGTTCAAGCATCGTAGCCAATTGGTGCTTCATTCGTTATACCTCGTATTTGTTTTATTATGAATCTATCAGTACTACGCCCTAACGAAACTGTTACTCACTTTCTCGCGACCCAAAACCGTATTGGGCCCATGACCGGTAACCACCACTGCCTCGTCATCTAGGCAATATATTCGATCTTTAATCGACGTTACAATTTGATCGTAATTTCCACCAGGAAGGTCTGTCCGGCCGATGCTACCCTGGAATAGAGTATCTCCGGCAATTAGAGTTTTGTACTCTTCAAACCAAAAACTGATCGACCCCGGGGTGTGGCCAGGCGTGTGGATTGCGACGCCACCGCAGCAATTAAGCGCCTGGTCATCTTTAAGATGCCCATCTGGAGCTGGGAGTTTAACCTCTGGCACGCCGAACATGGCACATTGCTGTTCAACCATGTCCCATAAGAATTGATCACCTTCATGCAGGTAAATGGGTGCTCCGGTTGCAGCTTTAATCTCTCCGGACGCTAAAATATGATCAAGATGAGCATGCGTATGAATAATGGCCACGACGGTGAGATTAAGTTCTGCCAATAATCTAAGAATTTGTTCTGCGTCACCACCTGGATCAACTACTAGCGCCTTACCCGATATTTTGTCACCAATAATAGAGCAATTGCATTGCAGAGGCCCAACGGGAAATGTTCTGATAATGAATGGCGACATCTGGATTTGTTCAGTACTCATTGATAACTCTCTAATTTATTACGGTTTACCCATTGATGATCGCCAGTTTAAACAGTCAACAAAAATTTTGCGCCATTATTTCTACTATTAATGACTGATGGCGTTGGACGATTGAGCCCAATCCATGAATAATCCTTCTAACAATAATTGCTGGTTAACATTGGATTGAGAAAGTAGTAACTGTCTGGCAGAAATTAGTCGGTCTTGAAACTGAAACAACCGTCGATCACCACCTCCCTGCCCCTCATTAACAGCCAGCCTGTGAACGTAGCTCATATACCACTCAACAATATTATTACCATTTAATTTAACACACTTTTGGGCAGCCTCCACTGATGACAGGCTGCCATTAGAGACACCTTCAACAATAGCTTCAAAATCTTGCCTCATCGCCAATGTTCCGGACTCGATATTGTGCAGCGCGAGCAGCGGACGCCCGTTTGATACTTCTATAGCCTTTGCTACGTCTGAACTATTTCCCGACACTTCCTTAAGCCAATGCGTCGCCACTTTATTGCTGGGAGTCGGAAGATATTGTTTTTGGCATCGACTTCTTATGGTCGGCAACAAAGCATGTAATCGATCGCTAACTAAGATAAGCAAGGTCTTCCCCTGAGGCTCCTCAAGGCTTTTAAGCAACGCATTAGACGAATTGATATTCATAGCGTCAGCAACCAAAATGAGCCCAATCTTCCAACCACCTTGCTGGGCCGTGGTATTTAATTTTGTACACAATCTCCGGACATCGTCCACTAGGATTTTTTTACCGTCTTCCTCTGGTTCCAGAATAGTTAAATCAGGATGCGAGCCGGCCAGTAATAATTTGCAGGATTTACAACTTCCACAGGCATATTGATTACCCTCAGCACCACAGAGCATCCTCTGAGCCAGAGTAGTCCCTAATCGCTTTTTCCCAACCCCATTGGAGCCGTGAAGCAATAATGCATGTGGCATCCGACCAATATCAACGGCCCGATTAAATCCCTCCCAAACGCCCTTATGCCATGGAAGCGGGAGCGCTAAAGTGGTATTTTCATACGCCATCAAACAGGCACCTTAGTGGTTGCTAAAAAAGTCTCCATAGCCGCCTTTATATCGAACTGAACCCCATCAAGTGATTGCGAAGCATCGATCACCGCATAGCGCTGAGGATCTTTTCCCGCAGTATTGAGATATCCCTGTCGCACTCTCTCAAAGAACTCGACTTGCTCTTGCTCGAAACGATCAGGGGCACTCCGATCGCTAGCTCGCTTGAGACCAATTTCTACAGGTATATCCAAAATTAAGGTTAAGTCAGGTCGTAATTCACCTTGGACTAGATGCTCTAGATGTTCGATCAGGGAACTGTCCATTCCTCTACCTGCACCTTGATAAGCGTAAGTCGCATCAGTAAATCGATCACAAACAACCCACTTACCTGCCTCCAGACTAGGCACGATCACCTGATCTAAATGCTGCGCTCGGCCAGCGAACATAAGTAGGAGTTCCGCGGCATCACTAATCTTCTCATCACCCGGGGTTAATAATAACTGACGGATCTGCTCGGCTAGCGGAGTACCGCCAGGTTCTCTAGTAGCGAGAAATTCGATATTTTGTTCCAATAGCCAAGCTTGGATAAAGTCGATATTGGTCGTTTTGCCGACCCCCTCGGTGCCTTCAATCGTTATAAACTTGCCGTGCATTTAAAACCTACTTTGAACTTTCCAATTAGTTTGGTGCAGACTGGTAATTTTCCGCACGTTGCTCCAGCTGATATTTTTTCACTGCGTCTGTATGCTCTTGTAACGTACTAGAAAAATAATGCCCCCCGTCACCCCGTGCCACGAAGTATAGGCTAGAACCCGCCTTAGGATGAAGCGCCGCAGAAATCGAGGCCCCACCTGGCATCGCAATCGGCGTCGGGGGCAACCCCTTTATCATATAGGTATTATAAGGCGTCAGTTGGCGTAAATCTCGGCGCCTAATGTCTCCATCATACCGATCACCCATACCATAGATCACTGTAGGATCAGTTTGCAGCCTCATCCCCTTTAATAAACGCCTCACAAATACACCCGCTATCGCTTCTCTTTCTTCGGCTAAGCCAGTTTCTTTTTCAATAATCGACGCCAGGATTAATGCCTCATAAGGCGTCTCATAGGGTAATCCCGGCGCTCGTTGGACCCACTCTTGCTCTAACACCCTCTTCATTTTTCGATGTGCGCGGCCCATTATATCGAGTACTGTATCTGAGCCTAGATAATTATAAGTATCTGGGAAAAACCAACCTTCCATATTTTCATTTTCCCCAGCGATACCCGAAAGCTTTAACCTCTTTAATAGTGCCTCCTTATTCGTCTCCTCAAACTGTTCAATTGAGGACAGGTGACGTACCCACTGATTAAAGGACCAACCTTCAACAAACGTGATCTGATATTGTATGACCTCTCCCCTATTAAACTTTTCTAGCAGCGATAGAGCTGTATCGGTCGACTCAACACTATAGGTGCCGGCCTTGAGCTTAGTAAGCCCTGCTGTTTTGGCATGAAGATCAATGGCCCAAGGATCAGAGATAATTTCACGATAGAAAAGCGCTTCAGTCACGTCCTTTACTCTAGCGCCCTTCTTAATGGTGAATTCAGAACTATCGCCATCCAAGACCATCGAGTTAACCGGCGTGTTAACTTTGATATCGATCATAACAACGAGCGAAACACCACAAAGAAAAGCACCTAGAGCTATAATCGCTTGAAAGAGCGGCTTCTTCATTGAAAACAAGGGTAGTTATTAGACAACATGGACTGTAATTCTCTCGTGACTTTACCTATCGCCCGTTTCTCGGTTGATTGATTATCAGGCTTACGAATACCTACAATGGGCACAATACCGCGAACCGAATTACAAATAAATAGTTCATCATAATCATCAAGATCACTTTCTCCAACAGCACCTATTTCCGGGCAAATACCCATCAGAGGAAATATCTCTTCAATCAGCAGCGAGCGCATGACTCCTGAAACACCACAGGCATCTAGATCAGGTGTAATCCAACGACCTGAAGTACCTCTAAAAAATATATTAGCTCGCGTGGTCTCAATAACTAAACCGCCATCATTCATCATTAAACCATCATCGCAGTCACTAGAGTGTCGCTCGCTAGCCGCCAAAACCTGTTCCAGCCTATTCAGATGTTTAATGCCTGCCAACTGAGTATTTGTCGACAATCGCTGGCCGCAACGCCAAAGGCTAATCCCCGTGTTTCGATAATCTTGGAGATTGACGGGGGCAACACTGTGACGAAGGATAATTCGTGGAATAGAGGCTTCGGAGCTCTGATAGCCACGACCACCACTGCCTGCTGTAACTATGATTTTAACAATACCATCTACAATAGATTGTTTGAGGAGTATCTCTTTAAAGGACAACAATGCTGAGGACATATGAGGCAGGTTAACCCTTATTCCCAAACGACCGGCATCGTTTTGAATCCTGGCTAAATGCCTATTTTTCAGCAGAAAATCTCCGTCGAAATAACGGATGGACTCAAATAATCCATGGCCGTAAGCAAGTCCACGATCCGACAATAGCTCCGCTGAGCTAATATCGAGAAGCTCATCTTGCCCGTCAATGGTGTAAATAAAGTCTGTAGTTGTCATAGTCCTATTAAACAAAACTTTCGGGCAAAAAAAAACCGCCCCAATAGGAGCGGCTTTGAGACGCGCTAGGTTTAGCTATTCGCGCTTATGTAGGTAATTGCATCTGTTACCGTCGCAATTTTCTCTGCTTCCTCATCGGGAATCTCAGCGTCAAATTCTTCTTCAAGGGCCATAATCAGTTCTACCGTGTCTAGCGAATCTGCGCCTAGGTCTTCGACAAAAGACGAAGTCACCTTAACATCTTCTTCTTTAACACCAAGTTGCTCAGCAACCATTTTAATAACGCGTTCTTCAATATTACTCATCGTGTTTCCACTCCTTATAAGGGGTCTGGTGCTTCTTCAAATCTGCGCTGTTAAGCCTCAGACTCTATATTCTTTATCGCTAGGGGCGGCATTTTACCTCACATGGGTCAAAATGCTACCCTCATGTGAAAAAAAATGTGCATTAAGCAAAAATACCCGCGATTTAGCCGATACTGGTATTTCTATATAATCGATCGAATGACAATTCATATCTGCATGAACTGTCGTCACGACATAAACATTCCGCCATTAACATGGATGGTTTCACCGGTAATATAACCAGCAGCATCACTGACCAAAAACCTAACTACAGAGGCTATCTCACACGGCAAGCCCAACCTAGCAAGTGGGATCTGTGACAAAAGGGCCTCTTTATTTGTCTCAGGTAAATTTCTAGTCATATCCGTATCAATAAAACCTGGCGCCACCGTATTCACGGTTATACTTCTTGATCCAATTTCTTTCGCAAGCGCTCTGCCAAAACCTTCCACTCCAGCTTTGCTCGCCGAATAATTACTTTGCCCGCTATTACCCATAGACCCCACAACTGAGCTAATGTTCACAATACGACCCCAGCGAGCCTTAGTCATCGGCCTGACACATGCTTTACAAAGACGAAAAACAGCAGTCAAATTAGTATTAACTACGTCCAGCCATTCATCCTCTTTCATACGCATTAAAATATTATCTTTAGTGATTCCAGCATTATTGACCAATATAGTCGGCGCACCAAACTGCTCAATCACCGACTTAAGCAGCTGCTCAATAGATTCTATTTGCGTAACATCAAGAACCATGCCCGCACCAACACTTTTACCATTCGCCAATCTCTGGCTGATTTTATCAGCACCCGATTGGCTAGTAGCCGTTCCAACGACTATGTAGCCAGCAGCACCCAGCTCATCTGCTATCGCTGCTCCAATGCCGCGACTTGCGCCGGTAACGAGTGCTATTTTAGATTCATCAGTCATAAATATTCCTTAAGTAATTAAACAGACAGCAATGCGTTCTCAAAGTTCTCAACACCATCTGTGGCAAACGAAATTAACTCTCGATCAATTCTTTTAGACAAACCATTTAAAACCTTACCAGGCCCGCACTCTACTAGCGTATCAGCCCCGCCACTCTTCAACCTAAGCACGCAATCAACCCATCTCACGGGCTGAGATATTTGCTCTAGCATTAGCATTTTAATTCTTTCAGGGTCGTTCTCAGATTCGGCATGAACATTGTGAATGACCGGAATAGTTGGCTCGACAAAGGGCGTATCTGTGACCAGCCCTCTAAGTCGGTCCGCAGCGGGCTCCATCAATGACGTGTGAAAGGGAGCGCTGACGGGCAATGGCAATGCTCTTTTAGCGCCGGCCGCCTTACAGCAACCTATAGCTCTTTCCACTGCTGTCGCACTACCGGCGATCACGACCTGTCCTGGCGCATTAAAATTAACGGCGTCCACCACCTCATTATTTCTAGCGTCAGTGCAGGCTTGCAGAACAGCATCATCAGCCAAACCAATAATGGCAGCCATTGCACCCACTCCGACAGGAACTGCCTCTTGCATATACATGCCGCGAGCACGCACAATTTTGAGGGCATCGGAAAATGTAACAGCATCCGCACACACTAAGGCAGACCATTCTCCTAAGCTGTGCCCTGCTACCTGTGATGGCAACGCACCTTTTCTATCCTGCCAAAGGCGCCATATCGCAACACTGGAGGCTAAAAGTATCGGCTGGGTGCGCTCAGTGAGGTTAATCTCATCTTGAGACCCAGATTGCACTAACTGCCAGAGGTCATATCCCAAAGCATCTGATGCCTCTGAAAAAGTATCCTCGATCGTTGCGTGAACCGACGCCAGCTGACTCAACATACCAATCTTCTGAGATCCCTGCCCAGGAAAAACAAACGCTAAGTTATTGCTCATAGATAATCACTCACTAACTATATTTTTCATTAATTTAGTCTTTAGTAAAGGCGCTAGCGCCTTTGGCAGATTATGTTCTGCAGCTTCGATAGCGACGTCAAGGGCATGACCAAAGGCTTTTTTAGAGGCACTGCCATGGCTTTTAACAACCACACCATTTAACCCCAACAGATAGGCGCCATTATAAAAAGCGGGATCAAGCTTATCAATAAGCTGTTTAAACGAACGATTAGCAAGCCCAACGGTCATCCTAGCTAACCAGCTTTTACTCAACAAATCGCTCAACATAGCTGTGACCATGTTCGCGAGACCTTCACTGGTCTTCAGCGCAATATTTCCACTGAACCCATCACAGACAACCACATGTGCTGCACCCTTAAAAATTTCATCACCCTCTAAAAAGCCACCGTAGTTAATAGAATCGTCATTCTCAAGTAGCGACGCCGCAGATTTTAAATCATCACTACCCTTGGTCTCTTCTTTCCCGACATTTAACAATCCCACGGTAGGGTCATCGACGCCGTCTAAAAGACTAGCGGTTAAACTTCCCAGCATCGCAAACTGGTGTAATTGTTCAGACGAACAATCAATGTTAGCGCCAAGATCGAGTACATAGGTACGACCCGACATAGTTGGGAATGTGGTGCAGATTGCAGGTCGGGATATTCCAGGAAGGGTCTTAAGATTAATTAGCCCAAGAGCCATAAGAGCTCCTGTGTTACCTGCACTGATACATGCGTCAGCTTCTTGTTCCGACACAGCCTTAACGGCTAAGCCCATCGAAGAAGACTGTTTGGTACGTATTACCGCAGAAGGTTTGTCATGATCACTCACTGATATATCGGAGTGCCTGACATCAATTCGGGACCGCAAGTCAGAATCCGCACAGGCTGCAAGCTCCGCTTCAAGCGATAATTGATCACCAAATACTAGGGCGGTAACGTTTGAATGGCGGGCTAAGCATGCGAGTAAGGCTGAAACCGTAACCCGAGGACCAAACTCACCACCCATTGCATCAACTGCAATTCGAATTGAACAGGTCAAGGAGACACCTAGTCGGCACTTATCTCTAATGCTTTCTTACCACGATAGAATCCATCAGCGGTAACATGGTGACGCAGATGCTTTTCTCCACTCACTGTATCTGTCGATACAGTAGCAGCAGTCAATGCATCATGAGCACGGCGCATGCCACGCTTTGAACGGGTTTTACGGCTTTTTTGAACGGCCATTAGATACTCCTAATTGAATTGCATCACAGTCTCTACTTACGTTTTAACTGTTTTAATATATTAAATGGGCTATCAGCTACAGCCTCATCATCACTAGATTCTGTCTCTTGTATAAAGCTATCACCTGTACAGCTACCCATTGTATGATAGTTAACTGCCGGCAGGGCCAATAGGATCTCATCTTCCAATAGTTCACTGAGATTAGCCATTCTATCTTCAACCAGCCAAGGCTCGTAGTTACTAGCAACCCGATTGAGATGATCTTCCGACCAAATAACCTGTACTGCGAAATCCGCTTTAAGATCAACCTTAACGGCATCTAAACACCGCTGACAAATCGCTTGGACAGTAACACTAGCAGTACCTCGAGCTACTTTTGCCCTTGATTCATCTAATTCGAACTGAACTGACGCCTCAAACGAACCACAAATACTTGAAACCGATGAGGCCAGCCTTGTCAGGCTATCGCTCTTAACCTCACCCTCCAAAAGATATCCCTGGAGCGCTAGTTTTCGTGGATCAATGTGAGTCGGCAGTGCCATATAATAAGGTCGATCTCAGTTAGGCGCGCATCATAGGCACAACTCCATGATCTGTCAAAGAAATTTGCGTTAAAACGAGACTTATCTGGCTTGTTACACCACATTATAACTTATACTGTAATTCAAGACCCAAGCACGCGGACGCTAGCGCCCAACAACACGGCCAAAGGATATATTCATATGAGTCATCTTATCCTCGCATCCAGCTCTATCTACAAAAAAGAATTGCTGAGCCGGCTGCAAATTAGCTTTCGGTGCGAATCACCACACATCGACGAGTCTCCGCAATCTTTGGAGACACCACCCATGGCCGCAGAAAGACTAGCTCTCGCAAAAGCCTCGAAAATCGCGGCGCTATATGCAGACTCTCTGGTGATTGGCGCCGATCAAATCGCCGACCAAAATGGTATTTTCATCAACAAGCCTAAAAGTCATGAACAGGCTATCAAGCAACTACAGCAGCAATCTGGCCAAACGATACTGTTTCATAGCGGTCTAGCACTCGCGCGATTCGGTCCAAATGGAACCCTGGAGTGCCAATCGATGGTAAATTCCACGCAGGTAACCTTTAAAAAGTTAACTAACGAAACAATAGAGAAATACCTTTTGATAGAGAAACCCTATGACTGCGCGGGAAGCTTTAAGGCTGAGGGTCTTGGGATAAGCCTCTTTAGCGAAATTAAGAGTACAGACCCCAGCTCTTTAATAGGGCTTCCTTTGATTGATCTTTGTACACTTCTAGATAATTTTAACTATAAAATAATCTAGATATAACTTTAGTTATTTTATACAAATCATTGATTTTTATAAATATAAATATATATCAGAGAGCGAATCAAGACAAGCTATTGGGTCATGCCTAAGAAGCCTATCCAGCTCGTGAGCACCATAAGTAACCCCGATGGCTGGCATTCTTGCGGACTTAGCCATGGCCAGGTCAAACTCAGTATCACCAACCATGATCGCATCATTGGCTTTGACTCCAAATTGACTTAAAAGCTCTTCGAGCATTAACGGGTGGGGTTTTGAAAGGGTTTCATCTGCGCAACGTGACCCATCAAAAAAATCCACTAACCCAGTTGCTGCCAGCACTCTATCAAGCCCCGCCCTGCTTTTGCCTGTTGCCACCGCTAAGATATACCCACCTGCACGCAAATCCTTTAACGTTTCCAGCACGCCGGGGAAAAAAGCGCAGGGATTTTGATCTTGACGTCTAAAATGGGCCGAATATGATGCCGCAAAGCGATCCGCATCTGGTTGCGCTACACTAGGAAAAAGCTCGTTGATACACTCTTTTAGCCCTAGACCAATGATATTAGAGGCCGCAGCATAACTTGGTATCTCCAGGTTATTATCGGCGGCAGCAAGTCTAATGCAGGTCGCAATACGGTCCACTGAATCACAAAGGGTCCCGTCCCAATCAAATATTAGTAGTTTTGGAGTGGTAATAACTGAAAGCCTCTATTCTGGGATTTTCTCAAGTACAGCTGAAAGATCGTTGGGTACTGGCGCATCAACTTGCACCCAGTCTCCTGAAAGCGGATGCTTAAAGCGTAAGCGGCAGGCATGCAAAAATAAGCGCCTCAACCCTAGTTCCCGCGAACGGTCGTTAAATGCTTTGTCGCCGTACTTATCGTCACCCGCTACGGGTGTCCCTGAGAATTGGCAATGCACCCTTATTTGATGCGTTCTACCAGTCTCTAGAGTCACATCTAGCAAGGTCGCCTCTTTGAACCGACGGTTAACCTTGAAATGGGTCACCGAAGCCTTCCCTTCAGCATCGACTCGCACAATTCGCTCACCGGAGGAGATTTGATTTTTGCGCAAAGGCGCATTAACTGTTGATTTCCCTTTCGGCCAAACACCCTTCACTAAGGTCAAATAATTCTTTTGTATCTGATTACGTTGCATCGCCTGCTGTATTTCTACAAGCACAGCTCGTTTTTTAGCGAACATCAAGCACCCCGAGGTTTCTCTATCAAGCCGATGAACCAACTCCAAAAAGCGTAGTTCTGGTCGTTCTAGCCTCATCGCCTCGATGGCTCCCAACGAAATCCCGCTACCACCGTGAACCGCTAGGCCACTGGGCTTGTTGATGATCAGTAACCCATCATCCTCAAATAGGATGTTTTCTGACAAATACCGCTTTAGTTGACTACCAACCACCGCTGGCGCTCCTCGCTCAGCAATTCGAATAGGCGCTATACGAACAATATCATTTGCCTTTAATCGAGTATCTGCCTTTACGCGTCCTTTATTAACCCGTATCTCCCCTTTCCGTAGCAGATTATAAATACGAGATTTAGGAACGCCTTTTAAATGTCTAATCAAGAAGTTATCGAGCCTTTGACCCGCATATTCAGGATCAACGTCAACAAAAGACACTTTATCAAATTGATTTTCTTGCACAGGTCGTTTGCCTAGGTAAGTGGAAAGTCGCACATTGTACTCACCTGCCATCGGTTAAGATAACTAAATGATTGATTACAATTGTAGATATCGCCGTTTGTTGTTATATTGCGCACGTTCTTAGATCATGTGTCTAAGAAAAACAGAGCCTAAAAAATTGATTAGGCTAAGAATCCAAGGGGTTGTGCTCAAAGAGTTGACCGCAAACCCAAAGACTGCTGAGTGAGCTCAGCCAGTGAATGAACCAAAAAGATAACGGTTTAAAGTTGACCACACAATTGAGGCGCCAGTTCCAAGGCGGTAAGCATCGTCCCCAACTGTTGTAAATAAAACTGGTCAGCTGGATGAAAATACGAAAGACAAAGTATTGTTTTCTAAGTTTAGCTAGAGGTACTTGATATCACCGCAACAACTGCTGTGATATCTAGGGTAGATAATAAACAGCCCATCTCGCAACCGATGAAACCAATACGCAAAGAGGTAATTTAGTACATCTAGTGCTAAATGCCGACGAGGCCTAGATTGCAAGGGCTTTGACCTGATTGGTGGGACGCGCAACAAGACTTTTTGCGCCTGTGCCATGGGTTTTGATCAATGTCTTGGCCTAACGGTCTTTGTATTTCCGTATTTCTCTTTTTTCTGTCCTTTCACTGCTGCTCATTCCTAATAACGAGTAAAGGTGAATTATGAAACGTATGTTAATTAACGCATCGCACACAGAAGAAGTGCGTGTAGCAATGGTAGATGGTCAACGGTTGTATGACTTAGATATCGAAAACAGAACTAGAGAACAAAAAAAATCAAACATCTACAAAGGTAAAATTACCCGAGTAGAACCAAGCTTAGAAGCCGCCTTTGTAGACTACGGAGCAGGGCGTCACGGCTTTCTGCCATTAAAAGAAGTCTCCAGAGAGTATTTCAAAAAAGGCGCCTCTGAAGGTGGTCGAGTAACCATAAAAGACGCCCTAAGAGAGGGACAAGAAGTCGTTGTTCAGGTCGAGAAAGAGGAGCGAAGCAATAAGGGCGCGGCACTCACTACGTTTATCAGCTTGGCAGGTCGCTATCTTGTTTTGATGCCGAACAACCCTCGTGCGGGTGGTATTTCACGCCGAATTGAAGGCGATGAGCGTGCAGACTTGCGCGAAGCCATGCGAGGATTAGACATTCCCGACGGAATGGGCGCCATCGTTAGAACAGCCGGCATCGGCCGAGCGACAGAAGAATTGCAATGGGACTTTAACTACCTCCTTCAGCTGTGGAACACAATCACTGATGAATCTAGCAAGGCAAAAGCACCCCACTTTTTATTCCAAGAAAGCAACGTTATTGTGCGCGCCATTCGCGACTACCTCCGGCATGATGTTGGTGAAGTAATCGTCGATGGGGAAGAAGCTTATGCTCTCGCCGCTGCGTTTATCGGCACGGTAATGCCTGACTTTACCAGCAAGGTAAAGTACTACCAAGACGAGATACCGCTGTTTAATCGCTACCAAATTGAGAATCAAATCGAGACTGCTTTTTGTCGCGAAGTAACACTCCCATCTGGCGGGTCTATCGTGATCGATATTACCGAAGCCATGGTTTCAATTGATATTAACTCCGCCCGAGCGACTAAAGGTGGTGACATTGAAGAGACCGCGTTTAACACAAATAAAGAAGCCGCTGAGGAAATTGGCCGCCAACTACGGTTGCGTGATGTTGGTGGGCTTATTGTCATTGACTTTATCGACATGCTGAGCAGCCGCCATCAGAAAGAAGTTGAAAACAAGATGCGTGACGCCTTAGAGGTTGATCGGGCCAGAGTTCAAGTAGGTCGTATTTCACGCTTTGGATTGTTAGAAATGTCACGACAGCGTCTACGCCCATCACTAGAAGAAACAATGTCTAGGACCTGCCCTCGCTGTAAAGGCCAAGGGACTATCAGAGGAACACGATCACTAGCGCTTTCAATATTGCGCCTCGTGGAAGAAGAAGCTCAAAAAGAATTTACCCGAGAAATTCGCGCTATCGTTCCAGTCCCAGTCGCGACGTTCTTGCTTAACGAAAAACGTAAAGAAATATTAGATATCGAGGCTCGCAATAAATTGCAGGTCACGGTGTTGCCTAATGCCGAAATGGAGACGCCACACTTTGACGTCGTGCGAATCCGCAACCAAGATGAAGACTCGTCGGACTTCAGCTACCGCCTGGCTAATGAATTAAGCAAAGCAGAAGAGGAAGTGGTCTCTGATACTACAGCACCATCGGCTTTACCCTTGCCTGCGGTCAAAACACTGATCCCATCAACGCCTGCACCAACAATTACGGCACCTGTGCCTGCAGCGACTGAAGATAAGAGCCCTGGACTAGTTAAGCGACTTTGGGCAAGCATGTTTGGTGAAACCGAAGAAAAAGTAGAAGAGAAGAAGCCCGCACCCCGTAATCGCAATAATCAAAATAGAAGTCGAGGGGGAAGAAACAGCCGTCCTAACCAAAATAATCGCCGCCCCAACAATCGAAACAATGAAAATCGGGGTGCCGATAACAAGCAAACTACTGATAAAAGCAATGATCAGAAGAATGAATCGAGGAATAACCAAAACCGAAACAGCGGCAATCGAAGAAATAGAAACAACAAGCCAAAAGACCAAGATAATAAGCCAGTGGTATCCACGGATACAGAAGTAAAAAGCACCACTGAGTCGCCGTCTAATACGCCTAAGGCAGATCAACTTCAACGTCGCCCAGATGATAAACGCCGAGGGCCTCGCCGCCGACGTCAGCGGCAAGACGTTCCTCAAGCAGTACTGGATCAAACTGCGGCTCTAGCTACAGTTGCAGGTGCAGCAACACCAGCAGTTACTCCGACTGAGGGAACTGAGGCAGCTAAACCAAAAGCACCTCGCGCTAGGCGCAAAGCACCCGCTAAGCCAAAAGCAAGCTCAGAGGCACCTGATGCAGTAAGCACTGCCGCAACTGATCACAAGCCTATAGCATCACCTCAGGCAGAGACAGCATCCGTAGAGCCAAAGGCGACAAAGAAACCTGCGGCCAAAGCTAAGCCTAAAGCTACCAAGAAGCCTGCGGCAACTAAAAATGACACCGTCGAAGCCCCTGTGCCAAAAAAGGAAGTCAGAGCAAGCAATGATCCAAGGAAAAAACCAAAACCAGTTGTTAAGGTAGCGGTAAGTACAGAGCGTATTGAGGCAGTTGCTCCAGCAGTTAAAGCTCCCGCAGCAGTAGCTCCAAGCCCATCTCCTGCGACGGAAAAGCCCGTAGCACGTGCATCCAATGACCCACGTAAAAAGCGAGCTACAGCCAAGCCAAAAAAGGTAGTGGCTGATAAAGCAACTGCCAAAGAGGACACAAATACTGATTCGACCGATTAAAATACACCAAAGGTGTAATTGGTACTTGTTAGAAGAAAAAGGCGCTGTATAATCGCGCCTTCAATTGGTGGGATGGCAGAGCGGTTGAATGCACCAGTCTTGAAAACTGGCTTAGGTTAATAGCCTAACTAGGGTTCGAATCCCTATCCCACCGCCATATA
>JABILI010000042.1 GCA_018654575.1 Porticoccaceae bacterium
GCAACTTGTTGGCGTAAATGTTCCAAATTAAGCTCTCGAATATCACTGCCACCAAACTGCAGCGCTCCTACTTGAGGGTCATAGAAACGCTGGATAAGCGCAAAAAGAGTAGATTTTCCAGCCCCAGAGGGGCCTACCAGCGCAACAATCTTCCCATTGGGGATATTGATTGAAAACTCATTGAGCGCAGGCTGATGAGGTCTGGATGGATAACAGAACGTAACCCCATCAAAAGTGAGCGTGGCCGGCAGATTTGAAACCTTAACTTTTACCAACTCTGCTAGCTTAATCTCGTTGGGCGCATGTAATAACTCCATTAATCGCTCAGTCGCGCCAGCTGCCCGCTGAAGCTCACCGTAAACTTCGGATAAAGACGCGATACCCACAGCCATCAGCATTGCATAAAAAAGAAAGGCGCCAAGATCTCCGCCAGTCATGGTACCTGCCATTACGTCTCTACCACCAAACCAAAGCATGGCACTAAGAGCCCCAAATATTGCCAAAATAACCAGCGCAGTGAGGATTGCCCGCTGCCCAATACGCTTTTTCGCGACCCTAAAAGCACCTTCCACCTCCACTCCAAAAGCAGCCTTCTCAAAGGATTCCTGAGTAAAGCTTTGTACAATTTTTATCTGTTGGATCACCTCACCTGCGTAGCTACCGACACTGGCAATTGAGTCCTGACTTTGCCTCGAAAGATTGCGCACCCGTCGCCCAAAATAAAGAATAGGCACTAAGATCGCAGGCACCGCGGCCAGGACAATCAATGAGAGTTTAAAATTCGTTGCCAACAGCATTATTAAGGCCCCGAACGAACTAATACCACTGCGTAACGCAATCGACATAGATGAGCCAATGATAGACTGCAATAACGTTGTGTCTGAGGTTAAGCGAGACATGATATCACCGCTTCTATTTGTCTCAAAAAAGGCCGGATGTAAACTGATCACATGATTGAAAACCGCGGTGCGGATATCCGCACTAACTCTCTCGCCCAACCAAGAAATAAGATAAAACCTTACATAGGTACCCGTCGCCATCAGTATTGCCATGCCAATGATAAACAGCACGCCCATGTTTAAATTGTCCTGCGATTGCTCAGCAAAGCCACCGTCGATTAATAAGCGGAGTCCTTGGCCAATGGAGAGCGTAATCCCTGCGGTTAGTAAAAGAGCGACTAAAAAGACCGCAATTTCGCGTTTATACGGTGATAAAAATCGTAATAGTGAACCCAGTGTGGAAGAACCCAGCTGTTGATGCTCTAACTGGTCGTGATTCTGATTGTCTGACAACGTAGGAGCACCTTATTAGCGTTTAAAGAAAGATATACGATGATAGCCACGCCACTCTACGCGCTCCAGCGATTCTGTCAACGTGGTCTTGTAAAGATGTGCCCCTGACCGATAACCGGCTCTATTAATTGTTTACTTTAAAATCAACTTCGCTAAACTAAACTTCTAACTTACAGACCTTAAGGATTAAGCGCTCAATGACTACGGATAGCCCTTCAAAACACTCTCTTTTAAGACTTTTTTTGGCCACACTCATATTAACTCCTATTAGTGGGATGGCCGATGAAAATGTTACGTCCGTGGACATTGAATCCATCGTGGTTACCGGTCGTCGAGATCAACAAGACCTTAACCAACTGATCGGTGCAGTAGGCCAAGTTAATAGCGAAGAACTCAAACGAATTGCTCATGCCCATATTAACCAAGCTGGGTCGCGTATCCCTGGGGTATGGTTAAGCCGAGGTAATGGCCAAGAATTGCTTGCATCTGTGCGTTCACCCGTCTTTACAGGCGCTGGTAGTTGTGCCGAAATTCTTACAACAGAAGACGGCCTCCCCATTCGCCCCACGGGCATGTGCAATGTGAACCAACTTTTTGAAATTAACACGGAGCAAGCGTCAGAGCTGGAAGTTTGGCGCGGCCCTGGCACTGTTTTTTATGGTTCAAACGCTATGCATGGGGTTATCAACTTCGTATCGCCGATGATAAATGACAACCACCTAAGCCTGCAGCTAGGCAGCCACGGCTATCGTAGAGTCAAACTTGGCTGGAAAGCCTTGGAAGGTGCGCAGTCTTGGCAAATAGCCGCTAATGGTGTTTCTGATGGCGGGTTCAAAGACGAATCAGGTTTTGATCAGCAGAAAGTCTCTATTAAACATGGTTGGTCCAATGCCGAGATTAAAACACAGACACACATTACAGCCGTAAATCTCAACCAAGAGACGGCAGGTTATATCAAAGGCTTTGAATCCTACAAAGACAGTGCTGTTTGGAAAACCAACCCTAACCCTGAAGCCTACCGTGATGCATCAGCAGTGCGCCTATCATCTCGTATTAGCGGCGAGACCCAATGGGGTGGCTACAATAGTGAATGGCAAGTAACACCCTACGTGCGGCGAAGTTCCATGACTTTTTTACAACATTATCTGCCCGGGCAAGCACTAGAGAAAAATGGCCAGACTAGCGCCGGACTGCAAGCGAACTATCAATTCAATCGCACAGATACGAATAAAATCTGGATTGGCGCGGATGTCGAATGGGCTGATATGTGGGTAGAGGAATCTCAAGCCAATCCGTTAGGAACGCCCGATAACGTACGTTTTCAAGGTCAGCACTATGATTTTGAGGTGGAAAGCGATCAATTTGCATTATTTGCCAATACTGAATGGCAAGCCTCTGACAAGTTAACTCTAGAAGCTGGCTTACGATATGAGTCGCTACATTATGACTATCAAAATAACATGATCGACGGCAGCACTCGTGATGATGGCACTCTATGTAACTCAGACAGTGGCAGCTGTCGTTACTACAGACCCCTGGATCGATCTGACAGCGCTGACAACGTAAATTATCATATTGGCGCTCATTATGATCTTAATGACAGAGTTGGTGCGTTTGTGCGTATCGCCAGCGCCTACCGCGCACCGCAGATCAATGAACTTTACCGGCTACAGAAAGAACAAGCAATTTCAACGATTAAGCCAGAGCAACTAGATAGCCTAGAAGCGGGATTGCGCTATCAGACTAAACAATGGTTTACGGAATTGTCACTGTATAAAATGAAAAAAGATCAGGTGATCGTTAAGGACTCGGACAGTTATATTGTCAATGATGCCAAAACGAGCCATCGTGGCATTGAGTGGCTAATGCGCTACCAAATAAATTCAGACTGGCAGCTCACTTCAGTCGCTGCTTGGGCTGAACATCAGTACAGCTACCTTCGTCTCTATCGCGACATTAATATTGACGGTAACGATATTGACACAGCTCCTCGTTGGCAGGGAAGCGCCCAGCTATTATATCAACCCTCTAAAAACACGAGCCTGGAGCTAGAGTGGGTCTACCGCGGGAAGTACTTCTTAGACCCCCAAAATGCTCACACCTATGCTGGCCACTCTCTGGTTAACTTGCGTGGCCAGCAAACCTATGGCGCGTGGGAGTTTGCCGCGCAAATAACTAATCTTGCGGATCGACGAATCGCAGACAGAGCAGATTATGCCTTTGGCAGTTATCGTTACTTCGTCGGCGAGGGCCGCGGTATTGGGCTAGAGGTTAAGCGCTTGTTCTAAGATGGTCTGAAGACTATAAATGTATATAACGTAAAGAAACATAGTCTCGTTGAGCTCGCAGTAAATTACCCAATAATCGATTTGAAATCACTGAATTGATGATCAACTATGCCATAATTAGCGAAAGCATTTTTGAAAATCAAACAGGCCTCAACTCTAGACTTTCTTATGACCAACCAACCCAAGACAGAACACACGCCAATGATGCAGCAATATTTGCGCATCAAGGCTGAGCACCCAACTGACATCATATTTTATCGCATGGGTGACTTTTATGAGCTGTTTTTTGATGATGCAAAGCGAGCTAGTCAAATATTAGACATTACGCTCACCGCTCGAGGCAAGGCCAACGGCAATCCAATACCCATGTGTGGTGTGCCCTATCACGCCGCAGAGGGGTATTTGGCAAAACTGGTAAAGCAAGGTATATCCGTCGCTATCTGTGAGCAGATTGGTGACCCACAGACCAGCAAAGGCCCTGTTGAACGCAAGGTAGTGCGTGTATTAACCCCGGGAACATTGACCGACGAGGCGTTGCTCGATGATCGGAGTGATAGCCTCTTAGCGGCTATACATTGGCTAAATAATCAGTTTGGTGTCGCTACTCTAGATATGAGTAGTGGTCAATTTCAACTCATGCAGGTATCCAGCGATGAAGAATTGCACAGCGAACTGCAACGCTTAGATCCTGTCGAGATTTTGATTTCAGAGGAACTCACGGGTCTAGACTTCCTTAATAACCGTTCAGGTATGCGACGACGAGGGCCTTGGGAGTTTGAACTAGATAATGCTCACCGAACACTTAACAAACACTTTGGTGTAAAGGATCTAGCCGGCTTTGGCTGTAACCACCTACCCGTTGGCATAGGAGCAGCCGGCTGCTTGTTGCAGTATGCGCGAGACACACAGCGTGGTGCTCTGCCTCATATTCGTTGTCTAACAGCTGAAAATAGAGATGAGTCAGTCATGTTAGATGCGGCTACTCGACGCAATCTCGAGCTAGACACCAATTTATCGGGAGGCATTGAAAACACACTATTGGATGTTCTCGACAATACGGCAACAACGATGGCTAGTCGCCTATTAAGGCGATGGTTAAATCGTCCCCTGCAACATCTATCCACCCTTCAATCTCGACAAAACAGCATTGCAGAACTGCAGAGCGATTACCTGCATGAGACATTACACGTCCAGCTGAAACAGGTTGGTGATATGGAGCGCATCCTTACCCGAGTTGCACTGCGTTCCGCCCGACCAAGGGATCTAACCAGATTATGCGACTCTTTGGCCGCCTTGCCCCAAATCGCATCAGCTCTCGCAGATTGTAATGTTTCACATATGACAGCATTGAGAGATGCCGCCAAACCTATGCCAAGGCTGGCTGAGATACTCAATGCCGCTATTCAAGACAATCCACCCATGGTTATTCGCGACGGTGGTGTTATTGCCGATGGCTACGACCAAGAACTGGATGATTTGAGGGCGCTCAATACCAACGCAGGTGAATTTTTATTGGCGATGGAAGAAAGAGAAAAAGCCAAAACGGGTATCGCAACCTTAAAAGTCGGTTATAACCGTGTGCATGGCTATTATATTGAGATATCTCGCGGTCAAAGTGATAAAGCGCCCGTTGAGTATATCCGCCGGCAAACATTAAAGAATGCTGAACGCTTTATTACTCCCGAACTAAAAGAGTTTGAAGATAAGGCCCTTAGTGCAAAAAGCCGCAGCCTTGCGCGCGAAAAATATCTCTACGACGCACTGCTGGAGAACTTAAATCAAGACCTCGCAGAACTGCAGGCATGCTCGGGTGCCATCGCGGAGCTCGATGTTCTGGCGACCCTTGCTGAGAGAGCGCATAGCCTTAACTTTTGCCAACCGCAATTGCAGTCAGAACCCGGAATTGACATAAAGGGTGGGCGTCACCCAGTTGTAGAGCAAGTCTCTAGTGACCCCTTCGTGGCAAACGATTTATCCATGAATGACGAGCGCAAAATGCTGGTCATCACTGGCCCGAACATGGGTGGAAAATCAACCTACATGCGCCAAGCAGCCCTGATTGTGCTGCTAGCCCAAATTGGTAGCTTTGTTCCCGCCATATCAGCCAAAATTGGACTAGCGGACCGGATATACACACGGATCGGATCATCAGATGATCTTGCCGGCGGACGCTCTACGTTTATGGTGGAAATGACCGAGACTGCCAACATTTTGCATAATGCTAGCCATAGAAGTCTCGTTCTGATGGACGAAGTCGGCCGTGGCACAAGTACGTTTGACGGCTTGTCTCTTGCCTGGGCCTGTGCTTTTTACTTGGCCGACAAAGTTAAAGCCTTCACCTTATTTGCGACTCATTATTTTGAATTGACCTCCTTACCTGAAAAGGTCGACGGTGCGGTCAATATCCATCTGGATGCGACAGAATACAATGACAGCATTGTCTTTCTGCACAGCGTACAGGATGGCCCAGCCAGTCAAAGCTATGGTATACAAGTGGCAAAGTTAGCAGGAATACCAGATGCTGTTATAGACCTTGCCCGCCGTGAACTAGCAGTTTTAGAAGCGGAAATTCCCGCAAAATTAATATCTAGCAAGATATCTGACGATCCAAAGAAGCCTAACCAAACCGAACTTCACTTGGGGCCATTGAGTAGTGCCGTCGAAAAGCGTATAGATAACGTGCGCCCTGATGAGCTGTCACCAAAGGACGCTCTGGATCTTATTTATGAGCTTAAAAAATTACGCTAACCGATGACTCAAATAGAGTAAAAACATGCATCTATATCGCAAATCGTCCTGCTATAATGCCACCGCTTAATTAACCAAATTACTTGTATGAGACGCCCGAAATGACTTTTGTTGTCGGAGAAAACTGCATTAAGTGCAAATACACGGATTGTGTCGAAGTTTGTCCTGTCGATTGCTTTTATGCAGGCCCTAATTTCTTAGTCATTCATCCAGACGAGTGCATCGACTGTGCGCTTTGCGAACCTGAATGTCCTGCAGAGGCAATCTTCGCTGAGGATGAAATCCCGGCAGGACAAGAGAACTTTCTTGAGTTAAACGCAGAGCTCTCAGAAGTATGGCCCAACATTACTGAACAAGGTGAACATCCTAAAGATGCAGCTGAATGGGATGGTGTCGAAAGCAAACTTCAATATTTAGAACGATAGACTGTTTTAAGCTAGATATTAGTTCCAGATACGTTAAACTGGCGCCCTGCTGTTACGCACCCGTAGCTCAGCTGGATAGAGTAGGTGGCTTCGAACCACTTGGTCGGGGGTTCGAATCCCTCCGGGTGCACCATTTCTAAACTTCAAAGGCTCTACAGCCCTTGTTAGCTCTCGTTTCTTACGAGACTGATGAGGAGCAGTAGACAAATGCGTAAACATTTTAAGTTTCCGAAATACACCTACCTTAAAGATAATACCTATTACTTTTCTAGGTCAGTCCCAACTGATCTACGATGTTTCTATACAAAACCACGCATTATCCAATCACTGAGAACTAACTCTTTAACTAGAGCTAAAACTGCATCTAAAGTATTTGCATCCAAGCTAGATGATTATTGGTTAGGGTTGAGGTTAAAGCATCTGGACGTCCCTGCTTCCCATCTATTAATTTCCGATGGTAGAGCGTCCTACCTACCAACGATTGAAGAAGCATTAAAAATATATCTACACCTAAAAGGCGAAGGGAAGCAGAAGCTGTTCTTTGCAACTGCACATAGGCACATAAATTACCTTGTTGAATGCCTTGGTGTCAGACCCATAGACAGCTATACCTCAAAAGATGCAACTTTATTAAGAGAATATTTGATTAATAAAGGACTAAGTACCAGTTCTTTAAAGAGAATATTCTCAGGTATCAAAGCCGTCATCAATTTAGTCATTCAAGAGCATGGGTTAGAGTGCAAAAATGCCTTTGCACGTATATATCTTCCATCTAATACTGATGCTAAGAAACGTCATGCAGTCACTCCATTCAACATGGCTAAGATTAAAGCTGAATGCTTGTCTTTAGATGATGATATTAGGTGGTTAGTAGCGATTATCTTTGATTCAGGTATGCGTTTATCTGAAGCCGCAGGACTTATGCTTGCTGATCTAAAGACTGAAGGCCCCCTGCCCTATATAGACCTGATTCCACACCCTCACAGGCGCCTTAAAACAGCTTCTAGCGAACGTAAAATACCGCTAGTTGGTTTGTCGTTATGGGCGGCAAAGCGTCTTAAACAGCACTCTACAGGCTTGTATTGCTTCCCAAGATACACAAATGCTGAGCGCTGTAATTCAAACTCAGCATCAGCCGCAATCAACAAATGGATCAAGACTGTTGGAGGTTCAAGCGATGTTATCCATGGTTTGCGGCATAGCTTTAGAGACAGGCTAAGAGCCGTTGAAGCACCAACAGATATGATTGACCAGTTGGGGGGTTGGAGTTTGAAGTCTGTTGGGCAAGGCTATGGTGATGGGTATGATTTGGAGTTGTTGGTTAAGTATCTAGGCAGACTGTGCGATTGATAGATAATTTAAAAATACTTTTCTTCTCACCTCGATCTAGCCCTGAGTTGACTGGATGGGGTATTTAGCTATGGTCAATTAAGTTCAGCACCAACAGTTTTGTTATTTGTCATTATTTCTTACAGAATACCTCAAAATTCTTTGCCGCATTCGCAGATAGCTCAGAAAAAAACAATGCC
>JABILI010000052.1 GCA_018654575.1 Porticoccaceae bacterium
CTCTGTTGCTCCCCGTTTTATGCTTCAGTCTGTTTAGCCGCCAATGCGCTCTTGGTTGCAGGTACAGAACATCAAAAGCTAACCTACTTACCACAGATTGCCGAGGGCAAGACCGCCACCTTAGCCTACACTGGTGAGTCTGGAGGTTGGGACTCTAGCAGCGTTAAGGTCACTTACCAGAAGCAGGGCGACAGCTACCGTTTGAATGGCATCTATCGCTTTGTTCCAGATGGCCACAGTGCCGAAATTTTGGTGCTGGCAGCGCGAGATCAAGATACCCAGGGGGACGAGGGCATTAGTCTATTTGTCGTGCCCGCCAATACCCCAGGAATAAGCCGCGAGTGGCTGCCAACGATGGATCAGACTCGCAGACAAGGACAATTGCAATTAGATAATTTAGTGCTTAATAGCGATGCTGTAATGAGTGATGCGGGCCAAGCGTGGCTGCAGCTTGAGAAAATTTTAGATCTAGGTCGAATCGCAGTGGCGGCAGAACAATTAGGTGGATCTCAGCAATGCCTTGATTCAACCTTGGCTTATATTAGTGAGCGAGTGCAATTTGGTCGATCAATAGCCTCTTATCAATCGGTAAAACATAAGTGCGCAGATATGATGGTTAAAGTCGAAGCAGCTCGCTCTGCAGTCTATTACGCGGCCTGTGTTGGCGATCAATTTCTCAATCAAACCACTGACGTCGCAGGCTTAGCGGAAGCTGCCAGCATAGCTAAGTCTTACAGCAGCGACGGCTTTTTCCATAATGCGGGGGTAGGCATCCAACTTCATGGCGGGGTCGGCATTACCGCAGAATACGATATTCAGCTATATTTCAAGCGAGCTAAGTCGACCGAGACGTTTCTTGGTGCCGCAGACTATCATCGAGAACGACTGGCGACACTCTTGTTAGACACTCAGGTGGCCTTATGAAGTTAGATTTCAGCTCAGTGGATGAGTTATTTCGCGAAGAAATCGCCAACTGGTTGGCCGCCAATCTCTGCGGTGAATTTGAGTCTATTCGTGGTCGAGGAGGCCCCGGTGATCAGCATATGTTTATCGACGAGCGCAAAGCCTGGGAACAAAAACTCTATCAGGGAGGTTGGACCTGTATTGGTTGGACGCCTGAGTACGGTGGCCGTGGCGCGTCCATAGAGCAACAGGTTATTTTTAACGAAGAATATGCAAGAGCTCAGGGGCCGGGCAGAGCGGGGCACATTGGCGAGACTCTTGTTGGCCCAACACTTATCGCTTTTGGCAATCAGGAACAAAAAGACCGTTATTTACCAGAGATTTTGCGGGGGGAGGCCTTTTGGTGTCAAGGTTATTCAGAACCTGGCGCAGGCTCAGATTTAGGAAATGTAAAAACGAGCGCTAAATTCGATGATGCTACTCAGCAATGGCAGATTAGCGGCCAAAAAGTATGGACTTCCTTGGCTCGTGAGTCAGATCATTGTTTTGTTATTGCGCGCACCGATTCTAAATCTGTTGGCCATCGCGGCTTAGGGTTCTTTTTAGTGCCCATAGATCAGCCTGGAGTAACTGTTCGTCCAATAGACCAGTTAACGGGCACCAGCGAGTTTAACGAAGTGTTCTTTGATAACGCCCGGTGTTCGATTGATGACATTGTTGGCCAGCCTGGAGATGGTTGGAAAGTTGCTATGGGCTTGTTGGGCTTTGAGCGTGGCGTCTCTACGCTGGGCCAACAGATGCTGTTTCAAAATGAACTTGATGAAATTATTATGCTGGCTAAGGCCAATGGTTCAGGCCAAAACCCTCAGATCCGGCAACGAATCGCGGAGGCGCATATAGGCCTTAGAATTATGCGTTTTAATAGCATGCGCGTGCTCTCATCCAAAGAGACCGACGGCAGCTTGCAAAAAGAAGCGATGATTTACAAATTGTACTGGTCTAGCTGGCACCGAAACCTGGGTAAGTTAGCCATGGACGTAATGGGAGCTGAGAGCGAAGTGCTTGAAGGCGGGCCCTACCAGCTAAACCGTCTGCAATCGATGTACCTGTTTTCTCGCGCCGACACTATTTACGGTGGAACCAACCAAATTCAACGCAACCTTATTGCTGAGCGTGCCTTAGGTATGCCCAAAGAGCCAAGAGGTTGAAAGCATAATGCTTAGTTTAGGAGTAATAAAATGGCTTTAAAATCACCACCACCCTATGTAAAAGGGCACAATTTAATCGAGGGAAAGTCGGTATTGATTACAGCCGCGGCAGGTGCCGGCATTGGCTTTGCTGCAGCTAAACGTGCCGCAGAGGAAGGTGCTAGGGGCATTGTTGTCAGTGATATTCATCAAGGTCGTCTGATCAAATCAGTGGAGGCTCTAAAAGCTGAAACCGGCTTAGATGCTATATACCCTAAGCTGTGCAATGTCACCATCGAGAGCGACGTTCAAGAACTCGTGGACTATGCCGAAGAAGTGCTCCAAGGCGTTGACGTGCTGATTAACAATGCCGGGCTCGGCGGTACAGTCATGCTTACCGACATGAGTGATGCGCAATGGTCGAGCGTTTTAGATGTGACCTTAAACGGCACTATGCGCATGATACGGGCCATGCTCAAAAAAATGCAGCCTCGCGGTGCTGGTGTCATTGTTAATAACGCCTCGGTGCTAGGTTGGCGGGCGCAAAAAGAGCAGTGCCACTATGCTGCAGCTAAGGCTGGGGTAATGGCGTTGACACGCTGTGCTGCGCTGGAAGCGGCTGATTTTGGTGTGCGTATCAATGCGGTGTCTCCTTCTATCGCGTTCCATGATTTTCTCAAAAAGACCACACCCATCGAGTTGTTGGAGGAGCTGGCGTCAAAAGAGGCTTTTGGTCGAGCAGCGGAAGTCTGGGAGGTGGCTAATGTGATGATGTTCCTTGCCTCCGATTACTCCAGCTATATGACCGGTGAAATTGTGCCGGTGTCTAGCCAAAGAGCTTAACAACACAAGAAAGAACAGGCAGATTTTAAATTCCTTTTAAGAGGCTGAATTATGAGAGAAGTCGTTATTATTTCCACCGCGAGAACCCCGATAGGTAAAGTCTTTCGTGGGGCTTTTAATAACACCGAAGCACCGGCCATGGGAGGCCATGTGGTTCAACAGGCTGTGGCGCGGCGGTCCTGTTTGAGATCTTTTAAGCTAGGCTCTGAGGTGTAAAAAGGGGCATTAAAATAAACATTGCAGTAGAAATGTTTTATATGCTAGATTGGACCTTACAGGCCCATATTAGCAGGTTTTAATGGGGGTAAAAATGACAATGGAGAATTCTACAGTGGATCATCAGGGTGCTAATTGGGACCATTCAGTCGATGTTTTGGTGGTTGGGTCCGGTAACGGTGGATTGACCGCTGCAGTTGCTAATCATGAGATGGGTACCAAAGATATCTTGGTTATCGAAAAAGCCGATAAAATCGGTGGCACTAGCGCCACTTCCGGCGGCGGCATTTGGATTCCCTGTAATCGCTACGCCCAGGAAGCGGGAGCCGAAGACAGCCTCGATGAGGCGCGGGAATATCTCAAGCACACTCTCGAGGGAGAAGACATTCCTCCAGAGCTGGTAGAAACCTACTTAGAGAACGGTCCCAAAATGGTCGATTTTCTGCACAAATGCTCCCATGTGCGTTACGAGACTTTAGATCACTATCCAGATTACTACTCAAGCCTGCCTGGTGCTAAGCCCGGCCATAGATCATTGGAGCCCTCACCTATTAATGCCTCAGAACTTGGCCCTGAATACAAAAGAATGACGTACAGCCATCATATGATGAGAATGTTTGGTGTTATTCATTTCACTCAAGTAGAAGCTCAGGTGTTAATGCTAAAACTACCGGGTTGGGGAAAACTCACCATGAGCATGGTGCTGAATTACTTGCTGGATATTCCTTGGCGGCTGCGCACCAGTATCTCAAGACGCCTAGCCTGTGGTAGTGCCGGTGTGGCACGACTCTACCTTTCGCTGAAAGAGCGCAATATTCCGGTGTGGTTTGACAGTCCAATGGTTGATTTAATTCAAGAGGATGGCCGTGTGGTGGGGGCGATTATCCAGCGCGACGGCAAGACCCTTAGAGTACAGGCACGCAAAGGAGTAGTGCTTGCTGCTGGTGGTTTTGAGCGCAACCAAGAACTGCGAGAAAAGTACCTGCCGAGCCCAACTAACGCAGATTGGAGTGCAGGAGCCTATACCAATACCGGCGACCCTCTGACTGCGGGACTTAAATTAGGTGCCGCAACACGGCTTATGAATGACGCCTGGTGGACAACAACCCTTTGTGTCCCTGATGAGCCCATGCCGCGACTGAGTATTATGGAAAAATCCTTTCCGGGATCTTGCGTTGTGAATACCAAGGGTGTTCGTTTTGCCAATGAGTCTCAAAACTACATGGCGTTTCAAAAGCGACTCTTTGAAGCCCACAGCGACGACAATCCCTGTGCGCCGGCATATCATATATTTGATGCCAGATTTCGGAGAGACTACATTGTGGGGCCTCTAATGACCGCCTCCATGAAACCTGACTGGACCATTCCGAAAAAGTGGTACGACCAAGGATTTGTCGGTAAGGCTAACTCTATCAGCGAACTGGCAAACCAAATGGGTATCGATCCAACCGGTCTTGAAGATACCGTCAAAAAGATGAACCACTACGCGGAAACTGGTATAGACGAGGACTTTCAGCGTGGCGATGCAGAATACGACCGCTACTACGCTGACCCAGAGATTAAACCAAACCCCTGTTTAGCGCCAATCAGCGAAGGGCCCTACTATGCAATGCGCATTGAGGCCGGTGACTTTGGCACGCTAGGTGGTTTAGCCACAGACGTTAACGCACAGGTCAAGTATGAGGAAGGGGGCTTAATTGATGGTCTTTATGCCGTGGGCAACTGTTCGGCGGCTATACTTTCTACCTACCCAGGACCAGGCGCCACACTGGGACCTGCAATGACCATGGCGTACCAATCAGCTAAACACATTAACAACTACCAAGATTAAAGGACATAACTATGCTGGACCTTGAAGCCATTGAGCTGATAAAACAACTGAAAGCACGTTACTTTCGGTTTTTAGACACTGCAAACTATGAAGGGCTAGAAACCTGTTTTACTGCAGATGCTGCGGCTTATTTTAAGGGTGGCAATTACGAATTTACTCTCAATGGCTGGACTGAACTAGAGACCTTTTATCGCCGCTCGATCACTGAGAAAAAGTTTGGTGTGCACAATGGGCATCATCCAGAAATTACCGTTACAAGTGACTCGGCCACTGGCATTTGGTACCTCACTGACACCTTTATCAACCTCAAAGACAATACTACCTTGCGTGGCACTGCGCTTTACACCGACGACTACACTTGTGTCGACGGCGAATGGAAGATTCAGCGTACAGCTTACGACCGTCTGTTCGAAGAAACAGAACCCAGAGGCGAACACCTGCAGGTGACGGTTAATCCTATCAGTAAATAACGGTTTTTTTTCACCTGTTAATGGGTGTGGGAGAAAGAAAGCCAGAGCATTTCATTTAAGTATCAGATTTTAGGCGTCAGGTTAGGCTCGCATAGATAATTTCAATGTGTTGCTTCAATCACCCACGGTACTGACTTTGTGAGATTGAAAAGTCTAGTTGATTGGCCTAATAAAATCGTTTAACTGCAATGTTTTTGTTACTTTAGCTCAACAAACTCACAGTAATCGGTTACTAACTTAGACAAAGAGGTACCAATGCCAACTAACAAAGTATCGCCAATTAGTCCCATCAAAGCATCTAGTGTTAACCACTGGGACTATGAGACTGACGTTGCTGTTATTGGTTGTGGTGGTGCAGGCGCCTGTGCCGCCATTAGCGCTCATGATGTAGGTGCTAGAGTGATGATTTTTGAGCTAGCATCAGGTATTGGTGGCTCCACAGCACTGTCTTCTGCCGAAATTTATTTGGGCGGAGGAACTCGAGTGCAGAGAGCAACAGGACACCAAGACACCAAGCGTGCTATGGCTGATTTTTTAACAGCAGCAGCGGGGCCTCAGGCAGATATGGCTAAGATTACCGCCTACGTGGAAGGCAGCACAGATCATTTTAATTGGTTGGTCGAGCAAGGCGTGGTATTTAAAGACTCTGAATATCCACACCGTGCCATTATGGCTCTGACTGACGACTGCTTACTCTACACTGGGGGGGAAAATGCTTACCCATACAATACTCAGGCAGTTCCAGCACCGAGAGGTCATAACCTAAAGGTAGTAGGAGACAATGGCGGTCCGCTACTAATGAAAATCCTAGGTGCCAAAATTCAAGAGAAATCCATTCCTATAGAATTTAACAGTCGCGCCTTAACGCTAATCATTGATGACTCTGACGTGCAACAACCGGTGATTGGAGTAAAAGTACGCATCGACATGCAAGAGCGATATATCAAAGCTTGTTCTGGGGTGATTTTGGCCTCTGGTGGTTTTGTCATGAACGATAAAATGGTCAAACAATATGCACCTGAACTAACCAAATGTACGGAGCGTATTGGAAATCCTGGTGACACTGGGAGTGGTATTTTAATGGGCATGGGGGTTGGCGGCGCGGCTATTAACATGCATGAGGGATTCGTCAGCTTGCCCTTTTATCCGCCGGCATCCCTTACCTATGGCGTGTTTATCAATAGTCAGGGACAGCGTTTTGTTAACGAAGATAGCTATCACGGACGGATTGGTGCTTTTATTTTGCGTCAGACCGGTGGCTCTGTGTACTTGGTGCTTGCTGTTGAAGATTATGGCAACTATGAGACAGAGTCGTACCTTAACGCAGACGTAGTAGCTACCGCTGATTCTATAGCCGAGCTAGAATCTGACCTAAATCTACCCGAAGGGCAATTGCAAGTGACAGTTAGTGACTACAATAAATATGCCGAGGTAGGAAAAGATGAACAATTTCATAAAGACCCAGCATGGCTAAAACCCATGCAACCACCTTTTGTGGCGCTAGATGTTACGCCGGGGCATGGCGCATTTTTTCCTTATTTCACTCTAGGTGGTTTAGATACCCTGCCAACGGGAGAAGTACTTAAAGCCAGTGGTGATGTGATCAAAGGCCTTTATGCAGTTGGGCGAACGGCTTGTGGCATACCACGACGTGGGGAGGGATATGCGTCAGGAATGTCAGTAGGGGACGCAACCTTTACTGGACGTCAGGCAGGCATTTCAGCCGGTACAAGAAGAACGGAACAGGGGAATACCAATGGATGAAAATTTGACCGCCAGAATTGATCGTCTAGAGTCCTTAGATGAAATACGGCAATTAGCAGCAAAGTACTCACTGTCACTGGATATGCGTGACTTAGATGCCCATGTGAACCTCTTTGCTGAAGATATTAGGGTCAGTCGGGAGAAAGTGGGGCGGTCCTATTTGAAAGGCTGGCTAGATGACACGCTACGATTACAGTTTACCGGCACCTCTCACCACATTGGCAACCACGTTATTGAGTTTAAAGATCCAGACCATGCTATTGGTGTGGTGTATTCAAAAAATGAACATGAAACTAACGGCGAATGGGTGATCATGCAGATGATCTACTGGGACGATTATGAACGCATCGATGGACGTTGGTATTTTCGCCGTCGATTGCCCTGTTACTGGTACGCAACAGATCTCAACAAACCACCGATTGGCGACAATAAAATGCGTTGGCCAGACCGAGAACCCTATGCAGGGGCCTATCATGATCTATGGCCGAGCTGGCAACGATTTTGGGATAAACCACCTAACAGCAAAGAGCCTGAGGTGGCAGTTCCAGCGCCATTAAATGAGTTTTTAACCACCATGCGTGGGACGACAGATGTCCCCAAAATAAAAATTAGATAATAACTAGCGAGTGAGTACTTTGACTAATTCTACAACCCTCTTCACCCCAACAAAACTTGGGCGCATAGCCTTGGCTAACCGCATTGTTATGGCGCCAATGACCAGAAGTCGAGCCGAGACTGACGACAGAGTCTCTCAATTGCATGTTGACTACTATAGCCAGAGAGCATCGGCAGGATTAATTATTACTGAGGGAACACACCCAAGTATTAATGCCAAGGGTTATTGCCGTACTCCTGGAATATATAATCAGGCACAAATCGACGCTTGGCGCTTGGTGACTGAAAAGGTTCACGCCAAGGGCGGTAAAATAGTCTGCCAAATTATGCATTGCGGTCGTGTTGCTGGCGCCAGCAATAAAGCCTTAGGGGCTGAAACCTTGGCGCCTTCGGCTATACACTGTAGTGGAAAAATATTTACCGAGGAGGGTATGGTCGATATGCCCATGCCCAGAGAGTTGCGTTTAGATGAGATTCCCGGAGTTGTTGAAGAGCATCGTCAGGCCACTGAAAATGCCTTTGACGCGGGA
>JABILI010000025.1 GCA_018654575.1 Porticoccaceae bacterium
AGCTCTTTAGGTGTAAGATCATATTAGTTGTTCAATACGAGTTGCAGATGAGCACTCAATCTGAGGGCCTAGGTATCGGCTCTGAAACACGTCCAGACTACTCATCAACTATGACTGTTTTATGCCTAGTTGAGAACAATAGTCTTGGTATCAGTACAAGGAAATATGCATGGCTATAATGTCGCGGTTACTCAATAAGATAAATCCCAAAACCATCGAAGAGCGAGTGGCTGAAATCAGCCAATTATCGATGGACGCTTTAATCGCCGTCATCGCCAGTGAAGAACCTAACATTGTGCGTTCCGCAGCGATTAACCACCTCGATTATGGTATCCCACTAACCGATCTCGCCCTAACCTGTGAGACTCAGGCTCTCCAGCAGCAGGCTCGACACCGCATTGCTGAACTCATTGATAGCGACAGTATTAGCTTAAAACAGTTGACCACTGATGGCATGGACATCATGGCTCAGTTCTCGATAGTCGGATTCTGCCAACGGCCAGAGTTGTTAGAACAACTATTGAACGTGAGTGCTGATGCCGATTTTTTTTACAAAATAGCCATCGAGGGTGTTTCTGCTCGCCTTCGTGAATTAGCGGCAGACAAAATTAATGATCTTGCAACGCTAAAAAAACTGCTTAAAGATACCCAAGGTAAAGACAAGCTGGTTTACAACATTGCCAAAGAGAAGTGCGACGTATTTCGTGAGACTGAAAAAAAATCCGCGAAAACCAAAGCCGATATTGAAGCCCTTTGCGAGCGCTTGGAAGTCCACAGCAAAAAGTCTTTTGACCAGCAATTTACTCGCAAAGCAGACCGTTTAATCAAACAATGGCAGTTATTGGAATCACAAAGTGCCAAGGCCATTACTGCAAGAGCCCAACAAGCCATATTAGATTGCCAGCAACGCATCGAAGATGATGCCAAACAGCATGCAGATCGCGCCGCGCAGGACAAAGCAATAGACTCAGCTGCAAAAAGCCTTCAAGATATTATCGCTGAACTGTATCGCTACTTAGCCCAACTTTATGAAATTGAGGGTACAGATGAGCAGTGTAAAACGATCGAATTGGCGCGTGCCAAATGCCAACAACGTCACAAAGGCGCTCTTAAATTGGTGCCTTCTGATCCTGGCGATGAAAAGGTATTTACCCAATTAAATGAGAATATTGCATTTCAACTACAACAACTGGCTAGCCACGGAAGCCTAACCGCTCACGCTGCATTATTGATGACGCCGCAACCAGGCGATAGTGGCGTGCCGAATGATCAGCGCGCGCCACAGCATGAGCGGTTGTATGACGAAATAAAGGCAAGACTGCGTTCAGCCCGATTACTGCCAACGGAAACAGTTCCTCAAGCGGTTAAGAATGCTAAGGGATTAATGGCCGACCAAGAAAAACTCTGGGCCGATCAAAAACAGACCGTTACTAATCAGTTGCGCCACATAAATGCATTAATTGGCAAAGCCAATGGCGTGCTTAAAGCAGGCGAGTCTAGACAAGCAGCAGGCATAAGACGCTCTCTGAATAAGAAACTGCTAGAACTGTCCAAAATTCCAACCTCGGTGTCTACCCAACTAGAGCAATTAGATGCTGCACTAGATAAATTACTCGACTGGAAAAACTATGCAGTAGAGCCAAAGCAACAAGAACTGATTGATCAGATGGGAGCATTAGTTGATAGTCAGGAAGGCCCAGAGGCGCTAGCAACCAAAATCAAGCGTTTGCAAGAGGAATGGAAGACTCTGAGTAAAGGCACACAGGACCAAGAGCGATGGGCGTCTTTTCATCAATTGGCCGAGCAAGCCTATCAGCCCTGCAAGGAATATTTTGCCGCACAGTCTGAGATTCGACGCAGTAATCTGGATAAACGTCGCCAGCTCGTTGCTCAATTAACCGAGTATTTTGATGCTCAACCTTGGGAAGGCGAAGGATTCGATAATATAGACTGGAAATTTTTTGAGAAGTTAATCGGTACTGGTATTAGAGAATGGCAGACTTATGCGCCTACGGACCGAAAGGCCAATAAGCCTGTGCAGCGGGATTTCGATCGTATATTAGATGCCATGCGAGAAAAACTCAGGCAACAACAGCAGAAAAATGCTTTAGCAAAGCAAGAATTAATCAAACAGGTCACTGGCCTAGCCGAGCAGCAGGATAACCGTAGAGCCGTGGAAAAGGTCAAAGACCTCCAGGCCCAGTGGAAAAAGAGCGGAAATGCATCGCATAGAGATGATCAAAAACTATGGCAAACGTTCAGAGTTGGATGTGATGCTGTTTTTGAAAAACGCCAGCAGCAAGCCAAGGAATTTAAAGCTGAGCTCCAGGTGCATAAAGCCCAAGCCCAAGCATTGCTGGCTGAAGTCGAAAACTCTGCTAAATTAACCGGTAAAGCGCTACTTGATGCACGGACTCGAGTGACTGAGTGTCAGCAAGAGTTTCGGATGATAGGTAATCTACCTAAAAATGCCTCAACCGCCTTAAATGAGCGCCTCTATACTGCAATCAAACAATTTGATGCCGCTGTGGTAACGCAATTAAAGGCTGCGAAGGCTCAGGTATGGGTAGATTTATTAGAGGCGGCCGACAAAATTCGCTTGTCCCAGCTAACCACCAAGGACGCAGAAAGAGCAGCTCTGAAGCAACAAACAAAGGAATTTATGGATGGTGTTACTCAATGGCCTAAAAATGGCCTAGCGGCTCTAGAGCAAAAACTTGCTCTAGAGCATCCTGTCGACGCACAACAGCAGGATGACAATGAACAAACACTTAAAACGCTTTGCATTCGTGCTGAAATTCTCACCGACCAAGAAACCCCTGCCGAGGACAAAGCCTTGCGTATGCAATATCAGGTATCTCGTCTACAACAGGGTTTTGGTCAGACTACTTCTGCTAATGATCCCAATATTCAAGATCTCACTCTCGAATGGGTTGCGGTCGGGCCTGTCCCCACCGATATCTACCAGCCGTTGTTAGAACGCTTCCAGAGGTCTCGCTCAAAGTGATTTTGAGTGCATCGCAAAGGTCGGTTAAAACCTTTCATTACCGCTAGCGCCCAAGTTATTAATTTTAATTCTGCCTAGTATTTTTAGCAGCAGATTACGGCACATTTTGAGTAATGGGTAAAATAGTCGCGAGACAGTCGCGGAGCGAAAGCCCCAATAATTTAAGCGATTAAAAAGACCTCTGCGGCTGCTCATTAATGCTAATACATGCATAGCATCAGCACCGTAGTGCAGCTGACCATCGATTTTCAACACCATGCCCTGATCAATATCTAAACCCTGAGCAGTAATCTCTGCAAGCACATCACTGGGCTGCCTCGCATCAATAATCCGCAACGAACCCAAGGACCGCTTGATGCTCACCCTCTGGCAATAATTATCACAGGCTGGGCACTGCTTGTCATAAACCAACAGAATCTCTTCAGATGACAGATTACCTGTCATATTGATCGATGAACTAAACCGTTGGTTTGATATTTGCATTTAATCTAAATAAGTTAGTTGGATCATATTTATTCTTGATTTGTACGAGCCTTTCATAATTACCCAGAAAATTAAGATTGACATCTTTTTGACTTTCAGAGAATTCATCATTTATATAAAAGCCATCAGTATAAGGAGAAACTTTCTTCCAGTAACTTCTTGACCATGCAATATGTGGAGCTGTATCGACACCTTTATTCCAGAATGATCCAGTAATCAAATTGTGTTCTGGGTATCGATGAGGAAATGCCGTTGCATCTGGAGCTATAGTATTGATTTTGCCACCCGCTTGCTGGAAAAATGCCATACTTCCTCGCTCCGGATGGGATTCTAAATTATCAACAATAGCATCTATAAGTCCATCTGTGATGTTAATCGTAAAGCCGCCTTTTAGGTATTGAGATCGTCCTCTTGGGTCATTATCATCACCACTTTTTTGCAGCACAGCATAATCAATAATATCTATATCATCATGTATTATTTTTCCCGCTTTCCTCAATGGTTCAAACGCCTTATCTGCCATGTTGTGAGGGCCTGAGTAACACACATCAAAGTAAACTGTGTTGCCATATCCCATAGGTGGCGCAAAAACTACAGGATCTTGATACATATCTACTGAAGCTTCTAATGAATGTTCAGCATGAAATTTAAGCAACTGTTTTACCTGTGAAAAGTCGAATGTGATTCTTCCGCCTACAACCTGTTTATTCATTGGGTGTAATTGAAATTCAAACATTGTAACAATCCCAAAATTACCACCACCACCTCTTACTCCCCAGAAAAGATCAGCATTTTCATTCTCATCCGCATAACGTAATCGACCGTCGGCAGTGACAATCTGAATGCTTTTAATATTATCTAATGTCAGCCCGTATTTTCTGCCCAATCTTCCAAAGCCACCCCCTGTCGCTAGGCCGCCAACACCGGTATGCGAAACTGTACCTGCTGTTGTTCCAAGTCCATAAGGAATTGTTGCATCATCAAGGTCACCCAACCACGAACCACCCGTAATAAAGAGCCTTTTGTTTTCTATATCCAAACGATTGCCTCTAAAAGGAGACAAATCAATGATAATACCTTGGTCACATGTGCCTTTCCCAGAAACACTATGACCACCGCATTTAACGGCCGTTAAGAGGTTAAATTCTCTTGCAAAATTTACAGCTTTTTGAATATCAGTTTCATCAACACATTGAGCAATTAATGCAGGGTTTCTATCGATGACTCTGTTTCTAACCAATCTAGCGACATCATATCCATTATCATCTTTTAACAGCAGAGTGCCCTTAAGGCTTTCCCTAAGGTTTGTTATATCACCCTTTTTTAGTGTGACGTTTTCACCATCGCCAGTAATTGCTAGCAAGTCACTGGGTATTTCACTTTCAGCAGAATATCCTTTCCATGATGGGAAAAGCATAGCTGAAATTGCCATGCTTGAATTAGTGATAAAGTCTCTTCTTTTCATAGGTTCACTCCTAACTTGTACCCATGATAATAATTTATCAAATGCTAAACAAGGCGCTATTAGCCTTGCTTTAAATCATTGATACCCAAACCTATCAATATGGCCAGACCTAATTTATCCAGATGCCATTGGTAACCTGGCAATCAATAGAATCCAATACCATGTGAATCATCAAGCCCACGCCAATAAGGCGGGTTTTGGGTGCGAGACACAAAACAGCATAAAGTCCTATAAACCATGGTTGATGTAGCGGGTGAAAACCTATGCTGCAACGGCCGGCGTCATACATTGGATTGGCTATTAGGTGGTCAAGATCCACCAGCATAGTCACCATCATCAACAGATAGGCCATTTGCCAACGCTGTCGAAAAAATAGCCCGGCAACAATAGCAGGAATAACAAAGTGTAGGGCTAGATGGAACATTAGAACCCAGTGACACCTGAGGAGATAGCAGGGTAATCACCCACTAGTGGCGCACCGTTCTGCACTGTTTGAATAGCCGCTTCAATAATATCCAGCGCTTCCACAAAGACTTTCTTGTCCATATTAAGTGCCGGATACATACGCACCGTAGGCTCGGTGTCGCAAATAGCCCAGACGCCATTAATGAGCATTTCATTACGCACGGTACGGGCAACAAAGCTATCGTCATAATCATCGCCAAACTGCATTTTATCTGGGTGAGTAAACGAAATACCCATCAATAAACCCAAACAACGCACATCGCTAACAATGGTATATTTTTCGGGCCAATCGCCCATGCGTTCCTCAGCGATTGCGGCCAATTCAGCCGCATGCTCGATAACACTGTCGCGCTGAAAAATCTCTAATGTTTTTAGACCCGCGGCACACCCAGCAGGCGTGCCGGCAAAGGTACTGCCAGCACTGGCGCGCGGGTTATCGCCAAGTATCTCATCGCGGGCAGCTACGCCAGCACAGGGCTCGACACCCCCAGACAAGTTTTTACCAACCACCATCATATCGGGTATGACATCATAATGATCAATGCCCCACATACGACCAGTACGGCCAAGACCCGTAAGTACTTCATCAACGATCATCAGCCAGTCATGCTTATCGCAAATACGTCTGATGCCCTGTATAAACTCAGGCGAAGGAATCCAGTTTCCACCTTCAGCGAGGCCTGGCTCAACCAAAATAGCCGCGATATTCTCAGCTGGCACAAGGTACTCAGGTATGTGTTCCTCCAGATACCAAAGACAATAATTAACATACTGCTCTGGAGTCATGTCAGCAGGAATGTTTTGTGAGTAAGGGTAAGGCGCTTTAATCACGGCTCCATCCCAGGGTTCCATATAGAGATTGTGCTCACTGGTGTAGCCGCTGATCATTTTGGTACCAATACCTGCACCATGGAAAGAGGAGGTAAAACTAATAATGTAGCGACGCTTTTTGTAGCACAACGCAGTGTGTACCGCTGACTCTACTGCCTCAGTACCAGAGACTTCAAAGGTGAACCGCGGCAATTGCTTGCCGGGCATAATCTCGGCTAGCTGCTCTGCCAATTCAAACCGCAACGGATGCTCCCAGTGATAACCATAACGTTGATGGGCATCATGCACTGCCTCTAAAACCTCTGGATGACAGTTGCCTAATGGGTTAGTCGCCCAACCATTTTGGAAGTCAATAAACCGATTGCCGTCCAGATCCCAGACATAGTCACCTTTAGTCTTACCAAGAATAATTTGTGCCGGTGGAATAAAACCCTTGGCAGCGGACTGCTCAGCTGCAGCATCATAGGTCAAACCATGACGGAAGAGCTTTTTCCCAGAGACGAGTCTCGCGGCGGTTTTTGGGCCAGGCAAGGTGTAGGTCATAGATCAATACATCCTGTCATTAGTGTCGTCGGTCAAACGATAATAAGGGTTGCTAATCACTGCTCTGTGTCACACTATACAGGCATATAGGTAATTAAACAGGCGTATAAAGTCGATGTCTAGGATCAAATAGCATGCCAATTACTAATCCAGCCATTCATCAAGAACGCCGCAAACTGCTTATCGACGCCACGATTACCGCCATCGCTGAATTTGGCCTTTCAAAATTGACCTTAGCAAAAATCAGCTCTATTGCAGGCCTTACAGCTGGAACCGTTAATTTTCATTTTGATAGCAAAGAGTCCTTACTATTAGAAACTCTTAACTTTGTTTCTGAAGAATTCGATCATGGGATTGCCAAAGCCCTAAAAAATGCAGGTCATGAACCTGCCAAACGTCTGGCTGCCATCATGGATGCCTCTTTGGACCCTGCCATTACGGAACATCGTAAGATGGCGGTCTGGCATGCTTTTGATTCAGAAAGTCGGGGCCGGGAAGATTATCAGCGTATTCGCGGCAACCTAGATAAGCAGAACTTCAAGCTCATTCTTGGTCTGTGCGAAGACATTATTAATAGTGCCGACAAACAAGTAGAAATCAACGCTAGGGCTATTGCCAATGCCATATCTGGGCTTACCGATGAGATGTGGAACGAGATTTTATTTGCTGGTGAAGATTACGATCGTGATGACGCACGCCATATCTGCCGCAGCTTTCTGGCGAGTATTTTCCCTTGGTGTTATGACATGCCGACTCCTCGAGCAAGCAGTGACTCTAAGGATGTCCCAGCACCGATCAACATCACCAGAGCCTCTTTAAAAGACGCCGATAATGTCAGCGTATTATTTGATCTTTATCGACGATTTTATGAAGAGGAACCAGATCTAGGCTTGGCTAAGCGATACATTGAGGATCGATTAAAGACAAACACTTCGGTGATTTTTATAGCCTGGGATACAGGCGGTCAAGCGCTGGGATTCACCCAACTCTACTCAACATTCTGCAGCGTCGAGGCGGCGCCAATTTTGGTTTTGTATGATCTTTATGTCAACAGCAGTGCACGGAAACTGGGCATTGGCAGAGCTCTAATGAACAGCGCTATGGCTCATGCTAAAGGGACCGGTGCGGCGCGCATTGATCTAGAGACAGAGACAGGCAATACCAATGCTCAAGCACTTTACGAATCTTTGGGTTATGTTCGTGATACCGACTTCTATAAATACTCTTTAGCACTATAAGTATTTAAAGACCGGCGCTTTAGCCCACTTCGGACGCCATCACATAAAGAATTTCCAAACCAATGGTAGCCGCGGCTAAGGCGGTAATTTCAGAATGGTCATAAGATGGCGCAACCTCTACCACGTCAGCACCAACAATATTTAAGCCCTGTAAACCACGAATTATCTTGAGTGCCCTGTCAGTGGTAATGCCTCCCACTACGGGTGTGCCTGTGCCTGGTGCATAAGCAGGATCAAGACAATCAATGTCAAATGTGAGGTACACAGGCATATCCCCCACGCGCTGCCTGATAGCTTTCACCACATCAGTACTAGACAGGTCGTTCGCGCTAGCCGCATCTATCACCTCAAACAGATGGCTTTGATTATCATATTCAGTGCGAATGCCCACTTGAATCGAGTGGTCGGGATCAACGAGTCCCTCTTTAGGTGCGTAGTAGAACATGCAGCCATGATCATA
>JABILI010000036.1 GCA_018654575.1 Porticoccaceae bacterium
ATATTGGTTATCTAAACGATGAAGGTTTTTTGTTTCTGTGTGATCGGAAAATTGACATGATAATTAGTGGCGGCGTCAACATTTATCCTGCTGAAATTGAAAATATATTGATAACACATCCTTCAGTGGCAGATTGTTCCGTGTTTGGTATTCCAAATGATGAGTGGGGTGAGGAGGTAAAAGCTGCGGTGCAGTTGATACCCGCAGTTCAGCAATCTAGTCTATTGCATGACGACATTTTGGCCCATTGCGCTGAGCGCTTGGCAAAGATGAAATTACCTAAGAGTATCGACTATATGGAGGTCTTACCCAGAGACCCCAACGGCAAACTTTATAAGCGAAAGTTACGCGACCCCTACTGGGCAGGGCGAGACAGACAGGTATAGATGGCACAGGATAGCTTTGATTATATTATTGTAGGCGCGGGTTCGGCGGGTTGCGTGTTGGCCAACCGATTATCTGCCGACAAAAAATGTTCGGTGCTATTAATTGAAGCTGGGGGGGCAGACAGTCACCCCCTAGTAAAACTGCCCATTGGCTGGACACAAATTTCCTATCACGACAACTACGACTGGGGCTACCGTATCGCACCCTCAGAGATGACAGCACAGCGAGCTATGGTTTGGCCGCGGGCCAAAATGATGGGTGGCTGCAGTTCTACCAATGGCATGATTTATATTCGAGGACAAAGTCTAGACTACGACCATTGGGCTCAGCTGGGTAATAATGGTTGGGGTTGGGAGCAGGTCTTACCCTATTTTAAGCGCTCTGAGGATTACTCAGGCACCGCGGAACAAGCTGATGTGTATCACGGCGTGGGAGGTGCATTGCACGTCTCTACCGTTAAACCTACGGCAATCTGCGATATGTATTTAAAAGCCTGCGCAGATCAAGGCATAGCGACGGTAGATGATTTAAATCGTGGCAATCAAAAAGGCGCTGCTTACTTCGACATTACGGTTAAAAAAGGGCGCCGGCACAATACTGTAAGTGCTTTTTTAAAGCCTATTCGGTCGCGCAAAAACCTCACAATTATGAAGCATAGCCTAGTTAATCGCGTTTTATTTGAGGGTAAGGCCGCGGTGGGAGTTGAGCTTGTATGTAAGGACAAGGTGTCTAATATCTTGGCTCGATGTGAGGTTATTGTCTCGGCTGGAACGATTAATTCTCCCCAGTTGCTGCAGTTGTCTGGCATTGGCAATAAGACTCTGTTAGACCTCCACGGGATAAATACAGTGGTTGACCTACCCGGGGTGGGTGAAAATCTGCAGGATCATATAGGGGCCGTTGTTGCCAACCATATTAGGGCACCCTTGGGGTTGAACGCAGAACTCAAGCCCCATCGTTTAGCCTATAACCTTTATCTATATCTTACCAAAGGGGAGGGTATTTTGAATTTTCCGGCGGCAGAGGTCGGGGGCTTCTTTTGTTCAGACCCAAGCCTGGATCGGCCAGATTTACAGATGCATTTCACTCGGGTTAGTGGTGATCGAGATATAGACAATAAGTCCACGCTTGATGACTTGCCAGGGGTGACCAGCATTGCCTATCTGACAAGGCCTGAAAGTCGAGGAAGCGTAAAAATCACAAGTAGTGACAGTACTAAACCACCGCTTATTGAGGCTAATTATTTATCCACCGAAAATGATCGTATGACACTGATTGCCGGGTTTAGAAGGCTACGTGATATATTCACCGGCAAGTCATTGGCTGACGTTCTCGGCCAAGAGTTGAGGCCGGGTGTCGCGGTGGAAAGCGATGAAGATATTTTGGCTTACATTCAACAGCATGGCACCACGGCCTTTCATCCCGTGGGCACCTGTAAAATGGGCGATGATGAACAGGCCGTTGTTGATGACAGACTCCGCGTGCATGGGGTTTCAAATCTTAGGGTAGTGGATGCATCTATAATGCCAACACTTATTTCAGGTAATACCAATGCAGCGACCATTATGATTGCGGAAAAGGGCGCAGACCTGATTTTGGGGGCTAAATAGGTCTTTAATAAAAGGGTTTGGGCCGGCAATTTTTGAGGTATAATAAAACATTGCTATACAAATGTTTTTAATTGAGTTAATAGCCGCTGACACTACAACTAGTGTGCAGTGGTAAACTACATTGGTTTGGTATCTATAGGTGCCATCAACATAGGGAATTTAAAGCCATGGCTATGCCTGAGAATATTGGAATCATCGACTTAATGTTGGCGGTCCCGAATCAAGAAACCTCTGACTATTACGACTTCATAAAGCCATTATTAA
>JABILI010000032.1 GCA_018654575.1 Porticoccaceae bacterium
TAGCTGTTTGTAGCCGCGGAAGAACAAGTTGTTGTGGCTTTAGTGACATAGCTGTTGTTCTACATTTCTTTTTACGTCATCTAAAACTCGTATTCAAACAACAGACGAACACTCGTGTCTGGGCTTTTTGGGTCCAGGCCAAAAATAACACCGGCTTCCCACTTGAGTTTTTTTGGTCCCGCTAATTTAGCTTGTCCCATCAGAACTGGGCCGACGCCGATGCTGTTTTGACCCGCATAAAACTCAATGCCAGGTTCGAGCGTTTGACTATAGCGGTATCGTGTTTGTAGGCTAAAGACAGATTCTAATTCGTCGTCAATACCGCTGCCCCATTCCTGCTCAATAATAAAATTGGTTGTGGCGCTCCAGTGGCCAAATTCTTTTTCGGCAATGAGTCCAATGCTGGCTTCATAGATATTGTTACCGATGCCTTTAGAAAGTTCTGCAAGAACTCCCCAGTCTGCCCAATACTCACCCTGTTCGGTGAGCTGCCATTTTATTTCCATCTCTATCGATTGCAGGTCCAAACTCTCGCTGCTTGATCCTTGGCCAACCAAATAAGCCTCTATAAACAAGCGATCACTAAGCGATCGGCCGTAGGCTAAACGATACATTCGAGTATTATCAGCAATGCCAGATTGGTTATTCTGTTGCAGCAATCGTATCTCTAGCTCTTGCTCAAGGGGCTGAACATAGGGGTGGTAGATCTTATCGATCACTATTCCGTCAGCGAGTAACGGGGAGCTTAATGATACGAATACTAATGATAGTAAAAGCAGTGCGCTACGCATCATTCCCTCTTACTGGTTGCACCTGTTGTTTCTTCTTATCTGGATAATATCTAGGCATAAAATTTGCACCAGTAACCAGTGTCACCCCCAGTATATACGCGGCCGCCTGAATTGGCGAAGGAGTAGCCTCATAACCTACGAGTGCATATAGGAGCTGACCGAATATTGAGGTCTCTGCAACAAGTGTTGATGTGTTCCAAATAGGAGGGCTTTGGGTCAGCCAGTCAATTTGCATCAGTAAAAGGGTGGACTGAGAGAGCATATTGCCAGCGAACAGGGCTAGTAAAACTAGGCAGGCAGCGCGCCTTTCGCGACCAGCATGGTCGACCAGGCTATAAAATAAGAGTATGCCTATACTGGCGCCAATGCTAAACCCTAAGGCACCACCAGTGAGCACTTTTTGAAAGTTTTCGGTATACATAAAGCCACTAAGGTAGAGAATGATTTCCTGACCTTCTCGCACTACGGCGCAAAAAATGATGATTATTGCGCAATGGCTAAAGGCAGCTACTTTGCCTGGCTGGGGGTCTAGCGGGTCTATAGTTGCTGTGAGCCACACTGCTAAGGCAATTGTCAGGCAGATGATAGTTTGGAAGAGCGCATTTAGTAGTTCCTGACCTGCATAGTCGAACCATTCAGAGATAATGCCCATTTGGTTGGCTAGTATCGCGGCAACACAGCCGCCAGAGATTAGCGCTATTGGTAGCCAACGTTTGCTGTCATGCACTCGAGTACTGACTGCTAACAGTACGCCTATTAGTAGTGCAGCTTCTAATGTTTCTTGAAGAATTAAAATAACAGCGTTAGGTAGCATAATAAGTTCTGGTTAGTTGACAAGAATTTTACCTTGCGCCGTTTTTGGATAGAATTCACCAAAAAATGGGTAGGTGCCGGGACTAAGGGGGCCAATAAAAATCACTGCTTTACTATTACCGATAATTACTTTTTCACGATTTAATTCATAGCTTTCAAATTCTTCTGGTGTGGGGTCATTGTTAATTATCAGAAGCTTTATTTTTGTATTGGCCGGCACGCTAAATTCCGATGGATAAAATAGATGATCTTTGATCTCGATCTTTATGATGGGCGCTGCTTGCGAAATCGGACTAACAGCAATTGCCAGTAGAAGACCAAAATAGAAGAGGATTCTTTTTATGATTAGCCGGTTCATGATTGCTTGCTATCCAAAGTGACTGGGATGATGGCTGAAAAGTGCAATGTAAATGCAGTGCCAGAGGCAAATGATGATGGCTCGAGGGTTATCTCAGCGTTATAAAGTTCTGCAATCCGTTTAACGATAGCCAAGCCAAGACCGCAGCCGGATTCTCCAGAAGTATGACGATCGCCACCGACGCGGTAGAATCGTTGGAATAGCCTCTCGTGCTCATAGGTTGGAATTCCCGGCCCCGAGTCTTCAACAAGTAACACCACCTGATCATTTTCTCGTTTGATCTTGACTATAATATGCCCGCCGTTGGGCGTGTATTTGTTCGCGTTACTAAGTAAATTTTGGATCAATGTGGTTAATGAAAATTTATCCCCTAGAATCAGCTGCCTTTGACCAAAAAATTCAATCTGTTGGTTTTTGCGTTCATAGTTGTCATATTCTTCAGCTATAACTTGTTGTGCCAGGCTGGTTAAATCAATAGCCTCAAAGCGAGTATGGTATTCGTCTGGAGAGGTGCGGTAGAGCGCTAAAATCTGCTCCACAACATGCTCGAGCTGATGGGTAATTTTCTGCAGTTCGCCGAACTCCTTATTCCTTTCGGGTTGTTCTTGACTGATATTATACAGCTGTACTTTTAAGCTGCTAATCGGGGTACGTAGCTCATGAGCTGCATCTGAGGCGAATTGTTTTTCTCGTAGCAAAGAAGATTTTAACCTCGCTAGAAGATCATTAGACGAGCTGACAATTTGCGCCAACTCTTGGCTGTTAACGGCTATTGATAATGGGCTCAAGTCATTTGCCTGCTTGTCGCCTAACTCATGTGCTAGTCGGCGCATGGGATGCAATCCGCGGCTCACCACGATCCATATTAATACTGCCAGAATTGGCAGGCCAATCACGGCTGGGAGCACAGCTTTCAGAGCGATATTTTCGGCGAGACTAAATCGAATATCCTGACGTGCAGCGACTATTATCCACTGCGCGTTAATGGTGTTGTAATAACTGTAAGTCCGCCAACGATAACCCTCAAAGTTGTGATATCGAAACCCAGGTTGCAACTTACCTAGGATAGTTTGCGAAGCATTGTCAGAAGATCCTATTAAGTTGCCGCCCTGCCAGACCTGAAATGCGGTATCGCTGCTGTCGACATTACGAACGATACTCTGAACATTTATATTAGCGATTAGTTTGGCTTTTTCTACCAACTGGCTATCAAACATTCGCTCGACTTCCTGCAGGCTGGTTTCATAACCACGCAAGGCAGAAATAAAACTAAATAGTGTAACGACTGCGAGAATTACTGTGACCAAAAATACGCGAATCGATTTCACCGTTGATTGACCCGATAGCCGACGCCGCGCACAGTTTTAATGAAATCACTGCCTAGCTTTTTGCGCAGGTTGTGGATATGCACTTCCAGTGCGTTACTGGAGACTTCTTCGCCCCAGCCATACAGCCTATTCTCCAGAATAGAGCGAGTTTGCACTCGGCCGACGTTTTCCATCAGGCTGCGCAATAAACTGTATTCGCGGCGTGACAGTTCAACATTTTGACCACTCATGGATACCATGTTTGTTGTGGTATCGAGGACCACGTCGCCCACAGCCACCAGAGACGTTTTAGCGCTGCCTAGACGGCGCTCCAATACTCGGAGTCTGGCTAGTAGTTCGTCTACTTCAAAGGGCTTGGCCAGATAGTCATCCGCGCCACTATCCAGTCCTGTTATTTTTTCCTCGGTACCCGATCTGGCAGTTAATATAAGAATCTGAATTTCAGGCTGAGAATGACGGGCTTTTTTAAGTACCTCGATACCATCCATATCAGGTAACCCGAGATCCAGAATAGTCATATCTGGCTTCTCGGTTCGAATGACATGCAGGGCCTCGCGGCCGGTGGCGACAGTATTCACTGTATAGTTTTTTTGCCGCAGAGCTTTGCATAGCGCTGCGGCAAGAGACGTATCATCTTCAACTAATAAAATATGCATCTGCGTAGTGCTAATCTCAGAATTTAGTTTATAGACTCCAGTGCAGTAGCTATCTCTTTTTGACGACCAGCATCAGCCAAAGGTCGATTGGGACGCGGCGCTGCATTTTGAGCCTTTTTGAAGTAGGCCGCAGCTTCTTGACTTCGCTTTTTCGCCACCAAAAAGTCTGCATAAAAGTAGTTACTATCAATGCCATCAGGATTTATTGCAATAGCTTTAAGTAAAAGCTTTTCTGCTTTTTTATCGCTGCCGAAGCCAATCGGCCAGCCCGGAACATTTAGATACAGGGTTCCTAGACTGGTCAGTGCTGAGCCCTGCATTGCAGTGGGGTCTATTGTAAGTGATTTTTCTAGATCTTTTTTAGCAGATTTAGCTAAAGCCAGCGCGCCTAGCCCACCTTTTTTTCCTGCGAGGGTTGATTTGATAATGCCGCGCCAAATTAATGGGTCTGCCTGTTTGGGATTGGCGATTACGACGGCATCGGCATCTATGACCAAACTTTCAAAAGCACTAATCTGCTCTTTACCTGCTATCTGATAGTTGACTTCGGCCCACTGTTTTTGCAGAGCCAAGATATCTGCCTCTAGATCTGCCCAAGCCGATGAGGACAGCAGACCCAGGCAGACTATTCCTGCATATATTTTTTTAAGTCTAATTGAGAGAGTATTCATGGTATTAACCTTCGCTTTTATTTTGTTGGTTGATAGATTGATTGATGGTAGGTAAATTTTTAATCAGCGCCTTGGCAACCACGTTGGGTAGCAGGGCATTCACTTTTACAAACAGCCTTTCGGGCCAGCCCATGTAACGTTGGCATTGGTTTTTTCTGAGCAACATTAGCAGCGCCTGGGCAACTAGCTCTGGATCATCCATGGTATTGCCCAGCGCTCTATTCATAGCGGTTATGGTGGCAGAGTTAAGTGCTGTGATTGTTGCACGGGGCGCCAAATAGCTTACCTGTATAGAGCTGCCGGCTAGTTCCCGCTGGAGGGCTTCAGTAAACCCGCGCAGACCAAATTTACTGGCGCAATAGGTGGTGAATCCCGGGTGGCCTATGCTGCCAAAAATAGAACCAATATTGACAATGACGGCGTGCTCGCGTGCTTTTAATACTGGGATAAGTTGGCGACACAGCTGCATAGGGGAGAGCAGGTTGGTATTGATAATATTATCTATGGTCTGCGGGTCCTGTTGGTCGAAATATTGTAACTCGAGTACACCGGCGCAGTTAATTAGCATATCAATGGCGCTCTTGGCACAGTGGCCTGTTAGCATTTCTCGGTCAGCGGCACTATTGATATCGGCGACTACTATTTGATGAGCGGTTGGGGACAGACTCTCAAGAATGGAATTTAGGCTGTCAGCTTGGCGGCCAACTAGCGATAAAATAGCACCTTGTTGGTCGAGCAGTGCAGCAATTGCCTTGCCTATGCCGCCAGAGGCGCCAGTCAGCAAAATACGCTTATTTTTTAGGGTCATCAGTTCCATCTCAGTTGGTTAATGAGCGAAAAATGTCGCCGTACAATTTGTAAAACACCTTGGCCGAGTCAACAATCTGCGCCTGATCTTCGGGCCTGTCGATGCGGTTCATGAGCCCTTTAAAAAATTCCACATGGTCCTGATCCAATGAGCCGTGAGAATATAGATAAGAGAAGGCGTCTTTAGGTAGTGATAAAGCACTTCGAATATTATCGGCGGCACTGTCAGCGAGACTGATACTAGTACCCTCCAAAACGTGCACCATGCCAAAGAAGCCCAGCGGGTTGATGCGGTGCACTGTGTCATAGGCGTAGCTAACCATAAGCTCTGTTGCCAGATTAGGTTTGCTGCGCCGAACCTGCTCTTTGTCGGCACCACAGGCAGCGACATCATTGAGCACCCATTCTTGATGTCCAGTCTCTTCTTCAATATATTCGCCGACGCCCACTCTTAACCATTCCAGCTCTTCTGGCAATCGCGATCCAGTGGCCATCAACAGTGGCACAGTGTGCTTAACATGGTGGTAGGCCTGGCTGAGAAAAGCGATATAGTCATCAGTTGTGACATCCCCTTGAAGGGCGCGGGTAATAATAGGTGCTGAAAACAGTTCGACGCGCTGCTGTTCAGTTTCTGTCTGTAATTGGTCAAAAAAGTTCATTACTGAAATACCTGTGTGTCGTTGGGGTAAAGGGTTTCTAGTATTGCCTGATATGCCGTAAGAATTGCCACACGCACGGGCCTACCGTTGTCTGTTAGCAGCCCTGGTTGGCTGTTTAGAGTCGTGGCGAAGCGCTGCCATCGCACAATGCGGGCATAGTCTGGCAGGGTATTGTTAACGCTATCGATTAGTCCTTGGATTTCATGATCTGTTAACGCTGGGTCGCGAGGGAATAACAGCGCCACGCAATAAGGACGATCATCACCAAATACCACAGCGTCGGCTATAGCTGTGTTAGCCAGCAGTTCACTCTCAATCCACTCGGGATTGATGTTCCGGCCAAAACTGGAAATAAGCAGATTCTTTTTACGCCCACTTACCGATAAATATCCAGCGCTATCCAGCGACCCCAAATCACCACTGTAAGTGGTTGTGTGGCCCCAGCTATCGGGTTGGCCTGCATAGCCAAGCATGGTGTTGCCGCTAATGATAATTTCACCATTTACGGTTTTAACCTGCAGGTGGGGTAGCGGCTTGCCGCTACTATTGGCACCTGTATTGGTCGGCGTGTTAAGACTCACCACTGACACACATTCGGATAATCCATAACCTTCGTAGGCGGGAATATTATGTTGATGGGCTTTCGCCATAAGTTGTGCTGAGACCCGACCACCACCTACAGCAACAAACTGTAATGAGTCTGGCGGCACCCACCCCTGAGTTGCTGCCGCAATCAAAACCACCAATAACTGGGGCGTGAGAATAATACTGTTGGGCTGGTAACGACTGATAGCAGCACAAAATCTCTGCGGATCGAGGCTGGAGCTCCCTTTAAAGCCTACCTCCGCTAATGACGGGATAATCACCTTGCCGCCAGCCATAAGGGGCGCATAGGTACCGGCAATATTCTCCAGTAATGTGCTTAGGGGTAATAGGCACAGATGCCTGGGTTGCTGCAGATCTACAGCCGTCGCCAAGGCCTTTGCCTGAATAAGTTGTTGTTCAACGCTTAGGCATACCCCTTTGGGCTGGCCGGTTGAGCCTGAGGTAAAAGTTATTTTTTGTGTTCCCGGAGGTAGAGCAAGGCGGGTTCGGTTGTTACGTAGCTTTATTAGCTGCAGTTGGCCGCCGAAGATAGCTGTTATAGAGTCGACTTGCAGGCTCGGGACGGCTGAAAATGGCTCGGTAGAATCACTAACGATCATATCAATGGTCACGCTATCAAACACATGGGCGATCTGACTCTTTGAGAAGAAAGTTGGTATAGGGATTAGGCAAATAGATGCCTGCTGGCAGGCAAGATCAATAGTGACCCAGTCGCAGCTATTATCAGCGTAGAGCGCAACAAATTTGCACTGCGCGGCCACTAGAGCCTCGGCAACAGTATTGCAGCGCTCCAGTAGCGCGTTTGGGCTAAGGCTGTTGTTAGCATCTTGCAATAGAACTTTGTCAGATCGATTATCCAGGTTCGCATCTTGGCATAGGAGGTCAATTAAGTTATGCACTTGATGCATGCCCGATAGCTGCAGCCAATTGTGCTACGGTTGTGGTGTACGACGTCAGTTGAGCGGGCCAAGTACCTTTATTGAGTGCCTGAATACCTTGGTTAATATTGCCCGCCAGCACTCTTGGTTGCTGTTCATAATAAGAACCCCAATTCAATTTTTCTGCTGGTATAAGATGCTCAGCATTGGCATCAGCCAGCACTGTTAAGTTAAAGCCAAGGCGTTCAAGAGATTTTTGCACCATGGGCGTGGCGGTGAAGACCACCCATTCATACTGTGCTAAATAGAGTATTTTTGTAAGTAGCATAAACAACAGCTGACTAGCGCCGGGCCGGGTAGCAACCAAATTGCCTATCTCGATAATTCGATTGAGTGCCACTGGCACCTTGGCATGGAGCGCGATACTTTCATCAATCGCACAGGGAAGATATTGCTGTAAAAATAACGATCGCCCGACCGCAGTCTGCAGGCCAAGTGCTGCCGATGTTTTGCCTTGCTCGTTCAAGGCCAACAAAAGTGGCATAAAATGGTTGATTGTCGCCCCGTGGGTTAGTTGGAACTGGCGCGTAATATAGCCCTCAATGGATTGCCTTCCCTTGTTTTGGGAATCATAGAAGCAGAGTTCCTTGGGCGTATTGCCGGCGCTATTATTTAAGTAGATATTAAACGCGATCTGCGAGTTTGTCTTGCCAGTGAGTGGCTGCACTATTGTTACCCTGAGACTTAAAAACGTATCTGTATAATAATTGGCGAATCTTAAGGTAGGCTTAAGGGTCTCAAAAGCAGGATGAATAAATCAAATGTTATTTGGCGCGTAATATAGATTAAAGACACTCTGAAGTGCGCAGGCAGACGTTCACTTCCGACTACACCAGTTATTAAGGCTTCTTATTCCTTGGTGATCGGAATTAATACCCAAACAACCTAAAAGTGACTCAAAAATCTCAACGTGCCGTACTATTCTGTTCTTAGATTCATGCTGTTTGAGCATATCAAAGCCCTCTGCAAATTGTGTGTTTTCCAGCAAACTATCTGACGCCCACATAATGACTGGGATCTTGAATTGCTCATCCGGAGCCACATCTTTTGGCGCTGCATGAAAATGCTTACCGTCTTCCATAGATTCACCATGGTCTGATGCATAAAGAAGAAAGGCTTTTTTATCACGAAGCCTTTCCAATAAGGAAAATAAGAAATAGTCTGTGTATACAATAGAATTGTCGTATGAATTAACCATCGCCTGAAAATCACAATGCATGTCTTTACAATCAGGTTTATATTTTGAAAATTCAGTCGGGTAACGAGAAGAATAATTAAAATGCGAACCCTTTTGGTGGAGAATAACAAGGTGCTTGCCAGCCTTTTTAGAGATTGATTGAGTCATTTGATTAACTAACAGCATATCATCGATAACCGGCAATCCTTGAGAGCTTGCCTCTGCACCAATTTCTTCTCGAATCTTCACTATATCGGCATTTACTTGAACATAAAATCCAGCTTCACTTTGCATCGAAAACAGGTCGATAGAGAACCCCAAATTTTTTAATACTGAAAAAACATGGTTTTCATAAACATATTGCTGTGATGGGGATCCTAGGTCTTCAGTACCTCCCTCACGCACGAACATACATGACAAGCTTAGTTTTGTACTCGTATTACAAGACGCTCCTTTAAACCCAATCACATTAGTTTCTTTATCCAGCAATGGTGTTGTCGCGCGTTGGTAATCAATTAAAGACATGTGGTCATACCGAGCCGATTCACCAATAACAACTACCACAAATATATCGTCTAGTGGAATTTCAGGGTAAAAACCATAGGTATCCATGGGGTCAATTAGCTTATTTTTTAACTGACTATTCGCTATGGTATTTGCCACTGAGATAATACTTGCTGCCATCCAATTTATGGGCACATAAGAATAGGCGGCGACCCCGATAGGATTCGTCGGTATACGTCCGTCGGCTGTCGTGTCACGGAAATTTTTATAATGACTGTTTATGAGTATTAGGCAAACAGTTAAAAGCCCTATACAGAGAAAGCGGGGGATCAAGAAAAGCAGCCATGGGGCTTGATAATTGGGAGCAACGCGGTGTAAAAAATACAGAGGTCCTAGGCAAAATATACTCGAAAAAGTCAGTAAGCCCAAACCCATTGACTCTATTACTAATGACATTCCCGTGCCAAATACGGCTTTAACCACCCCATAACCAATAATGACATCAAAGAACCACATGTAGTAACTGGCGATAACAGAGACAAAAGTAAAGGCGATAATGGCGGCCCTGAGGACTCTGCGGCCGGCAATTGAAGTAACGCAGAGTAAAAAACAACATGTGGTAACAGTGAATATCGCATCTGTTAGGAACAAACCCACCACGCTTTCATCTACTTGATAGTATTTTCGAACAAAGATGGGAATGTTTAGAAAAACACCAATGTACATCGACATCAATAAAATCGACACGAGCTCTGCGCGATATTGGCGCCCTATGGCAGCAACGGTGGCATCCTTCATCAGCTGGCATCCAGTAGCTTAGTTAACACACCTGCATAGTAATTGGCGATACTTAAGGTAGACTTAAGGATTTAAAGAAGCAGGGTTAATAAATCATATTTTATGCGGCAAGTAATATATTAAAGACGATATGAGGTGCGCAGAAAGACCTTCAGTTGATAGGAATAATTTTCAGCCCTACCATTGAACCAATTCATTCACGCGTATTAGTAATACTACCCAACAGCAGGAGTCCCTTCTGACAAAAGGGGGGGTACCCCCGGGGTGGGGTCGGCGTATCTGAGAATTGGGGTTTTTTTACAGGGTTTTTTTGGGGAGTTGAAGCGTTGAGTGGCTAGGTAGTACAAAATTTTATTACGGTATATTTGACGGTACATATAGAAATATAACTAATTAAATCGTTATTTAACAATAACTTAATTGGTTAATTCGGGCGGTGCCGTCCCGACCATATTTCAATCCAATAGCATACCTTTGTGTCCTTGATGGATCGCTAATCTAAGTTTCTTTTATTTATCCTTAAGTCATAGTTACTCATTTTAATGCGGTAGAATGCTGGGATAAATATGGTATCAGACTAGAGAGATGTTTTTGACATGAACAATGAAGACAGATTGCCAATTATTGTTGGTGTAGGGCAGGTCGTCGATCACTGGGATGGCAGTGAGTTAAGCCAATCGCCTAGTCCAATAGGCCTGATCACCGAATCAATAAAGCGTGCCCAGGCAGATGCTGGGCTCAGTGGGCTAGAGAATAAAATTGATACATTGGCGGTTGTGAGGGCTTGGACCGATTCCTTGCGAACGCCATTTGATCCATTTGGGAAAGCCAATAACTTTCCGGCCGCAGTTATCAAAGCTGCGTCTATAACCCCTAAAAAAACGATTTACTCAACGGCCGGCGGCGAACAGCCGCAATCGCTTGTGAACGAATTATCTGAAGACATCGCACAGGGTGATATCCGTATGGCGATGATTACCGGTGGCGAGGCGTTATTTGCCCTCAAAACAGCGTTGAAGAATAAGCTTTCTCTGGATTGGTCATCTGATGTTGATGCAGATATCGAAGATCGTGGCGCAAAAACTGACTTTATATCCATGTATGAAATACTTAATGGCATGGGGTTGCCCTATCAAACCTATGCGGTGATGGAAGAGGCATTGCGCGGCCGGCTAGGAATGTCTAGGGCTGAATATCTTGTTTATATAGCGGGTATATGCGCGGGCCTCTCTAAGACGGCAGAACAAAATCCATTTTCGCAATTCCCTCAAGTAATGCCAGCCGAATTTTTAGCTGAAGCGTCGAAAGAAAATTATCCTATATGCGATCCCTATCTGAAATGGCACATTGCGCAAGACGCAGTGAACCAAGCCTCGACGTTAATTCTCACCAGCGTGGGGTATGCAAAGGAACTTGGTATCGATCCTGATAAATGGATATACCTGCATGGCTATTCGGATGTAAACGAGAAACTTGTTTCCGAGCGCCCAGATTTGTCTAAATCTAAAGCGCTTGAGTTAGCCATAGTCGGTGCCATAGATAGTGCAGGTATTACAGTTGACGACATTGCGTACCGCGATATCTATAGTTGTTTCCCTATCGTTGCGCACTTAGCGGCTGAAGTATTGGGATTAAACCCACTTGAGGAACAGATGAGTGTTACTGGCGGGTTACCGTTTTTTGGTGGAGCGGGTAATAACTATTCCACCCATGCGATTGCGACTATCGTGGAACTTCTTCGCAGAGATAGAGAGGTTTATGGGTTGGTACTGGCCAATGGTGGATTTATCAGCAAGCAATCTGCGGGTGTATATTCGGCAAAAGAGCCAGATGCTTGGAGCGAAATTTCCAGTGAAAATTTGCAGGACGAAATAGATGCACAACCCGAACACACTCTACTGAACGAAGATTGTACTGCCGTTATTGAGGCCTACACAGTGAGACATGGCCGTCACGGTATTGATCATGCCTATCTATTTGCGCGCAATACTGAAGGCCGAGTTATGGCAACGGTACCGGTCGATCACCGCGCCACGATGAAAGCCCTTCATACATTTGATAGCCCTGTTGGCCAAACGGTCAATATTATTCATCGAGACGGTAAAAACACTCTATTAAACCCCCATAAACTAGGAGTTCCTATGTCAAACGATTTTCTCACCCGAGAATTTAAATATGTACAGCTTAAAAGAGACGGCAATGTACTTGAGGTAACGCTCAACCGACCCGATGCTTACAACGCACTGTTTAGTGCTGCCCATTTTGAATTAGCAGAAATTTTTGATGAGTTCGAGCGGGACCAAGAGCTCTGGGTTGCTATTATCACCGGTGCTGGAGAAAAAGCCTTCTGTAGCGGTAATGATCTTAAGGTATCCGCTGGCGGCGGTGATATGTCTATACCAGCCTCCGGGTTCGCGGGACTCTGTTCGCGAAATGACCGAGAGAAGCCTGTTATTGCAGCGGTTAACGGTGTCGCTATGGGCGGTGGGCTAGAAATTGTTTTAGCCTGTGATGTCGCGGTAGGGGATCCTATGGCGAGCTTTGCACTACCTGAAGTTAAGGTGGGGCTGTTCGCAGCTGCCGGTGGTGTGCAGCGTTTAACCCGGCAGATTGGCGAAAAAGCGGCCATGGAATTGATTCTAACTGGCCGTAAAATTGGGTCTGATGAAGCCTCGCAATTGGGATTGATTAATTCTATTTCTGAGCTTGGTGGTGTCATGGATGCTGCCCGAGTTCTTGCCCAAACTATTGCAGGCAACTCACCAACCTCTATAAGAGCCTCCAAGCGTGTGCTTAATGCGGTTGATGATTTAGGCAGTTGGGATAGAGCGCTTGAGCTCAGTAATACAGAAATTATTAAGCTTATAAAATCCAAAGATGCCCGTGAAGGCATGACCGCATTTGCACAGAAACGAGAGCCTAACTGGGTGAACGGATAGGCTCTGTTAATCTTCTTATCTGCTGCTAGAGAGCATTTGGCACAATCAGTACTTTGCCATTTCGACCAGGTTGTGCAGCGCGTGAGACTGCCTGTTTGATCTCATCAACACTAAAGCGTGAGTCAACATTGGCTTTTAAAACACCCTTCGCAATTAGCGGGATAATTTGTCCGAAAGCAGCCTGCTTTGTTTGCATATCGGCCGTCTGATACCACTTATAAAGCCAAAAGCCACGCAGACTAATGTCGTTAAAAATAACCTTTCCTGTATTCACGGTTGCGGGTTTTCCCGACAACACGCCATAGGCAACCAGAGTGCCACCATAGCCGAGGCTATCGGCCAGTCGAGTGTAGGTATCACCGCCAACAGGGTCGAGTGCAAGTGCTATAGGCGCACTATCTGTTGCTTTTGCGACCTGTAAAGCAAGATCAGGTCCATCAATTAATACTACATCCGCACCCTTGGCCAGCAAATCGTCCGCTAGGCCTTCTCGACGAACAACATTGACTGTCTTAATGCCGCGCTGCTTAGCAAGCTGGATAACATATCCTCCAACAGCAGAATTGGCAGCACTCTGCACAATCCATTGACCTTCTTCAAGGTCGATGAAGCTGGTTAGCATAAGTAATGCCGTTAAGGGGTTAACCGCTGACATAGCCAGCTGTTCAATCACGTCAGACTCAAGTGGGCCGAGATTGGGCAAGGGAAGAAAGCCTGCTGCCGGCGCAACTATCTCATCACGCCAGGTTCTGCCGCTGGCAAGAAGTACCATTTGCCCAACCGCTAGATGTTTCACCTCGGGAGAGACTTCTAGTACTCGACCAACGCCTTCACTGCCGGGGTTTGAGGGTAATACTGGATCTACACCATACTTGCCGGCAATCTGTAATAGGTCTGATGGATTAATTGGCGTGGCCAACACTCTTACCCTAATTTCACCACTTTTTAGCGGCCGTGAGCTTTCTTCCTTTACCTCGAGTACATCAGCAGGATTACCAAGTTGACTAAATTCGATGTACTTTAAAAGATCTTGCTGTGAGGAGGGAGTGTGGTTATCTGCGACAGCGAAGGGCGTGGCGCTAAGGATAAGCGACAGAATTACAATAGAGAAAGATTTCATAGTGTTGGTCCGTTACCTATTTTAGTTTGTTGAATATAACACCGATAAGGTAACCGGTATTACAGTTCGTGGTGAAATGTTCTTGATCTTACGCGTCATGGTAATTGTTGCTTTTGCCTAACCTAGCTTAAACTATCATCTCGCTCAAACCAGCGGCCAAGATAGATACCCACCATTGACCACAGCGCGGCTATGCCGGCCCCAACCATAGCGACAGCCGCCAATCCTAAGCCCAAGCCTTGTGTTAGCCCTGTGAATAACCAGGCCATCAGCATGTCTCCGCCGCGATAAGCGACAATGTCGATGACCGGTTTTGCTTTAAAGCGGGTTTCGCGGTCCACGCGAGTAAATAGCATCTCGCGGGCAGGCCGTGTGACGGCGTAGTTTCCAGCGCGCCGCACTACCTGCAAGATAACAACGCCCGCTAGGAAGGGTGAAACTGCTAGTGCCAGTAAACCGATACAGATTACTAAGGGCACCAACGCAATAGTAACCGGCATCCCAAATTTACTGACAAGGCGACCTGTTGCAAATAACCCCGTTGCAATTGACAGGACATTGACGGCCAGATCCATTTGCGCCCACACCGCTGTGCGTTCGACACGGCTTAGCTCACTCATTAGGTTCTTTAGCTCGAAGTAAACAAAGGAGCTTATGCCGGTATAAAGAAAAATAAATAAGCCTATGGCTAATAAATAGGGATTTGAGAGAAACATCTTGAAACCCGCAAAAGGGTTGCCACCAATTGTCGCGTTGGGCTTTTTTAAGCCCAAGTCTTCGTTGCCTAAATTTGATGATCTTAGTGCTTGTAGATAGAAGATGATCGGTATCGGCACCAACAGCATTACACTCGCTATCAGCATTAAATTGTCTGTGCCCAGCGACTCTGAGAAAAACGAAGGTATAGCGGGGCCGATAAGACCGCCGACACTGGCACCTGCGGCAATAACACTAAATAGCCTGCCGGCCTGTTCTTTGTTGAACAAGTCCGACATGAAGCTCCAAAATACTGAAATGTGGAAAAGGCTGAATACACTAACCCACACATAAAATGATTTGTCGATTAATGTTCGATCGCTAGAGGTCGAAGCCAGTACATAAAAAACCACAAACGTTAGTGCAAAAATACCGTACATAGCCGGTACCAGAAGCTGAAAACGAAAACGTGAAACGGCGATACCATAAACTGCGACGACCGCAGTGCTGATAAAAAAGTTGAGAGTCCATAACCAGCTAACTTCAGCATCCGTCCAGTCGCTCGCCATGGCATCGCGTACGGGTCGAAGAATATAGTAGGCAGACATCAAGATTACTACAAAAAGAAATGAGCTTAAGGCGGCTTTGACTTCGTGATCTTCAATGTTTAGGGCCGTTTGTAGCCATCTCATAATCGGGTTGCTGCTACTTACTGGCATTCCTGTCTCCTAGGATAAAACTGAGTACGGTGCATTTTTAACCTGTTGTTGTCAATAAATGTTAACATTACCTTTTGACAGTATGATATATCGACTAGGATGATTTTAACAAGTAGGCGATATAATCATACTGGTATATAAATGCAGTCTAAACAATCCAATTACTAACTCCTTAAAGCTGATTGGCGGCAAGTGACAAAGATTACTGTGATTCTATTTTGTAGTGGTTTAAAGCGAGCAGCGATTACGTACGTAGCGCAAGTTTTTAATAGATAGGGTATTTGGTATGACTAGTTTAAAGAAAGCACTGTTACCGTATGGATCAACACCTAGTTCGCCCTCTATAGTCTTGCCTGATACTGCCCTTTAGTAATCAGTTAGAGAAAAACCAATAGCTTGCTTAGCAAATATCATATTCTATATGGTCTCTGGCTCAACAAGGTAGTCGAATGTCTATGTGGGCGATGTAGTCACGTCTTGATCGCCTTAGGGGTGCAATAATGATTAAAGGTTTATATGATCAAACCTAAATTAAAATAGATCAGAGTTTTTTAGTCGACAGGGGGGTGTTGGAATGGGAAGAGTGTTAGTGACAGGGGCTACGGGTTTTATAGGATTGCATTGCATACAGCAACTATTGAATCGGGGTTATTCGGTGAATGGCACTGTCAGATCATTGGATAGAAAAGGTGAGGTTATAGCCGCTCTATTATCCCACAATACTCAGACGGAAAAGTTATCACTGTTCGAAGTAGACCTTAATAGTGACAGTGGCTGGAATGATGCCATTACTGACTGTGATTATGTCTTGCATGTGGCGTCTCCCTTTGTTTTAACAGACGAAAACGAGGACTTCTTTGTAAAACCAGCTGTTGACGGTGTTCTTAGGGCGCTAAAGTTTTCTAGTGCGCACAATGTGAAAAAAGTCGTGCTTACGTCTTCTTTTGCGGCTATTCATGAGAGCCTAGATGATATGCAGGAATCTTTTAATGAAGACGATTGGTCAGATCCTGACAAGCTAGGAATCAGTTTCTACGCCAAAAGTAAAACCATGGCCGAGCTAGCGGCGTGGGATTTTATGAAGACACAAAGTCCTGACTTTGGTTTAACCGTGATAAACCCTGTTTTAGTCATGGGGCCGTCCTTATCCAAGGATATAGGGACTTCAAATTCTCTAGTAAAAAATATGATTAGTGGTTCAGTACCTGGTACAGCCAGGATACACATTGGAGTTGTTGATGTAAGAGACGTTGCTTCTGCACATATTCTTGCCATGGAAAACAGGGAAAGTGATGGTGAGCGGATTATAGTTTCTGAAAGAGAATTATGGATCCATGAGGTGGCAGTTATTCTCAGAAATGCTGGTTTTAATAAGACGCCTAAATTTGTGTTTCCAAAATGGTTAATGAAAATAGTTGCCTGCTTTAGAAAAGACTTAGTCTTGATGGTTAAAATGATTGGGCGAAGAAGAGACATCTCAAGTGCAAAAGCTAAAGATATATTAGGGTGGAATCCTTTGAGCGCAGAGGTATCGATAATTGATACGGCAAAACAGCTAAAGGAATACAATCTTCTCTAAATTACCCCAGGAATGAGTGCTTTCCTGTTTTTAGGATAGTCCTTAAATTTTTCTCGATACCATCTGCGATTAGCAATAGCCCTAGGAAACAAGTTGGCGATGGTCCAAGCAAGAAATACAGCGCCAGAAATACTCCACGTAAGCAGTGCCCATCCGGTCCATTCAATGATCTCCCCAAGGTAGTTGGGAGAAGCAATATATTTATGTAAAAAGGTGCTGGGAATATGATAACCAGGGCCTTTTTCTTTTCTCAGTGCGGCAATACTGTAATCAGATTTTATATTGATAAACATTCCGGTGATAAACAAAAATATGCCAATGAGGAACGGGGTACTCTGCATCCATTCAGCCGGGTATTGAACAAAGTAGAAAATACCGAAAGCTTGAATACTGACGTTGGTGACATTAAAAATGAATGCCATTATTGCGATGATCAATGGCATTTTAGGATGAGTCATTCCAATAGAAAATGGGTATATAAATGTTCTATGGATGTAATGAGTCAGCCAGATCGTTAAAAATACATTGTGAACAATAGTTAATTGATCTTTCATCAATAGAGCAAAGATTATCATTAAAATAACGCAGGGAGACTCCATGAAGACCCATCCAGCTTTCGTTGATATCTTTGGCCCCCATCCGTCTTTGATGTGTCTTCCATAGGGTGCATTTTTAAATATCAAATAAAGGCATGCTAGCAGTGCAGCAACTGACCAGAGGGCTATCAATAAGTTAAAGGTACTCATCAGCTACAGTTTACAGTTAAAACGGTTACTAATGGTTGTCTAATTCAATTAAAGCTCTGATTTGAGGGCGGCGAGCCAGTAGAGCAGGTCCTTAAACACCTCGGTGCGATTGGTTTCATTGAGAATTTCATGCCTAGCTTCTTCGTATAAACGCATATCAACTCTTTTAATTCCAGCTTGAAGCAGTGCGGCCTTCAATTTTTCAACACCCTCACCTTGCTTGCTTACCGGGTCCAGTGCCCCAGATATCAGATAGATTGGAAGAGCCTTATCAATGGTAGCCATTGCAGACGGGCTCGATAAGTGAGCCATGCCTGCTAGGAAATCACACCAAGATTGAGTTGACAGGGGACCACCGCAGTAATAGTCGTCGACATAGTCATCAACGATTTTTTCATCTCTAGATAACCAGTCACTAACCGTGCGGTTGGGCTTGAAAGCATTATTGAAAGAGCTAAAGGATAGTTTTTCTAAAACACTACTGGGCTTTCGCGGGCCAACCCTCCAGCGCTCGAAACGAGCGAAGTACGAAATACTCTCAAAAAATTTAGGGGTGTCATAACTTGATCCTGACAGTATTAAGCCGCATAACTTATGATTAAATGCGTCGGGAATTTGGGTGGCATATTTCTGGCAAAAACGCGTCGCCATAAAAGATCCCATGCTGTGACCCATTAAAATAAGCGGCAAATCAAGTCGAGCTTCAATATGGTTAATAAGTTGCCATTGGTCATCAATCATTTGCTCCCAACCATCGGCGTCAGCCAGATGATAACTGCTACCCATCGCTTTACCTGTTTGACCATGGCCACGATGGTCGCCTGCCGTAACTAAAATGCCCTGTTGATTCAAGAACTCTGCGAATTCAGCGTAGCGAGCGCCATGCTCAGACATACCATGCATAATATGCAACCAAGCGACAGGGTGTTCTGGGAGCCACTGGCAATAATGATGCTCGCCTGGCTCACCGCTGGAAAACGGGAGTGTCTTTCTTTCGAGTGCACTCATAATGATGTCCTCCTTGGTACAAGGTTAAGGCTAAGAATAGCGCTGCTTTTATATTTAGTCCTTATTTTAATACTAGCACAGCTTATGACAGTTATTAGATCACGGTGTCTTGCCTTTCTCGATAACCAAGCTTAACGCGGCAACCTTTGATGTTGAGGATAAATGGACTTTTAGGGGAGTTCCTTTTGGCCTGCCTACGGCTGTTTTGCCGATCACCTTAGACACAAACGAAGTCCAAATTTTAAGGTCAGATCGTATGGGACTTTTTACACCTGCGAAAGGGAGTGGGACAAGGTAAGGGCTAGCTATTTTCACAGCCGCCCAGATACCTTATTTCTACTAAGCTAGGCTGTGAGTCCCATACTTAGCCTTTATTTTGTTTATCTTAGAAGGGCATATGTTGACCTTAGATAGATTACCTTGAATGTGGGGTAGCTCTAAGACTCGTTTGTCCATAACCCTAAACCATAGCCATGGTATATATGCCAATAAGTACATTCCAAAATAACCATTAGGTAATTCGGGAATGTCGTCAAAATTCCGAAGGCTCTGGTACCGCCGTGCCGGATAAGCGTGATGGTCTGAGTGTCTCTCAAGATGGAATAGCATCAGATTGGTGACAATATAATTAGCGTTCCATGAGTGGTGAGGCGCGCATCTCTCAAACTCACCGTTTTCTTTTTTCGCTCTTAGTAAGCCGTAATGCTCAATATAATTCGCCAAGGTTAACTGAGACCAGGCCCAAAAATTGTGCATTAATAAAAAGGGCACCATGATCCAGCCAAAATAGGCGATTAGTGACCCTTGCAACAGGATGCTGATAGCATAGGACTGTATGATCTCATTGTGGTGGCTCCAGAATGGAAGGCCTGATTTGGTAAGGCGATCTCTCTCTAATTGCCAGCCTCTAACAAACGTACCTGAAATTTCCCGAGCAGCGAAGGAGTAAAGAGACTCGCCCAGTCGTGAACTGGCAGGATCTTCTGGTGTCGCGACTAAAATGTGGTGGCCTCGATTATGCTCTACCGAAAAATGACCATAGGCAGGCACTGCCAATACAATTTTTGCTAACCATTTTTCTATTTTAGTGTTTTTATGGCCTAACTCATGCGCAGTGTTGATACCAATGCCACTGTAACTGCCGGCGACTAAAGCAACGACCACTATAGACAAAATGCTTAACTCAAAAGTCCCTACTACCCACGCAAATGCGAGCAATACAATAAAATGCATTGGTACTGTGAGATAAGTGAGAATTCTGTAGTACCGGTCCTCCTCAAGCTGAGGTACTAACTCCTCCGGTGGATTGCTACTGTCCGAGCCAATAGCCCAATCTAATGCCGGTAAAAGAAGATAGTTTATCGCTAGAGGGATAGCCAACAGAGCTTCGATGCCAGTTTGTGTAAACCAATAAATGGTCGTTAGCGGCATTAATGGAAACGTTATTGACATAAACCAAAGATATCGCTTTTTGTCGGTATAGTTTATCTCGCCTTTTTCTGGGTGATCCATTGAGTATGTGGCCATTTTTATCATTCCTTGGTGGAGCTAGTGTTATGACTTCCTATTAGGAAATTATAGTTGACAGTTCGTTTCTTGGGAGGGTTAAATAGCGTCAATTTAGGGTTCTTTTACGGTCAATTTAGGGCTCTTTTACCGGCATATATCGGTTTTTGAGGATCACCTACAGGAATTAATTTATGTACGGAATCATCTTACCAGAGCTTATAGGGTTGCTACGGGAGCAAGGTGTTGCCGAAGATGATCTCCTAAAAACCACCCAGCTAGACGCTATCGACTCCTCGCAGCCGTTCTTCCTGACCAGCCAACAAGCAGATATCATTTGCAGTAATGCTATCAAGCTATCTGATGATAAGGCCCTTGGGCTCAAGCTTGGGGTCAGGTTAAATATGGTGGCATTGGGGATATTAGGCTATGCGTTGATGACCAGTGACACGGTCGGGGATACACTAAAATTATTACTTAGATATAATCAAGCGATACTCCCGAGTATGACTATTGACCTAGTTGCGGATCAGAGCGGGGTTATGTTAGTTGGTAAAGGGCGGCATTTACCCAAAGAACTGGAGAGATTTTATGCTGATACGCTCTACTCTGCAGTGGTCCATAATTTACGTATCTTAACGGGGGAGGTGAACGTCTCTTTTAGCTTAGGTCTAGATTATAGTGCGGGAGAAGAATCGGAGCTATATGCCTCTGTATTCGGTTCGAAAGTAAGCTTCATGTCGGACAAGCCCGGTCTTACGTTCGGCCTGGATGGGTTGGCAACCAGCATCTCTACGTCGAATCCGCTAGCGCAAAACATTTTCCAGAGAGAGTGTGATCGTATTATGTCGGCTGACAATCAACTTGGTCTGGTCAGTGAGCGAGTGAAGCAAATTCTTATCAGTACAAGGCTGGACTTTCCCTCTAGTGCCTCAATTGCCGATAAGCTTCATATGAGCGAAAGTACTCTGCAGCGGAGATTGGCAAAAGAGGGATGTCGCTTTCAAGAGCTTCTTGATCAGGTTAGATATCGCTTAGCCTTAGAGTATTTACAAAGCACTCATTTGCCCGTCACCGAAATAGCTATACTTTTAGGCTACAGTAGCGCAGCCAATTTCCGTCGATCTTTTCGACGCTGGTCAGGCATAACTCCAATGGAGGTTAGGCCGGTTAGAAAATGAAATACGCCGTCCTGCTGAATGTGATGCAAATCAAACTTATGGCACTAATCGTTAATCGCATTGTAAATATACGCTAAAAACTCCGAGTCGCTCCAGCTCAATGGTGGTAGTGTCTGATGATAATTATTACCAGTTCTTACGGAACTTGACCCCACTTTTTTATATGCGCTGTTTCTCACGACAACTAAATCTTGGTCTTGAAAGACATAAATATTATTTCTGTTTAACCCTGAGGCCCAAAAATACCCTTTTGAGGGTTCGACCCTCCACTGCATTGCATAACCAGTATTATTAGTACCTTCAGGAACTGTTGTTGATTCCTGGACCCAGTTTTCTGAAATAATTTGTTCATCGAGCCAACGTCCATTGCGAGCATAGAGAAGACCAAAACGAGCAAAATCTCTAGATGTAGTATCTATACAGCAGTAGGTTAGTGCATGGCCATGCTCATCTGTCCACCAATCAGCTTGCATGTCAATTTTTGAAAATAGGTTTATGTCTGCGAAATCAAGGACACTTTGTCCGGTAGACTCCTCTAATATTCCGGCAAGAAGCATGGAGTCGGCATTTTGATATACCCAATTATCTGTTCTTGGGGTTGTCTCAGGTGTTCGTGCCAAGGCATAAGCTAATTGGTTGCCGCCAATACCGCCAGCATAGATATTGGCATCTCCATCCTCAGCCTCTTTGAGACCTGAGCGCATTTCCAGAATCGCTCTGATACTAATCTCACCCTTATCAGTATTCATCCAGGGAGTTAAATAGGTTTCAGCGGAGACGTCGATAGAGTCGATAAAACCCCGATCTAAGGCTATCCCGACAAGGGCACTTGCAAATGATTTTCCGGTTGACCAGCTGGTTGCTAAGCTATCTTGTGACTCTCCATCGGCATAGCGTTCACCTATAATCACGCCATGACGAATAATCACAACACCTTGAGTATTGCGACCCGTCTCAAAGGCATAATCCAAAGCCTGATCAATCCCATCTTTATCAACATTGACATCGGTAGGTGCATATGACTCCCAGCTTACACCCGGAAAGGTACTAATATCTGGAAGCGCGTCGCCTAGATCAATGACAGGTACAACAGGCGAAGAACTTGATCCTCCACCACAGGAGACCGAGGTTGCCAAAATCAAACATAAATACAGTTTTTTCATACGCCTAACGCCTAAAATCGATCGTTGTATCTTACCGCCCCATCATCTGGTACGTATATTAATTAATTAAGGGACGTTTGCATCCATATTTTAGTTTGGTACAAATAACTGTTGTAACCGTATCTAATCCACTTATTACAAAAGGTAGTTTCACATGGGCAGATTAAATTCGTTGACCGGCGGCACCGCATGTTTGTATTTCAGCATGATGGCTGGCTTTATAGGAGCTGATGAAATAATGATTGATAATTTTGAATCTGATTCAGGAGTGCGCTGGGATTATTTAAGTGATCAAGTTATGGGTGGCGTATCTGAAGGCTCCGCAAGCGTTGGTAATGATAATGGCGAGGCTTACGCGCACATGACCGGCGACGTTAGCACGGCCAACAATGGAGGGTTTATTCAATTGCGCACCCGTTTGGCTGCAGGCGCCGACAAGGACGCTGCAGGCATTTACGTTAAGGTGAGAGGGAATAGTCAAAGGTACTACATTCATCTGCGTACTAGAGGCACCATGTTACCGTGGCAATACTATCAGGCTGCCTTTGAGGTCACCGAAGAATGGCAGATCATAAAGTTACCCTTAGAGAGTTTTAAGCCCTCTGGCTCATGGCTGAGAAAGACGGCGTTACCTAAGTCGATTCGTAGTATCGGCATTGTCGCTTATGGGCGAAACCACGAAGCTGATATTCAAGTCGGTGAAATTGGCTTTTTTTAGTCACTTTGATTGAATCGATAATAATTTAGCCTCTAGTTTTAGAGCGTGCGGCAAAAAGGGCTAGTTGTTCGTCTGTGGCCGGAGATTGGTATTTAGCTTTCCATTCCGGAAAGGGTATACCGTATATAATTTCACGTGCTTGCTCATAGTCTATATCAGTTTGGTGCTCTGCTGCTGAGGAGACATACCATTTACTTAAACAATTTCGACAGAAGTTAGCAAGATTCATCAAGTCGATATTCTGTACGTCTTTATTTTCATCAAGATGCTGTAGAAGACGACGAAAAACAGCGGCCTCCACTTCTATTTGAGTATTTTTGTCCATAGTCTAAGAGTTCCGTAAATGTATTTCTGGGCACAACAGTGTAAACGAATTTGCGGCGGTTGAAGAGAGCATATGAGTTATCTAAAGTCTTATTTAGGTAATATCTAAGACGTTTTTTTACCCTTAAAGGTATGCTTCATTACTAAGATTTTGTGCTATTCTTGCCGCTAAATAGTGACTACCTTTTATACTCAATGACTTTGTGGCTTGCAGTTCTACAAAGGGGGAATGATGACTGTAAATACATCTCTTTTATCGTTGATTGGCGATACACCAATGCTAAAACTCAGCGCGTTCGATACTGGGCCCTGTGAGCTCTTTGTTAAGCTCGAATCGCAGAACCCTGGTGGCTCAATTAAAGACAGAGTAGGCCTGGCAATTATTGAGGAAGCTGAAAAGTCAGGTGAGTTAAAACCCGGCGGCACTATTATTGAAGCAACGGCTGGTAACACAGGTATTGGACTAGCCTTGGTCGCCGCTATTAAGGGTTATAAAATTATTTTAGTTATCCCTGACAAAATGAGCCGTGAAAAAATTCTCCATCTCGAGGGGCTGGGCGCTGAGATTATTTTAACCCGCTCCGACGTGCCAGAGGGACATCCGGAATATTACCAAGATTTAGCGCGAAGAATTGTTGCTGAGACTCCCGGTTGTTTTTTGGCTAATCAGTTCTCTAATCCGGCCAATCCGATGATTCATCGCACCACGACGGGGCCTGAAATATGGGAGCAGATGGATGGCAATCTTGATGCTGTAGTTGCTGGCGTAGGCTCTGGGGGTACGATTACCGGGTTAGCAGAGTTCTTTAAAGAAAAGGATCCAAATGTTCAAATGGTTGCTGCAGATCCTAAGGGATCTATTATTGCCGATGCTATTATTAAAGGATCATTTTCCTATGAGGGCGGTACATGGCTGGTGGAAGGAGTAGGTGAAGATTTTATTCCCGATAATTTAAATGTCGATATACTCCATGATGCCGAAGTAGTGACTGACAAAGAGGCTTTCCAAACCTTGCAGGTGTTAATAAGAGAGGAGGGGGTTCTGGGTGGTTCATCGACAGGTACTCTGGTGGCTGGCGCTGTAAAATGGTGTCAAAAACAAACTACCCCAAAACGTGTAGTCACCTTTATTTGCGATACAGGTAATAAGTACCTTTCAAAAGCATTTAATAAATCCTGGCTGCATGACAATGACTTATTGGAAGTTAAGACAGCTGGGGATGTAACCGACTTAATTAATCGTAGAGCTGATCAAGGCGATATGATTAGCGTCTCTGTTTCTGACACCCTGCTAACGGCCTATAAAAGAATGAGAGCATCAGATATTTCTCAAATTCCTGTGCTTGATGGGGAGCGACTTGTTGGTGTTCTAGACGAAGAAGATTTATTGTTTAATGTTAGTAAAAGCAAGGCAGCTTTCACTCAGTCGGCGGTCGACTTTATGGTAACAGACTTAGACGTACTGCCAGTAGGAGCCTCAGAGGAGGAACTATTGGACACCTTAACTCAAGGTAAGGTCGCTATTATTTATCAAGGGGATACCTTTGTCGGCTTTATTACCAAGGTAGACCTCATTAACCACTATAGAACCAAGATTAGCGAAGACTAGAGATGGCTATGAAAGACACCACAAAAACCCAGGGTTTTGAGACTAAGGCAATTCACGCCGGTCAGCAACCCGATCCAACGACAGGCGCCATCATGACGCCTATTTATGCCAGTTCGACTTATGTCCAAGAGAGTCCTGGTGTGCATA
>JABILI010000021.1 GCA_018654575.1 Porticoccaceae bacterium
AGCGATTGGATAATACGTGGTTTTGTATAGAAACATCTAAGATCAGTTGGTACTGACCTAGAAAAGTAAAAGCTATTGCCTTTAATGAATGTATATTTAGGGTATCTAAAATGTCTACTCATTTGTCTACTGCTCCTCATCAGCCTCGTAAGAAACGAGAGCTAACAAGGGCTGTAGAGCCTTTGAAGATAATATATGGCGGAGAAAGAGGGATTCGAACCCTCGATACGCTATTAACGTATACACCCTTAGCAGGGGCGCGCCTTCAGCCACTCGGCCACTTCTCCGTATGCTTTTCCTGGGGATTAATACCTATGTACTAATAAAACAGATATGCCGCCCTGAACCGCGGCGGCATAATATCACATCATGGGAAAAATCAAACGTCGCTATTGCGATTTTCTTGATTTTCACCTGTATTTTCAGAATTTTTTTCATCTTGAATTCTTTGGTAGATTTCTTCTCGATGAACCGCTATCTCTTTGGGAGCATTAACGCCCAACCTCACCTGATTACCGCGGACACCTAACACCGTAACTGTGACTTCGTCACCGATGATAAGAGTCTCACCCACTCGCCTTGTTAAAATTAACATTCCTTTCCCCCTTATGAGACCCAAAACACCGCTTTCAACTGTCTATCAAAAACTACCGTCTGCTGAGCATAAAATTCAGGTGATGGTCCTTTGTCAAACCTTAGCAGCTTGCTCTATTCATTATTATATTTTAACCTTCTGCAGCTTTATCGTCAGATAGATTAAAACCTGAATGAAGTGCTCTAACTGCTAGCTCTAAATAGCGCTCTTCTATCACCACCGTTATCTTGATTTCTGAGGTGGTAATTAATTGAATATTGATTCCTTCGTTAGCCAAAGCCTCAAACATTTGAGCGGCTACCCCCGCATGTGATCGCATACCGACGCCCACTATCGAAATCTTTGCGATGCGATCATCAGAGTCTACTTCTATAGCGCCAAGGTCAACTGCAATCTCTTTTAATAGCGCCTCAGCCTGTTTCAAGGCAGCTCTGTGGACTGTAAAGGTAATAGTTGCTGAGTTATCTTTAGCGACGTTTTGCACAATAACATCGATCTCAATGTTTGCTTGGCTAATCGCGCCAAGGACTTTGTACGCCACGCCAGGCTGATCAGGGATACCCCGAATGGTCAACTTAGCTTCATCTCGGTTGAATGCAATTCCTGATACTACTGGCTGTTCCATTTGATCGTTATCCTCAAGAGATATTAACGTGCCGGGGCCCTCTATAAAACTAGACATCACCCGGAGGGGCACACTGTATTTTCCAGCAAACTCTACAGATCGAATCTGTAATATTTTCGAACCCTGACTAGCCATCTCTAACATTTCTTCAAACGTTATCTGGTCTAGCCGCCTAGCGTCTGGAACTACTCGCGGATCCGTTGTGTAGACTCCATCTACATCAGTATATATCTGACACTCATCAGCATTAAGCGCTGCCGCTAGAGCCACTGCAGTTGTGTCTGAACCACCACGACCTAAGGTCGTTATGTTTCCCTCATCATCTATACCCTGAAAGCCAGCTACTACGACAACCCGACCTGCCTTTAAATCAGTTTGCATACGATGAGCATCAATTTCTTTAATTCTAGCCTTGCCATGGACATTATCGGTTAGGATTTTAACCTGCCCCCCAGTATATGACCGCGCTTCGATGCCACGTTTCTGAAGAGCCATGCAGACCAGTGCAATTGTTACTTGCTCGCCAGTACTAACTAACACATCCATCTCACGTAGATCTGGGCTTTCATTAATTTCATTCGCTAAACCAATGAGCCGATTAGTCTCACCACTCATCGCAGACACGGCAACAACTACTTGGTTGCCACATTGATAGCTCTTCACCACCCTATCGGCAACTGCTTCGATGCGCTCCACTGTTCCTACTGAGGTGCCGCCATATTTTTGAACTATCAGACTCATTAGATTTATTCGTTTACCCAAAAAAAGGCTCGAATTAAACTACAAATCACCGTAAAAGTTAAGTCCTTAAGAGTATTCTGCGGTAAAAGATGTTCTCTCTGCGTCCTTTTGAGTCAGCGGAACCAATTAAGTTATGCGCTGTAAGATATCAGGGTACTATCCCGATTTCTCTGTTACCCACTGATATACAGACTGCAGAGCTTTTGGAAGCCGCGAAACATCTCCGGTTGCTCCTTGAGCCATATCTGGACGGCCGCCGCCTTTCCCGCCAACTTGGTCGGTCACAAATTTCAACAATTCACTCGCCTTGATTTCATCGGTTAAGTTCTGCGTGACGCCAGCCACTAAAGCTGCTTTTTCGCCTTCAACAGCAGCTAGCATAAAAACGCCCCGCTGCATTTTAGAGCGAACCTGGTCAGCAACGCCCCTAAGACTTTTAGCGTCGGCGCCCTCAACAACAGTAGAAAGAACGGAGATACCACCAATTTCTTGTAGGCCACTCATCAGGTCATTGCCCGTGGTATTGGCCAGTTTGTCTTTGAGTCTTTCAATTTCCTTTTGAAGCCGCCTATTATCATCAACGATAGATTGCGCCTTTTCATTCAACCCTTGACGGCCACTGCGTAGGATACTAAGAATGTCAGCGATTGCATCTTGTTGATCATCGCAAAAGCTAACAGCCTTCATGCCTGTAACGCCTTCAATACGTCTAACACCTGACGCAACACTGGACTCTGTCGTGATACGGATTGCGCCAATATCACCCGAGCGAGACACATGTGTGCCACCACATAACTCGACTGAATACTCTCCACCGATACTAACAACTCGCACCTCATCGCCATACTTTTCACCAAACAATGCTACCGCGCCCTTTGCCTTGGCATCATCCATACTCATAACTTGAGTCGACACGGCCGTATTCTTGAGGATCTCTTCATTGACAAGATGCTCAATACGGCGGACTTGCTCATTGCTGACAGCGTCTCCATGAGAGAAATCGAAACGCAAACGCTGACTATCTACAAGTGAACCCTTTTGCTCAACATGATCTCCTAAAACCTGACGAAGTGCTTCGTGCACCAAGTGCGTCGCGGAATGATTCAATGCTGTGGCCTGACGAATATTCTGGTCAATAACGCCATCCACGGAGTCACCGACACTAAACTCGCCTGACAATACTCGTCCGATATGGATATGATGATTGCCCACCTTACGACAGTCAGTAATTTCTATTTTTGCTGACCCTTTTGATAAAAATCCCGAGTCACCGACCTGCCCGCCAGATTCTGCGTAAAAAACTGTTCTATCTAGCACCAAGACGACTTCAGCATCCTCTCCTACACTGCTAACCGCCTTGCCTTCAGTGAATAGCCCTATAATATTCGAACTCAACGCTAAAGCCTCATAGCCGCAAAATTCTGTATTACCTTCCACACGAATACTATCTGTATAATCAACCGAAAATTGGCTCGCCGATCTTGCTCTCGACTTTTGCTCTTGCATACACTTCTCATAGCCAGCGATATCGAGGGTATAGCCCTTTTCTCTGGCCACATCATTGGTTAAATCAGTAGGGAAACCAAACGTATCATAAAGCTGAAACACTAACTCTCCAGACAATTCAGTACCGGACATTTCAGCAAGAGCCGCCTCTAAAACACCCATACCTTTGTCTAAGGTACGCGCAAACTGCTCTTCTTCCTTTTTGATGGTATCGCTAATAACTTGCTTTTTTTCAAGTAATTCTGGATAGGCCTCGCCCATAATCTCACCCAGAGATGCCGTCAACTTGTAAAAGAAGTTACCCTCAGCACCTAAATTATGCCCATGCCGTAATGCTCGGCGAATAATCCTTCTTAAAACGTATCCACGACCCTCGTTTGACGGTTTGACCCCATCAACGATTAGAAACGCACAGGAACGTATATGGTCAGCAATAACTTTCAACGAATTATCCTGAAGGTCTTTGCATCCAGTGACCCGTGAGGCATCTTTAATCAAATGCTGAAAAAGATCAATGTCATAATTACTGTGGACACCTTGCATCACCGCGGCAACTCTTTCTAAGCCCATGCCTGTGTCAATTGAAGGCTTCGGGAGCGGCGTCATCGTGCCGCTAGCATCACGCTCAAACTGCATGAATACTAAATTCCAGATTTCAATATACCGATCTAAATCATCGTCGGGACTGCCCGGAGGCCCACCAGGAATATCCTCTCCATGGTCCCAAAAGATTTCAGTGCAGGGGCCACAGGGTCCTGTATCGCCCATTTGCCAAAAGTTGGCTTCATCCAAGCGAGAGAGCCTATTGGGATCAATGCCTATCTGTTTGACCCATATGTCTGCCGCCTCATCATCACTCACATGCACAGTAATCCACAGCCGATCCTTAGGAAGCCCTAATTCTTCAGTTAGAAATTGCCATGCAAAAGTAATGGCATCACGTTTGAAATATTCACCAAAACTGAAATTACCCAACATCTCAAAAAACGTGTGATGCCTAGCCGTGTAGCCGACATTTTCCAGATCATTATGCTTGCCGCCAGCGCGAACACAGCGTTGCGAGGAAACCGCGCGACTATAACTGCGCTGGTCTACCCCCAAAAATACATCTTTAAATTGCACCATCCCAGCGTTAGTAAACAACAGCGTTGGATCATTGCCAGGAACCAGGCTGCTGCTTGGCACGATCGCATGTTCCTTGCTTGCGAAGTAGTTAAGGAACAGGTTTCGGATGTCAGCACTTTTCATCATTCTTTTTTAGTCACTTAGTTAATCTAAATTTAGTTTAAATCGCACTATAGAAAGCAATCAATTACAGCTCTCCGAGGTCATCCTCGACAAACATTGGCACTGCTTTTAGGCCTGCTAAAACATGCAAATGCAAATGAAATACCGTCTGCCCTGCTCCTTCTCCATTATTGACTACCAATCGAAACGCTTCATCAACCCCGGCATCTCGGGCCACCTCGGCGGCAACCCACATTAAATGCCCTAAAATTGACTGGTCCGCTTTACTAGCATCGACCAATCTTGGTATCGGTTGCTTTGGTATAACCAGCATATGCACAGGCGCTTGCGGCGCAATATCGTTAATCACGATACAGAGGTCATCCTCATAGCGGATATCGGCTGGAATTTCACGATTGATAATCCGAGTAAACAATGTGGCTTCAGTATTGGACATTTTTATGACCTCAGCTAATGTTGCTATCTCTAGCAACAGCACTCTTTAGTTTTTCATCGGTATCGAGGTGCCGAGCTTCGGACTCTAACATCACTGGAATCCCGTCCTTTATCGGGTAAGCCAGACCACTAGCCCTGCAAATCAATTCCTGCGTCTCTTTGTTGTACTCCAAAGGCGCTTTACTGAGAGGGCAAACCAAGATACTTAAGAGTTTTTTATCCACGACACGGTCCATTTGATTGTTCGGGCATTGTACGCAAAGTAGATAAAAACCGCCATGCTAGCTGCTCCAATAGTGAAACTGATCGACCTATGGATTGAGTCATTCTAACGGTAACGCCTTGAGAACCAACTGAGGATCGATGCGCACTTGGTGCCAATTCATCCTCCAATCCAAATGAGGGCCTGTAGCTCGACCTGTTGCACCAACCTGAGCGATAGGATCGCCTCGTTGAACCCGATCCCCAACTTGAACCAAAATGGCACTCAGGTGTAAAAACGAGGAGGTCAGGCCATGTCCGTGATCCATAATCAGAGTACCACCAGAATAAAAAAGGTCTATTTCAGCCATGGTAATAACCCCTCCAGAGGGTGCATTAACAACACTTCCCGTTGGCGCTGCATAATCAACGCCATAATGCGGGCTTTTAGGCACCCCGTTATACACCCGCTGACTGCCATAAACTCCTGTAATTGGTCCCTCTATGGGAGCCTCAAACCCACCTAAAAAATAGGGTTTTTCATACCTTAATTGCCGAGCACTCCTCACCATAAGGCTATCCCGCTTAATCCGTGCCAAATCAGTCTGTGATGGGCTCACCGTTCGCTGAGGGACCCCGTCAACTGCCTGCACGTTATAGAGCCTTTTTTCTACCGCAAAAGAATGAACCGATGTCTGCCCATCAGGGCCCTCTAAAGAAACCTCCATTACTGAAGCTGAATCTCTCCCTAAGCCAAGCAGAAATTGCCCATTAGGTGCTAACTTCAATTGCTCACCCTTATAGCTAACCTTATATCTAGTCTCGACCGAACCTAACACTAGGCTTCCCTGAGACAGGTCACCTTGAAAAGAAATTAACTCAACACCAAAACTCAAGCCTGACGCTACAGCCCATAGGGTCGCCACCCAAAAGTGTGCTCTGCTAACAACTGACTTATTCATAACCCTTTGAACCTTATTGCATGCTGTCTCATTTAGGTCCGCCTGCAGTATTGTCCTTTCCTGAACCTGAATCAGATGCAATCTCAACATAAGGTTCTATAGACTCAATGGAGCAAGGAATTCCCATGTCTATAACCTCAAATTGATCAAAGCGAGCGCATAACTGTCTACCACGGGAGCGATGAACAAAACCATCTCTCTTTATACCCGGACATTCTCGACGCAATCTGAGCAATGCCTTTTTCTTTCCCCTCATTTCTATGATTGCTGACTGATCGTCTATAAAACGAATATTTTTTACACGCATTAAAGAAACACAGCCGTTACGAATACCCCACTTTGATGGATCTAAATCACTAATACCCTTTAGTCTCTCGAGAATACTAGGCGCGGCTGTCTTGACCCCATCATTAGCGTCCGCTTGGATACCATTCTCATCTGTCCGACCAACTGCCTTATCATCCAATGCAACAGAACTTAAGGACATTAACAGTGTTGAAAATAATACGACTAACCTCATCATAAGTAACACTCACAATAGTTGACAAACAGAGCCTGACTATAATTCTCTATGGGCGATTAGGGAAGCAACAACTCATCTATACCCGTGATCTGGTTTCAACACGCTACGATCAGAAACGTAAAGGCTTAAAACGACTAGAGTAAACCTAGTATAGAAAATTTACCCTTAAAGAGATGATTTCTTTTCGGCGACTATCTCAGCTAAAACGCTCATTTCATAGCTTTAAGCATAGCCTTATAGATGCTGCATAGTTATGATTGCCACTCAAAAACTCACTCACCATAATCTTATACCTTTATTAATGAACATGATGACCAAAAATACCTTCTCTCCCCCTCTCGTTTTAAGAAATGCACATGTCCAGAGCATCTTCAATAGCGTGGGCCCGCGTAAATTTCGCGCTAAAAGAATTGCAAAAAAACTGAATTCAAAGCCCCTTGTATTATCAACACCTCTAAACATAAGGCTTACCGCGGAATTTGATTACTGCGAGGATATTTACACAGGGACCTCAAAAAATGCAGTGATTGTTCTTCTTCATGGATGGGAGGGTTCAAGTCAATCTGCCTATCAACTAACGACTGCCCATTACCTTTTAAAGCACGGGTATGATGTTCTTAGATTAAATTTACGAGATCATGGGGAGAGTCATCATCTAAATAAGGGAATGTTCAACTCTACAATGATCGGCGAAGTAGGTGATGCCATAGCCTCATTTCTAAAAGAATACGAATATCGAAACGTGTTTCTCGCTGGATTTTCTCTTGGTGGAAACTTTACACTCAGAATCACCGCAGATCGGGCAAAAGAGCTAACTATAAAAGCCGCTGTAGGGATCTGCCCCCCGGTCGACCCCAATAGTGCCATGATCGCCCTCAACAACAGTCTGTTTATCTATGAAAAATATTTCTTTCGTCGCTGGACCCGCTCAATTCGGAAAAAACAAAAACATTTCCCCGATCATGGTTTTAGTACCGAACTTAAGAAAGTGAAAACATTAGATGATATCAACAACACATTCATTCCAAAATATACTCCTTTCGATGATGCTCAAAGTTATTTTGCCTCCTATGCCCTGACTGGAGATCGTCTTAAAGAACTGGCCGTGCCAGCGTATCTCATCGCGTCAAAGGATGACCCTATAATTCCTATAGAAGACATCGACAAGATCATTGCACACGAAAATCTTGTTGTTGAAATTCAGGAAAATGGAGGGCACTGCGGGTTTATTCAGGATCTCTCGGCGCACAGCTGGATTGAACCTAGGCTCGTGGAAATTTTCAATAGTTATCTAAAAGCATAAAGCCGCACCACCAAGAACTAAACGCGATGTTACTTGCGACATTGCTCAAGCGCATGTTTTATTTGGTTAAAGTCGAAACCCCGATATTGAAAGAATCTGATTCGCTTTGCGCTTTCTTTCGCGTCAAAGGGCGGTGTATTACCGTATTTTTTCAGAGAAAGCTCCCGAATTAACTGAAACCAATCTTGACCTGCTGCTTCGAGTGCTGCGGCGATAAGTTGATCAGATACACCACGTTCCCGGAGATCATTTTCAATTCTAATCTGCCCGCAGTGTCTGCCAATCCTACTTCGGACGTAAATTTCTGCAAATCGACTATTACTCACTAAATTATCTTCAGCTAGCTGCTGAACGACTTCATCGATGAGCGTGAAATCCTCAAAGCGCTCGGACAGTTTTCTGGTTAACTCTTTTACTGAATGTTCTCTCCGCGCTAATAGATCCATCGCCTTGAGACGTATCGTTTTAGCCAAAACAACCACTCTATCATTGCTCCAAAGCTTGAATAAAACTCTTGCCCTTCAGTGACACAATCTCCCCCAGCCAGTCCTCCTGGCCGGGGTGATTACGTAACCGTTTGATCTCTATGGTTTGGCGAGTCCCTGCTAGTCCCATTTACTCATCTATTGGCGCTTCTTCAGTATTGATTGCCTTTCTAGGCTCAGGTTCAGCAAGGTATAGATCGCGAATAGACTTTTCTAGGCCATCTGCTATATCGATATTTTCCTCTAAAAATTCAGCAGCATTCTTTTTACCCTGGCCAATTTTATTCCCTTGATAGGCGTACCAAGCGCCAGCCTTATCCACGTAACCTGCTTTGACGCCAAGATCGATCAGTTCACCATAGAAATTAAATCCCGTATCGTAAAGAATCTGAGTCTCTGCCTGCTTAAAGGGTGGGGCTACTTTATTCTTAACGACCTTGATGCGAGTTTCATTTCCAATAATTTCATCACCCTCTTTCACTGCACCGATTCTGCGAATATCTAAACGCACGGATGAGTAAAACTTAAGGCTGTTTCCACCTGACGTAGTTTCAGGGTTCCCGAACATGACCCCGATCTTAATACGAATCTGGTTGATAAAAATAACAAGGCAATTCGCGTTTTTAATATTCCCTGTCAGTTTCCTAAGTGCCTGAGACATTAAGCGAGCCTGGAGTCCCACGTGATGGTCACCCATCTCTCCCTCAATTTCGGCTTTGGGCACTAAAGCGGCAACCGAATCAATAACCACAACATCCACAGCACCTGAACGAACAAGCATGTCGGTAACCTCTAACGCCTGCTCTCCGGTGTCGGGCTGCGATACAATGAGGTCATCAGTGTGCACGCCAAGATTGGCTGCGTAGGCTGGATCAAGTGCATGCTCTGCATCAATAAAGGCACAGGTCTTACCGAGTTTCTGCGCTTGAGCAATAACACTCAACGTCAACGTTGTCTTGCCTGATGATTCAGGCCCATAAATCTCGACAACACGGCCGAATGGAAGACCACCTATTCCCAAGGCAATATCTAATGGCAATGAGCCAGTGGAAACTGATGGGATCTTTTCAATAGGCTTATCGCCCAACTTCATCGCGGTGCCTTTACCAAACTGTCGCTCGATTTGACCTAAGGCTGCTTCCAACGCTTTTGATTTGTTTGAGTCCATAACTATATCCTCTTAAGATTATTTAACGGCTGATTACAGTGGTTTAAATGCTCAAATTAAGCCGTTAAACTATGAGTCGCTTAAAATATAACTACTTTTCAATTACTGTATGAGTGTACAGTAGTACATTCAGTGACATGATGCAAGAGTTGTTGAAGAGAAATTTTTATTGACTGCTCCCTGACTGCGTTACGATCTCCTGACAATTGATATCTCGCACTACCGACACCTTGCGGACCAAGCCATGCAAGCCAAACGGTGCCCACAGGCTTTTCATCAGAACCTCCTGTAGGACCAGCTATCCCGCTTATAGCCACTGCAAAATCAGCATCCGCTCGCTGCGCGGCACCTTCAACCATACTGCGTACCACCGACTCACTAACAGCACCTTCAGCCTGCAATAGAGTCACAGGGACACCGAGGATGTTGCTCTTGGCATGGTTTGCATAGGTTATGTATCCGCAGTGAAACCACTTCGAACTCCCAGCAACGGCTGTGATAGCACTTGCAACACCACCCCCAGTACAAGATTCGGCCACAGTAACCGTAGCCTTGCGTAATAACAACGCAGCACCAAGCTTGTCAGATAAATCGAGAATCTCTTTATTCATAGCGAAAGTTTATCCTCGCATCGAGGTTTGAGGAAGTCATTTTATACATTCTTACGATTAAATTTAAAATCTAGCGCTTGTCACCCTAAGGCCCACAAAAAAACCAAGGAATCTCTCCCTTGGGTTTTTAGGACAGCTCAGAAAACACCTAGAAGCTATAGCCCGTCCAACAGGACTGTGTTTAGCGCGAAGGACGAGTTACCGCATACGCCCAATAAATAAAGATGAATTGAAGCACTAGTCTTATATAAAGCAGAGTCGGAGAGATGTCTGGAAATAAATCAGTATTGATCGCCATGTGTATGTTAGCGGGGAAAACCGCAATCAACAACGCCACAAGGCCCCATCCTGCGGCGGCACGAAGACGAGGTATGAGTACTGAAATGCCGCCTAAAATCTCAAAAAATCCGCTGATATACACGGCTTCTGAATGCAGCGGCAAGTAGCCTGGCATGATGGCGAGATAGAACTCAGGGTTAACGAAATGGTCGACACCCACATTAACGAAGAACGCCGACAGCAGTATCAAAAAGAGCGTTTTGACCCAACTACTGGGTAGCTCCAGCTTACCGACGATTTGTTTAAACGGCATACGTTACCTTTTAATTGACGCCAACGGAGCCAAACTCCTCAACAAGCAGAGCTGCTAAAGTTTTTTGTTCAGCGCGAACGTCAAATTTGTTACAAAATCCATCATTCCAAGCATTATGAGCATCTAACTCCGGGTCTCCCACATTGATTAATGATTCCCATACTATCATGCACTTTTCAAGGTCGGTGGATGACGAATGGTCCGCTATGCCATTCAACAATGACGGCATAGTTTCGTCCTCAATATCCATGCGCAGTAAGTCGTCCTTGTCTAAATGGATATAAGCAGGATTCGCCGTTGTAAACCGGCTCCATTGCAGAGGAATACCTTTATCAGGAATACCTGACCGTGCAAACTCACTCCACGTACTCATCACTGTAGCCTCCATCTCGGCCCGTGCTGGACCCTCAGGATATATATAAGCGGAGATTGGGCCATAGTTATACTGGCCGGTCACAAAAGCAATATCGGTCCCGTGGGCGGCTCCAATAATGTTAGGGAAGTCAGCGAAAATTGAAGTTTCTTGATGGTCCCAATCAAAGCGGTAAGCATAAAGGTTCTTATAACCCGCAGTCTCAAGAGCCTGCAAAGGTATGTCAGCGCCGCGAAGCTTCCAACCGTGGGAGCGTGTGCGTATCCAAAAATCGAACAGATCAGGCTGTTTCACCTTAAATACTGGTGGTAACAGCTTGGTAAAAGGATAGCTTACGTCCACAAAGTAGCGGTGCAACCCCAACCAAAGGGAGACCTCATCCTTAGTGGCACCCGCTATAACGGGTATGTTTTTAGCATATTCTTCACGACCTAAGGCACCTAATAAACCCACCTCAGGGATAACAATTCCATCAATTGTCGTGAGAGGCACATTATCTACACCGGCTCCCGTGTAATAAAGTGCAACAAGTGCTCGAGCATCTGTATTCTTGAGTAGGTCTCGCATCTGCCTTGAGTTCGCTTCTACGCCAGACTCCGCATTGAGTTGCTTGGCAATCTGCCAAGCACCACGCTCGATCAACACATTTTGGTCATTCTCATTATAGGCATCTTGTTGGGAGGAACTGGTGGTATAACCCGATTGAGAGATGGCTCTGTGAAACAATCCATCGGCCAACGGTGATGCCAACAAAGCAAACACATTATGACCGCCGGCAGATTCGCCGAAGATAGTCACATTTTGCGCGTCGCCACCAAACTGAGCGATATTGCCCTGAACCCACTTTAAGGATTCTATGATATCTAAGGTGCCGAAATTAGACGTTTTATCTAAACCTTTTTGCTCACCTTGAATAGCCGGATGTGTAAACCAGCCTAGAGCCCCCAGTCGATAGTTGGCAGTGACCACCACCACGCTCTGCGTAGCGACCAAGCGAGTAAAATCGTAGTAGTCTTTGAGCCCTGTGGTATTGCCACCTCCGTGGATCCAGAACATTACTGGGTATGATTTGCTCGCAAAGTCAGCTGGAGCCTTTATGTCCAGGTACAAGCAATCTTCCGAACCGACAATACCCTCACCGCTAGCACCAGCATAGTCGCTTGATTTTTGCACACAAGATGTGTCTTCTCGCTCAACGATTATATTAATCGGAGCGTTAATCGGACGAGGAGCCCGCCAGCGCAAGTCCCCCACAGGAGGCTGTGCAAAGGGAATATCGAACCAAGACACGACGGTCGAAGAGCTTAAATCTGCTCCACCACTCTTTATTCTCTGCCCCTGGACAACACCGCCTGACGTCTCTATCCGAAAAGCTTCAGAGCGGTCTAGTACCGGCTCAATATTATCAAACCATGCACAAGCACCAAGAAATATACACGCCATTGTTATTAAAAATCGTACCATCAATACAGCCCTATCTTGCCTATTAGTGCCTGCGAATTCACAAGCTAGAGAGAAATTACCCTTATTATAGCGAATGTACGCAATAGCTTACGAGAACGATCAAAAATTCACCCTTGCCTGGTCATTCTATCCCACACCCTCAGTCTGAAACTGCAGTTCAGCAAGGCGGGCGTATAGCGGACTTATTAACAAGAGCTCTTGATGATTACCTGCGGCGACTTTCTTGCCTCCATCCATAACGATAATTTCATCTGCGTGAAGAATGGTAGATAATCGATGAGCAATAATAACCGTTGTTCGGTCTTTCATTAATTTATCTAAGGCCAATTGAACCTTATATTCACTTTCAGAATCGAGGGCACTTGTCGCCTCATCCAACAATAATATTCTTGGGTCCTTTAATAAAGCTCGCGCAATCGCAATACGCTGTCGTTGCCCTCCAGATAGTCGAACGCCTTGCTCACCAAGATTACTCGCGTAGCCAAGCGGCAACTGATTAATGAAATCATCTGCATGGGCAGCTTTCGCCGCTTCAACAACCTGCGCATCAGTAGCGCCAGGCTTTCCATAGCGAATGTTATACATCACGTCCCCGGTAAATAGCGTTGGTTGCTGATCGACCACCGCAACTTGTTGGCGTAAATGCTCCAAATTCAGCTCCCTAATATCACTACCTCTGCCGGTGGCCTTGGCCAGCGTCGTCGATGAGATCGTTGTTGAGATTGGCATCACCTGTTGCATGTG
>JABILI010000072.1 GCA_018654575.1 Porticoccaceae bacterium
ATGGGACGATCGATCAATACATACACAATATAAAAAAGGACAACGAAGGAATACTATTACGAAACAGAGTAATAGTCTGAGTTTACAAGTTTGGTTACAAAACTAACGAAGGTATGCGTGTTTCAGAGGAGTTTACAAGTAGTTTACAAGTGGCATAAGCCAGTAAACATAAGGGTTTCAGTGCTGACTACTACTCCCACTCAATAGTTGCCGGCGGTTTGCTAGAAACGTCATAGGTCACACGCGAGACTTCTGTTATTTCATTGATAATGCGGTTAGACACCTTCTCTAAGAGTTCATAGGGAAGGTGCGCCCAGCGAGCCGTCATAAAGTCGATGGTTTCTACTGCACGTAATGCAATGACCCACTCATAACGACGTGCATCGCCCACTACACCAACAGATTTAATCGGTAGAAATACAGCAAAGGCTTGACTGGTTTTTTGGTACCAGCCGGAGTTATGCAGTTCTTCAATAAAGATGGCATCGGCTTCTCTGAGGATATTGGCATATTCCTCTTTAACTTCACCGAGAATTCGTACGCCAAGACCAGGGCCAGGGAATGGATGACGATAGACCATATCGTAGGGCAACCCAAGCTCAACACCAATCTTGCGCACTTCATCTTTAAACAGCTCGCGTAGTGGCTCAACTAGATCAAGGGCCATATCATCTGGCAAGCCACCCACATTATGGTGAGATTTAATGACGTGCGCCTTACCCGTTTTGGATGCTGCTGACTCAATCACATCGGGGTAGATAGTGCCTTGAGCGAGAAACTTAACATTTGGAATTTTTTTCGACTCTTCATCAAAAATCTCGATGAAGGTGTTACCGATAACTTTGCGTTTAGCTTCTGGGTCGCTGACACCCACTAAACCATTTAAAAACTTGTCTTGGGCATTGGCGCGAATGACTTTAACACCCATGTTTTTGGCGAACATTTCCATTACAGCGTCGCCTTCGTTTTTGCGTAACAGGCCGTTATCAACAAAGACACAGGTTAGCTGGTCGCCAATGGCTTTGTGTAGCAGAGCCGCGACAACAGATGAGTCAACACCACCGGATAGGCCCAATAGCACATGGCTATCGCCAACCTGTTCCTTTACGCGATTCATCTGATCTTCAATAATCGCGGCAGCAGTCCAAAGAGGCTCACAACCACATATCTCTAAAGCAAAGTGTTGGAAGATTTTCTCGCCCTGCAGTGTATGAGTTACCTCAGGATGGAACTGGATACCATAAAATTGTTTTTCTTCATTAGCCATACCCGCGATTGGGCATGAGGGTGTAGAGGCCATTAGACTGAAATCTTCAGGCATTGCCACAACTTTGTCGCCGTGGCTCATCCACACATCTAGCAAGGCCTCACCATCGGTGCCTGTATGATCTTTTACATCGCCAATCAGTGCTGAGTGGCCTTCAACTTTAACTTGGGCATAGCCGAATTCCCGAACATCCGAGGTATCAACCTTTCCACCTAACTGGCTGGCCATGGTCTGCATACCATAGCAAATACCCAAAACTGGTAACCCCATAGTAAATACACAGTCTGGCGCTCTGGGTGCGTTTGCTCCTCCAGTGACGGACTCGGGACCACCGGACAAAATAATACCTTGAGGATTAAATTCGCGAATTTCTTCTTCGGTAATATCCCAGGCTCTGATTTCAGAGAACACCCCTATCTCGCGCACACGACGCGCAATTAGCTGAGAGTACTGAGAACCAAAATCGAGAATAAGTATCTTTTGCGAATGTAAATCTGCCATTAGTTGCCCTTAAAGTAAAAAGGCTAGGCTCACCAGCCCAGCCCTTCATTAAATATGATGTAGCCACACGCTAACCTTAAGTCGATTATCGACCGCCCGCTGGATAGTTAGGTGCTTCTTTAGTAATTTGTACGTCATGCACATGACTCTCGCCAATACCAGCTGAAGTCGCACGCACAAACTCTGGCTTAGTACGCATTTGCTCTATCGTTGTGCAACCGGTATAGCCCATGGCAGACCGTAAACCACCCATCATTTGATGGATAATACTCGAGACTGCCCCTTTATAGGGTACCCGGCCTTCAATCCCTTCTGGAACTAGTTTTTCAACAGCGCTGGCTTCTTGGAAATATCGATCACTAGATCCTTGATTCTGCGCCATAGCACCTAAAGAGCCCATACCACGATATGACTTGTAAGAACGGCCCTGGAACATTTCAATATCTCCCGGAGACTCTTCAGTACCCGCGAGCATGGAGCCCATCATCACAGAACTAGCGCCTGCCACAATCGCTTTTGCCATATCACCTGAATAACGAATGCCACCATCAGCGATCACTGGTACTCCTGTACCTTTTAAGGCCTCGGCAACGTCTGCAACCGCTGTCACCTGAGGCACACCAATACCAGTAACTATGCGTGTCGTGCAGATAGAACCGGGACCTATGCCCACTTTAACGCCATCTGCTCCAGCATCAACTAGGGCTAAAGCTCCAGCACCTGTGGCAACATTGCCGCCAATTATCTGTACATCTGGGAAGTTCTTTTTAATCCACTTCACTCGATTCAATACATTCAACGAGTGGCCATGAGCCGTATCAACCACCAGAACATCAACATTGGCATGAACCAAGGCTTCAATTCGCTCATCTGTGCCCTCACCAACACTGACCGAAGCGCCCACAATTAGTCGCCCTTGGTCATCTTTGCAGGCATGAGGGTATTGTTCAGCTTTATCAATGTCAGTCACGGTAATAAGGCCCTTTAATTCAAAGGCGTCATTAATGACTAAGACTTTTTCAATTCGGTGTTTATGCAGTAGGCCGCGTACTTCATCGGCTCCCGCACCTTCTTTGACTGTAACCAGGCGCTCTTTAGGCGTCATCACAGAAGTGACTAAGGCTTTCATGTCTGTGGCAAAACGCACATCACGCCGCGTAACAATGCCCACGAGGTTGCCTTTCTCTAAAACAGGGACCCCAGAGATATTATTGGCGACTGTCAGCGCGTGTAATTCTGCAAGGGTCGCCGAGGATTCAATAGTGAAAGGATCTTTAACCACACCGCTTTCATATTTCTTAACAGCCCATACTTCTTTGGCTTGTTGTTCGATATCCATGCTTTTGTGCACAATACCCACACCACCCTCTTGAGCGATGGCAATAGCCAGACGAGATTCAGTAACGGTATCCATAGCTGCTGACACCAGTGGGATATTCATGGTAATGCCGCGAGTCAACTGCGTATGTGTTGTCACATCTTTTGCGGTGACATCAGAGTACCCAGGTACGAGTAGTACGTCGTCAAAGGTCAGTGCTTCGTGAGAGATCCGTAACATAAAGAACGCCTACCTCAGTATGCTCAAAAGAGAGACTACACATTAGGATTTAAAAAGTAAGCGGCGCATTATAAGCTAACGAGTGCCATTAGGTAAACAACTATTTAACGCCTTTAATATACCGGATATGACTCTTAAATAGCTGATTTTACTGTTTTTTTTATTTATTTTGACCATATTTATTAATACTCAAAAAAACGTAAATTAGTTACCATTAGACCCGTCTTTCTCTACAATAGCACAATGACTACAGACACCAATCAGCGCCAAATTTTTTCGGTTAGCGAACTAAATCGTTCAGTAAGGCAGCTACTGGAGATGAATTTACCCTTATTGTGGGTGGAGGGGGAAATTTCAAATTTCGCCAGACCGGGGTCCGGTCACTGGTATCTCACCCTTAAAGATGAGCAATCTCAAGTGCGCTGCGCTATGTTTCGCAATACGAATCAGCGTGTTAATTTTAAGCCTGCTAATGGCACTCAGGTGCTAGTGCGCTGTCGTGCAGGGCTTTATGAGGGCCGAGGTGAGTATCAGCTAATCATAGAACACATGGAAGAAGCTGGTTTTGGCGCACTGCAAAGGCGCTTTGATCAACTTAAAGCTCAACTTGATAGTGAGGGCTTGTTTGACCAACATCACAAGAAATCAATGTCGGCATCCGTCACTCAAGTAGGTGTTATTACGTCAGCTACCGGGGCCGCCATAAAAGACATACTGTCGGTATTACAGCGACGCTTCCCCGCCATTAAAGTAAGTATCTTTCCAACCACCGTGCAGGGTGATTTGGCCGCGGGGCAAATCGTAGAAGCCATCGAAATGGCGAATCAGCATGGGCACTGCGATGCCCTAATAGTCGGCCGTGGAGGAGGATCTCTCGAAGATTTATGGCCATTCAATGAAGAGAAAGTTGCCCGCGCGATCTTTAACAGCCATACCCCTGTTATCAGTGCCGTTGGTCACGAGGTTGATTTTACTATCGCCGATTTAGTCGCTGATCTTCGCGCGCCTACACCCTCTGCAGCTGCAGAATTAATTAGCCCTGATGGTAACGAAATTCTCAGCCAGTTCTTTGCATTAGAGACATTATTGATCGAGGCTGAGGCTAGAAAAATAAACGAGCTTAGCCAACAAGTGGCTCACCTGCAAAAAAGACTTCAGCACCCGGGCCGTAAACTGCAAGAGCAAGCGCAACACCTCGACCACTTAGATATTCGCCTAGGTCGAGCGATGAAAAACAAACTTCAAGAACAACGATATCGTAATCAGTCGCTGCGAGACAATTTGCTACGTCACAACCCAGGTCAAGCCATACAACGCCAGAAACTTGTCCTTATTAATACGATCAAAGCGCTATCTAAAACAGTCGGCCAGCAAGTTAATGACAAGAGAACGAAGACCGCGCAAGCGATGCATTTACTGGACACAGTTAGTCCGCTAAAAACCTTAGCGCGTGGGTATTCTGTTATCCGCAACAACGAAGGTGCCGTCATCAAAACCATTGATGATGTTAGGCGCGGTGACAACCTAAAAGGTCAGGTCACTGATGGTGAGATATCTTTTGCTGTAACCAAAACTGCGAAAAAAGACCCCTCAAGACAACGTAACGGCTCTAACTAGTCGTTTCGTTTACTGTATTTAACAATCTTTTTACGCTTCATCGCCTTACGATCGCTAGGCACCACAGCCTTATTTTTATAAGGATTGTCGCCAGTGCGATATTCGACTCTAACCGGAGTGCCATGCAAGCCTAACTCACGACGGAAAATCTTCTCTAAATAACGAGTGTATTGTGCGGGAACCGAAGCAGTTTGATTACCATGAATGATAATAATCGGAGGATTACGCCCTCCAGCATGGGCAAACCGAAGCTTAACTCTGCGGCCATGCACCATAGGCGGTTGATGCTCTTCTACCGCGCCTTCGAGCACTTTGGTAAGACGAGATGCGCTCAAGGTGTCTGTGGCTGCAGCATAGGCTGCCCCAATCGAGTCATAGAGATTACCGACGCCCGTGCCGTGTAAAGCAGAAATAAAGTGTACATCAGCAAAATCTGCAAACTGCAAACGACGTTTAATCTCAACTTTAATATGCTCCCGCTTGTCTGGGTCAAGGCCATCCCACTTATTGATACCAAGGACTAACCCGCGCCCAGCATCAATAACTGAGCCCATTAGGTGTAAGTCTTGGTCAACCAAGCCTTCATGAGCATCCACCATCAATACCACAACGTTAGCATCATCAATAGCCTGCAACGTCTTCACAATAGAGAACTTCTCAATCGCCAGCTTCACATTTTTGCGCTTACGAATACCCGCCGTATCTATAAGTGTGTACTTTTGGCCGTGACGTTCATATTCGATATAGACGCTATCACGCGTCGTTCCTGGCTCATCAAACACAACCACTCGATCTTCACCCAAGAGGCGATTGACCAACGTTGACTTACCTACATTTGGCCGACCAACAACACCTATCTTAATGCTATTTGAACCATCAGGCTCGGGCTCAACATACTCCGGATAAGGCTCTAAAACCTTTTCCATCATTGACCGTACTCCACGCCCATGAGTTGCCGTCGTTGGGAACATCCCAGCAAAACCCATCTCATAAAAGTCGGCCAAGGCCACGGCAGGATCGAGTCCGTCTATTTTATTGGCAACCAAGTAAACCAAACGATTTTTACGCCGTAACTTGTCAGCAATCATATAGTCAGCTGAGGTAACACCGGATCGACAGTCAACAATGAACAAAACAATGTCAGCCTCATCCATCGCCAACAGTGACTGACCTGCCATCTCAGCGTCAATGCCTTCTTCTTCTCCGCTGATACCACCGGTATCAATAACCATAAAGCGACGGTCAAACATCTCTCCATCACCATATTTACGATCACGGGTTAAACCAGAATAGTTGGCCACAAGGGCGTCTCGACTTCGGGTGAGTCGATTAAATAGGGTAGATTTGCCTACATTAGGCCGGCCCACTAGGGCTATAACAGGAATCATGAAATAAAAAATGCCGCAGGTTTCAACTGCGGCATTCTACGTTAATTAAGGATAGTTTTCGCTACTGAATTCTATAAGCGCTAATCTTGCCGTTGTTAGACTGAATAATAAGGGATTCACCCACAGTCAACATCGGCGTGCTAACGCCACTGCCATCTATTTTTTCCCGACCAACGAATCGTCCATCTGATGGGTCTAGTAGATGTAAATAGCCCTCGGCATCTGCCGTAGCGATGGTGCCAGCTAATTTAACTGGTCCAGTTAAACGACGTAAAAACAATTGATCATTGGACCAAACCGACTGCCCATTACCTGCTTGAAAAGCCTGCACCGAATCCTCGGCTCCAGTCACATAAATCTGACCATCACCGTGGGCGGGGGCATGATGAGAAGAGCTGTCCTGAGACCAGAGGCTTCTTCCCGTGCCACGGCTTACTGCTCCAACACGACCTTGGTAAGTCACCGAGTAAATAACATCACCAACCAACAGTGGCTCACCGTCGATGTCGACCATGCGCTCGAGCTCTGTTCGACCTGTTGGCAAGGCCAATCGCGTCTCCCAAATGATCGACCCATTGTCAGGACTGAAAGCGATCAATTTACCTGAATCAAATCCAGACAAAACCATATTATTAGTCACTACGGACTCGCTCGTGCCACGCACACTCAAAATCGGGGCATCACCATCATGCTGCCAGATTTCTTCACCCGTCTTGGCATCCAGGACAGCCATTTTATTATCGATACTGTGGACTACGACAATTTCACCATTAGATTTAGGGCTTGATAGTACCTCTGAGCTAACTTGGCTCGACCACAAAACCGAACCATCATCCGCATCTAAGGTAAATACCTCACCCTCGACCGTTCCTAGCATGACCAATCCAGCACCGTAACCGACTCCACCAGTGACTGGGACATCCAGCTGAGTCTGCCAACGCACGTTGCCAGTACCAACATCCAGTGCGGTAATTTGACCTTCATAGTCTGCGGCAAAAACTGTGTCTCCATTAGCCGTTGGACGCAAGCTAATCAAGTAATTTTTAGCACCAGATCCTACGCTAACCGACCATTGACGAACAACGGATACTTCCGATTGAAAATCAACCAGCTCTGCGGGTTCAATTGCAGCGTCGTCATCGTCACCGCCGAACCAGCTACAGCCCGAAACGAGCAATACACATAGCAAAAGATTCAGTTTTTTCATTGGTTATCTCCGGTCTCAGTGTCGGGCACCACCGCAGGGCGCACCTGCCCTATTTTAAGCTCCAATATATTACGAATAATAGGATCATTCGACTCATTAGATGCAATCGCCGCATCGTAAGCAGTATAAGCTGCCTCGGCGTTATCTAACTGCAGGTAGAAGTCCCCTTTAGCTTCTTCATAAGCTGACTTATGGGTAGCAGAATCTATTCCCTGGACCATTTCTAACGCGAGGTCAATATTACCTCGAGCGGCTTCCACGCGAGCTAATCTAAGCCGAACAATCATTTCTGTGGCGGGTTCAGGATTATTATCCAGTGACCATTGTAATTCAGCAGCGGCAGCATCTAAATCATTACCTTCGACGGCTGCTTTTGCCTTAAGCATTGCTGCAAAATGAGCGTAGCCAGTTCCAGCATGATCTTTTTTCAATCGGTCTGCATCATCATTAATAGCTTTTTGTTGCGCGGGATCCAACTTTTCACCCGGCGCTTGATTAGCAATAATATCCATACTGTTTTGCCAAATGCCCGAGGCTATTTCTGCTTGAAGCTGTTTGTTTTGATCCCAAGATTGGTATCCGAAATACCCGCCCACAATCAACACAATTGACACAAGAGTCTTAACGCCATTTTCCGCCCACCATGCTTTTAGTGCTTCAATTTGTTCTTCTTCAGTAAGGTGATCTGCCACGCGTTTGCCTCAATTGGTAAAAAAATTATTAAGTAAAGTTGCCAAGCTATCTTGGACAACCGTTTCTTGTGTATGTTCTTGCCGAAGGTACTTGACCCCAACAGTAGATGAAACAACCTCTTGCTCACCTAAAATAAGCGCCACAACGGCGCCACTTTTATCCGCTTTTTTTATTTGTGACTTAAAACTGCCGCCACCGCAATGACTCTCAATACGCAAACTAGGGCAATCATTTCGCAAATTATCAGCCAACACGGCCGCAGCATTGCTTACATCTCCAACCGCCAGCAAGTAAATGTCAACGGTTTGGCCGACACTATCAGGGACAACCTTTAATTCGTCAAGTAACAGCACCAATCGTTCGATACCCATGGCAAAACCGACCCCAGGGCAAGGCTTTCCACCAAGTTGCTCAACCAGCCCGTCATAGCGCCCCCCCGCACAGATCGCACCTTGGGCCCCAAGACTATCGGTAACCCACTCGAACACAGTTTTTGAATAATAATCCAACCCTCGGACCAGCCGCGGGTTAATTTCATAGCTAATTTTAGCAGCGTCTAAGATGCCACAAAGTTGCTCAAAGTGCTGCCTTGAATCATCATCAATAAAATCAGTTAGTTGAGGTGCCCCATTGACAATTTTCTGTACCTCTGGATTTTTACTATCCAGTATGCGCATTGGGTTGGTCTCCAGACGCCGCTGACTATCTTCATCTAAATCATCACGATGGGTCATCAAATAACTTACTAATTTCTCTCGATAATGTGCTCTGTCGGATGATGTGCCTAACGAATTAATCTGTAATGTAACTACGCTATCAATCTTTAACGTTTTCCATAAATTTGCCGTTAATAGCAGTAACTCAGCATCAATATCTGGTCCATTTAACCCAAAAGCCTCTACACCAATTTGATGGAACTGCCGTTGACGTCCTTTTTGTGGGCGTTCATGACGGAACATCGGTCCGGTGTACCATAATCGCTGCGTTTGGTTGTGTAGAAGTCCATGTTCCGTACAGGCGCGAACGCACCCTGCAGTGCCTTCAGGACGCAAGCTGAGCTGATCCCCGTTACGGTCCTCAAAGCTGTACATCTCTTTTTCAACGATATCTGTGTCTTCACCTACAGAGCGCTTAAATAATTCTGTTTGTTCGAGGATAGGGAAACGAATTTCTTGATAGCTATAACGGGACAAAACATCGGCGACTGTCTTTTCGAGATACTGCCAAATTTCGGAGTTTCCTGGGAGAAGGTCGTGCATACCGCGCAAAGATTGTATTTTCATGACGAGTCTCCTTTTAACCTCTGGCGATTATTTGTTCGACACCCAAGGCCAGCTGAGCCTCTTTAGCCGCAGCTTTAGCTCGAATTTCTGCCTCTAACTGATCAACCAAATTGTCTTGGCTGATTTTGTGGTCAGGCACGCCGTCAAGATACACTAAATTGGCTGGCGAGCCGCCCGTTAAACCAAAGTCAGACGCCTTGGCCTCACCAGGACCATTCACAATACACCCAATAATTGATACGTCCATTGGCACATCAATATCTTCTAATCTGTTTTCCAGTTCATTGACCGTGCTTATCACATCAAAATTCTGGCGAGAACAACTGGGGCAGGCAATAAAGTTAATGCCTTTGGATCGGAGTCTTAAGCTTCGCAACATCGACCAAGCAACTTTGACCTCCTCCTCTGGTTCGGCGGCCAGCGATATTCTTACAGTGTCGCCTATTCCTTCCAGCAGCAGCGCTCCAAGCCCAATGGCTGACTTAACAGTGCCAGAACGCAATCCTCCAGCCTCAGTGATACCCAGGTGAAGAGGTTGTTCAATGCGTGTAGCAAGATCACGATAAGCCGCTTGAGCCATAAATATATCAGATGCCTTGACGCTTACCTTAAAATTTTGAAAATCGTATTTATCTAAAAGTTCGACATTGCGCATAGCTGACTCGACCATGGCCTCTGCCGTTGGTTCAGCATACTTGCGTAGCAAGTCTTTACCCAAAGATCCTGCATTAACACCAATTCGGATTGGGATATTGAGGTCTTTTGCCTTGGCAATAACCTCCCTCAAGCGATCTTGTCGGCTTATATTGCCGGGGTTAATACGTAGACAATCAACACCCATGTCAGCAACACGAAGAGCAATTTTGTGGTCAAAATGAATATCGGCAACCAAAGGGACGCTTACTCGCTTTCTTATCGCGCCAAAGGCATCAGCTTCTTCTATCGTAGGAACAGAAACGCGCACTATATCTGCGCCAGCTTTTTGAATACGTTCTATTTGGGCTACCGTAGCTTCTACATCTGAAGTTAGAGTATTCGTCATACTCTGGACAGAAATAGGCGCATCACCGCCGATAGGTACGTTACCGACCATAATCTGTCGCGACTTGCGTCGCACGATGGATGTTTCATTAAAACTCAAATTTTTCTCGCTTTTCGCTCCACAACGGAGCCATTATTTTATAAAAAAGTGGCCATAGAGCCCACTCTTGATGCACGTTTCATACTTTATAATTACTTTTGAAATAACATCCTTTATCTCGCCAAAGTAACCTAGCCGCGCACATACGCAGCTCAACGCTAATCAGTTATATTTAACGTTTGAACCTCACTTAACCGCTTTTTGTAACGCGCCTGACGCTTAGTCCGGTCATTAACTTCACCCGCAAGCTGACCACAGGCGGCTGCAATATCATCACCCCGAGTAGTTCTCACAGTCACAGTGTAACCCTCCGCCATTAGAATATCTCTAAACCGATCCAGCGCTGTATTAGTAACGCGCTTATAGTCCGACCCTGGAAAAGTATTAAACGGAATTAGATTGACCTTGCAGGGCAAATCTTTCAATAACACGGCTAATTCACGGGCATGCACTGATCGATCATTTATTTGATCCATCAGCGTATATTCAACGGTTACTTTTCGTCGATTATCGGGCATTTTTTCGATGTAATTTTTCGCACTTTCAATAAATTGGGCTAATGGGTACTTGCGGTTAATAGGCACTAGCTGGTTACGCAACTCATCGTTTGGAGCATGCAACGAAATAGCCAAGGATACATCGCTCACATCACCTAACTTATCTAACTGAGGAACAACGCCTGCAGTACTAAGTGTAACGCGACGCTTTGACAGGCCATACGCGTTGTCTTCGAGCATGATGCTCATAGCGTCAACAACATTGTCAAAATTCATTAAGGGTTCGCCCATCCCCATCATCACCACATTGGTAACACGGCGCTTAGCCTTGGGCGCGAACTGCTCAAAGGAATCTGCAGCAATCCATAGCTGACCAATAATTTCTGCGGCTGTTAGGTCTCTATTAAAACCCTGCTTACCCGTTGCACAGAAACTGCAATCCAGAGCGCAACCGATCTGAGATGATACGCATAGGGTTCCTCGATCTCGCTCAGGAATGTAAACCATTTCAATGCAACTTCCGCCATCGACTCGAATCAACCACTTGCGCGTTCCATCTACAGAATCCTGACAGCTCACCACCTCAGGTAATTTAACTTCCGCTACCTCTTCAAGCTTAGCGCGCAAATCCTTAGATAGGTTACTCATTTCATTTAGATCACACTCACCCATCTGATGAATCCACTTAATGATCTGAGTGGCTCGAAAGCGCTTCTCACCTATTCCTTCCATGAAGTCGCCAAGACGAGACGCAGAAAACCCCAACAGGTTAGTTTTAACCTGCTGGGGTTGATCGTCTATTATATTTACTTCTGATTTTGGGGACATAAAAGCCCTAATATCTCACTGTCTAACGAGGACAAATCTCGCTATCTTCAAAAAAGTAGGCGATTTCTCGCGTCGCAGAAGTAGCGGAGTCAGATCCATGCGCCGCATTGGCATCGATAGATTCCGCAAAGTCTGCACGAATAGTACCAGCTGCAGCCTCTTTGGGGTTAGTTGCTCCCATTAGATCGCGATTGGTTAAAATAGCATTCTCACCTTCAAGCACCTGCACAGAAACTGGACCAGACGTCATAAATCCAACCAAATCCTTAAAAAACCCACGCTCGCTGTGCTCAGCGTAAAAGCCTTCAGCTTGCTCTTGGCTTAAGTGCATCATCTTACAGGCAACAATATTAAGTCCTGCGGTTTCAAATCGGCCCAAGATTTGGCCAACAACATTTTTTGCCACTGCGTCAGGCTTAATAATAGATAGTGTGCGTTCAGTCGCCATGAATTTTCTCCAAAGTCAGTAAATTTTAGTCATTTAAAAATGGGGTATAAAAAGTGCGCGAATTTTACCTATCAATGGGAACAGTCACAACAGGTTTATCAAGTAGTTACGAACCATTTTTAGTTAAGTATTCTAGGTGAAGCAACCAAGGCAATGTTGAATAGCCAAAGTGAAGAGCCTAAAGACCTTTCCGCTGAGTTAGATTAACCTGAAGAACCACATCTGGGCCAGTTCCCACATCGACATCCCACCAATCGTTAGGTGGTGAGAAACGCTAGCGCGTTAAAGAGTTAACCACAAGCCAAGATCATGGGTACCAGACCATCAATCTAACTCTTCTATCCATGTCATCTGAATCGCTTCAAGGATTTTCTCACCGCAGCGCTCAGGATCATCAGAAAAGTCCTCCAGCGCCATCACCCAATTTCGTAAATCCACAAAATTAACATATTGCGGATCTACATCTGGGTGACTTTCCATTAATTCTATGGCGATATCATTAACATCAGTCCATTTAAGCATAAATCCTACCTCAGTTACTGTGCACTTCACGGCACATCTTTACTTTTTATTAAGGATTGAATCGATCGATAAAGTCACTAAATGCGCTAATAAAGTACGGCCTTGGCATTTCCATAAAGGCGGCATGATCGCCTCCGGAAACGACTACCCAACTCTTGTCTGCCGACTTTAACCGAGTAAATAACTTGGCTTGTAAATCGGTCGGCGCAATAGGATCAAACTCACCCTGTATTAGTAATACAGGAATATCAATACGGCTGGGATCAATACCTAAAAACTCATGTTCATTGCGCCAATCAACACGCACTGGATCGGCAGCTAGAGCGGCCTTTACATAACCGTTAATAGCCCGCTGACTTATGCTACCTGGGACTATAAAGTCACTTGCAGCGGCTTCTGCAGTGTTTATACGCTTCTCTAAAGACTTATCTTCAGAGTCCTTGTTTACCTTACCATCTAGGTCCAACCAGAAACCAAAGAGCGTCAAGCTAGCTATAGCGCTCGAATCAGTCTGAGTCGCCAACAGAGAAATCACTGAGCCGTAGGACCAACCAAACACATGTATTGGAGTATCTTGGTGACGCTCAGAAATCCAACGAATGACATTGACTACATCAGCGGCGGCTTTGGTAGGCGAAAGCCATTGACTGGCATCTCTCGGGGTTTTACCGTAGCCACGCAGGTCGATAGCGTAAGAGCCATAACCCTGCTCAAGCATTCCATCCATCAATGATAGCTCTTCACCTTCCATCTGAAGATCAAAGTCTGGTAGACCACTCCAGGTCCTACCATGAATAAATAGAATAATTCCTTTTGCGTCATCATGGGACTTCTCCCATACCGCCATTGGATGATCATCAGACACCACGGTGTGTCTGGTCGGAGAGCCTTGCTCTAGAATTAACTGGTCGTCCAACGAGAGAACAACCGTGTCTATAGAAGCGACACATGAAGTAGAAAGTACAAACAACATGCACAACAGTAATTTATGGTGCACTTTAGCCTGGAAAGTAGTGCGCTGTTGCATTGCTATCTCCTCTTAATGCCTTTCCGAGACCATATTGATGGTGTACATCGGGATCTCAACGACCAGATCTTGGTCTTCAACAATAACCTGACAACTCAACCGTGAGTCTGGATCGACTCCCCACGCTTTATCAAGATAATCTTCCTCGAGTTCATCGGCTTCGTCGAGCAAATCATAACCCTCCCGAACATGGATATGACAGGTCGTACAGGCACAGGACATCTCACAGGCATGCTCTATATCAAGACCATTACGCAGTGCGGCTTCGCAAACAGATTCTCCCTTTTGAGCCTCAACAACAGCGCCATCTGGGCATATCTCTTTATGCGGTAAAAATACTATTCGAGCCATGATCAATAAAGTCCTTTAAGGATAGGTATTGTTTTAACCTTGTTCAATTTCGTCCAGGCTATGTCCTGCCAATGCACTCTTAATTGAAGCGTCCATACGACGGGCTGCAAACGTTTCGCTTGTTTTGCCCACCGCCTCTATTTGACGCGCCAAAACCCGATGTTCTGTCGTTTCCACCCGAATCTTCTGGAGCTCCTTGACAGCCACCTGAAGGCACTGAATTTCTTCTGTGTTAAGCAATTTATCTCCATCCTCCTTTAGTGCAGCAAGAAGATCTTGGATCATTCTATCGGCGTCAACCTGCTGCTCACGAAGCACCCTTGCTTGCATATCATCCCGTGCATGGCTGAACGAATCTTGAAGCATCTGAGTGATCTCATCTTCAGCTAAACCGTAAGACGGTTTGACCTCGATTCTGGATTCTACATTACTAGTTAATTCACGAGCGGTTACGCTAAGCAAGCCATCGGCATCAACCTGATAAGTGACACGAATTTTGGCTGCCCCAGCAACCATAGGAGGGATGCCTCGCAATTCAAATCGAGCAAGCGATCTGCAATCATCGACCAGTTCTCGCTCGCCCTGCAAGATGTGCACAGCCATAGCGGTTTGCCCATCTTTGAAAGTAGTGAATTCTTGGGCCTTGGCAACAGGAATAGTCGTATTTCGATGAATGATTTTTTCGATCAGCCCGCCCATTGTTTCAATGCCTAGGGATAGCGGGATCACATCAAGCAGCAACATTTCATCGCCTGACTTATTACCAATCAACACCTCAGCTTGCAAAGCCGCGCCTAAGGCAACCACCCTATCAGGGTCGAGATTAGTTAAGGGCTCTACACCGAAGAACTCGGCCACTTTATCTCTGACTCTCAGGGTTCTTGTCGACCCGCCAACCAGCACTACAGTGTCTATCTTGTCTACCGCTATTTCGGCATCGCGCAATGAGCGCCGGCAAGCTCTGATCGTTTTATTAAGCAAATCATCGATTAGAGTATCCATCACATCACGACTCAGCACGCCACTCCAATCCAAGATCTCAATTTCTACCGACTCAGAATCCGTTAGCTCTTCTTTCGCAGCCTTGGCTGTCTCAAGAAGAATGCGTTGTTCAGTTGGATTTAGAGACTCGCTCATACCCACCTGCTGTCGCAACCACTCAGCTATGGCATGGTCAAAGTCGTCGCCACCAAGAGCCGAATCACCGCCAGTCGCTAGGACCTCAAAGACACCTCGGGAAAGGCGCAAAATACTAACATCAAATGTGCCGCCGCCCAGATCATAGACCGCAATAACACCTTCTTTTTCATTATCTAAACCATAGGCAATCGCTGCCGCCGTAGGCTCATTAAGCAGCCGTAATACCTTGACACCAGCAAGTGTCGCTGCGTCTTTTGTGGCCTGGCGTTGTGCCTCATCAAAATAGGCAGGTACAGTAATCACCGCTCCATCTAAAGCACCACCAAGGGATACCTCAGCGCGGCTGACTAATTTACGTAAAATCTCAGCAGATACCTGAATCGGACTTACCAACCCGCAGGCAGTAGCAATTTTAGGCATGCCACCTTGATCAGTTTGAAAATCATAGGGAAGCTGATTACCAAGCATCTTAACGTCTTCTAACCCGCGGCCAAGCAACCTCTTTACCGACAATATTGTATTCAGAGGATCGCTTATATTGTGCTCTGCTGCTTCGTTACCCACGCAACTAGGGCCTTGCGACGCGTAATGAACAACGGATGGCAGTAAATGTCTGCCTTGCTCATCTGGCAACGTTTCAGCCATACCACTACGAACACTAGCAACTAATGAATTTGTTGTACCAAGGTCAATGCCTACCGCCTGCCTACGCTGGTGTGGCTGAGGGGATTGCCCAGGTTCAGAAATTTGTAATAAAGCCACCCTTTATGCGTCCTCTAGTTCAGCTTCTAGCTGTCCAATTTCAAGCAACAACTTGGTAAAAAACTGCATCTTTGCCACTGCGTTAAACGCATCATCAAACAGCTCAGACTCATATTGATGCTTGAATTCAGCTTGAAGCTCATAATATGTGCTTTCAACATCAGCCCTAAGTGTCTCAATGTTCTGCCAATAGTTCTCTTTGTTAGAAATCTCAGACAGGGTCTCTCGTAATTCTATCTGGCGCATTAAAAACCCCGTATCACTGGTGATATGTGTTTCTTGGTCGATATCAATGTCTTCTAGTGTCAAAAGATATTGCGCCCGTTTTAGCGGGGACTTTAAAGTGTCGAAGGCTTGATTGATAAACGAAGCTGCCTGAACAGCAACACGCTTTTCGGTATCTGATTTTGTAGCGTACCGATCAGGATGAAATTCTTGTTGAAGCTTACGATAGCGAACGCCCAAATCATCAATATCGACATCCCAGGATGGAGAAATTGAGAACACTGCAAAGAAATCGCTAGAAAAATTCAATGGGCCATCACTCTGACTATTTTTAACTAAAAGCGCACAGGTTAAACGTGAAAGCTCTCTCCGCAGCCACATTCGTCCTTAACATTAGGGTTTTTAAATTCAAACCCTTCATTTAACCCCTCTTTGACATAGTCCAACTCGGTACCATCGAGATACAGCAAACTTTTGGGATCGATCAGTAATTTAAAATCACCAAATTCAAAAATTTCATCCTCATCAGCAGCTGCATCGACAAATTCCAGAACATAAGACAACCCTGAACAACCAGTAGTACGAACACCTAAGCGGATACCCACGCCCATGGTGCGATGTTCCAAATGTTTGAGTACATGCTGCTCTGCAGCAGAGGTCATGGTGATTGCCATTTTGCCGATTATCTCCCTTGCTTCGCTCGAACGTCGCGCACCGCTGTTTTTATTGCATCTTCAGCAAGCACTGAACAGTGGATCTTGACTGGGGGAAGCGCCAACTCTTCGGCGATATGCGTGTTTTTTATTTGCTCGGCTTCATCTAAATGCTTACCTTTAACCCACTCAGTTAAAAGCGAACTCGAGGCTATAGCTGAACCACAACCGTAAGTTTTGAACTTTGCATCTTCAATAATACCTTCATCATTAACCCGGATTTGCAGGCGCATAACATCGCCACAGGCCGGTGCACCCACCATCCCAGTACCAACATTTTTAGATGTTTCATCTAATTGACCCACATTCCTTGGGTTTTCATAATGATCTATAACTTTTTCACTGTAAGCCACAATAATGACTCCTAATTAACGGTTTAAAATTGACGCTTCAAGACTAAGGCGCTAACGGCGCTTTAGTGCGCCGCCCATTGTACAGTATTTAAATCAACCCCCGCTTTAAACATATCCCACAAAGGCGATAATTCGCGTAATTTATTCACTGCGTGACGCACTTTCTCGATAGCTGTATCTATATCTTTCTCAGAGGTGAACCGGCCGATGCTAAATCTAATCGAACTATGGGCCATCTCGTCATTCAAGCCGAGAGCCCGCAAAACATAAGAAGGCTCCAGACTCGCCGAGGTGCAAGCTGAGCCAGAAGAAACAGCCAGGTCTCTCAAGGCCATAATGAGAGATTCTCCCTCTACAAAAGCAAAACTAATGTTCACAATACCAGGAACATGCTGATCTTCAGAACCATTTAAATGGACTTCTTCCATATCAGAAACGCCAAGCCACAAACGAGTCCGAAGGGCTTCAATGCGCGCAGATTCTGATGCTAAATTCGCAAATCCAACCTTGAACGCCTCTCCCATCCCAACAATTTGATGGGTTGGTAGGGTACCAGAACGCATACCACGTTCATGGCCACCACCATGCATCTGAGCTTCAATTCGAACGCGAGGCTTTCGTCGCACAAACAGCGCGCCAATGCCCTTAGGGCCATAAATCTTATGGGCAGAAAAAGACATCATGTCAACGTACATCTCTTCTACATTGATCCCTGTTTTACCTGCGCTTTGCGCCGCATCAACATGGAAAAATACTTTTTGCTCGCGACAAATTTTGCCTATAGCGGCGATATCATTGAGTGTGCCAAGCTCGTTATTAACATGCATTATCGACACCACTGTTGTGTCTTCTCGAATCGCATTAGCTACCACCGATGGCTGAATCAAACCATTAGAATCTGGATCAAGATAGGTAACTTCAAAGCCTTCACGCTCGAGCTGGCGACAGGTATCCAAGACCGCCTTATGTTCAATTCTGGAGGTGATAATATGCTTGCCTTTACGCTGATTGAAGTGCGCACAACCTTTAATTGCAAGATTGTTGGCTTCGGTGGCACCAGAAGTCCAAACAATCTCGCGAGGATCTGCACCAATAAGATTGGCAACATCTTGACGCGCATCTTCCACTGCCGCCTCTGCCTGCCAACCGAACACGTGCGAACGCGAGGCTGGATTACCAAACTGCCCAGCGGGGGTCAGAAATTCCATCATTTTCTCGGCAACTACGGGATCAACCGGCGTGGTTGACGCGTAATCTAAGTATATCGGTAGATTCATCTACTACTCCAAATCAACAGGCATTTGCCCGCACATTATTATCTTCCAAGGTCAATAACTGATCCACTTGACGATGGGCTATAGTCTGGACATCGCGCTTAGCGACCAAATCCGCTAGCGAAATTCCACTTAAAAAATCATTAATTTGTCGGCTTAAATCATCCCATAGATTGTGGGTTAAGCAGATACTGCCGCCCTGACAGTCTCCCCTCCCTCCACAATTAGTGCTGTCGACCGATTCGTTGACCGCCTTAATAATATCAGCCACACACACTAACTCAGTCTGTCCGACCAAGAGATAACCACCACCAGGACCACGAACACTGTCGACCAAACCCGCTTTTCGTAGTCTTGAAAAAAGCTGCTCTAAATATGACAAAGAAATTGTTTGACGCTCCGAAATCTCGGCGAGAGAAACGGGCCTGTTCTCTGAATGTAAAGCCAGATCGAGCATCGCCGTTACCGCATAGCGCCCTCTGGTTGTTAGTCTCATGTTTTTAACCTAGATTAACCCGATAAAAGTAGGCTAATTGTCCAATACCTGACTAAAATAGTCAAGTACTTAAGGCGACTGCGATTTATTTATTTTCCCTGCTTTCGTTGTGCCGCAGATAGCAGACCTCGCAGCATAGAAACCTCCATCTTATCCATTCGGGTCCTATTAAATAACCGACGCATCCTCGTCAAAAGCTGCTTCGGATTGTCCGGGTCATAGAATTTCAAATCAGCCATGGTCGAAGCCAGGTGATCGTGAAATAACTCCAACTCGTCAGCAGTCGCTAGAGGCTGATCCCACTCGTTCATCTCCGGTAATTTACCGTTTTTACGTGTCAGACTAGCCATGCGGATCTCATAAGACAAAACTTGTACTGCAGTCGCTAAATTAAGTGAACTGTAATCTGGGTTCGACGGAATATGCACGTGATAATGGCACTTTTGTAGCTCACTATTTGTGAGCCCGCGATCCTCTCTCCCAAAAAGTAGCGCAACTTGATGAGATTTAGCCTCTTTCCAAATCTTATCACCGCATTCTCGGGGGTTTATTAAAGGCCAGGGTATTCTGCGTTCTCGGGCACTGGTTCCAATCACTAAACCACAATCCTTAATCGCTTCATCCACTGAACCAACAATTTTTGCATTGGCCAAGACATCCCTTGCCCCCGCTGCTCTCCAAACTGCTCTTGGCGCAGGATATTCTCGTGGTTCAACTAGGTATAATTCCGCTAAACCCATATTTTTCATGGCTCGGGCAGCACCCCCAATATTTCCTGGATGGGAGGTGTTAACCAAGACAATTCTAATTTTTGCTTGCCGCTCAGCTGTAGACATCAATTTCCTCTCTTACCTACAATTAGTCCCTAATTTTGTTCAGTTAAAAAATAGGGACGCGAGTGTAGCAGAATCAAGGTTCTCTGGTACAATGCGCGCCGTCATATCATCACTTGGAAGTCTCTTATGCAACCGATGGTCAATATCGCTCTGCGCGCAGCCCGTCAGGCTGGCGAGATGATTGTTAAAGCCGCCGATAATCTAGAGTTGGTTAAAGTAGATGAAAAGGGCCGACATGATTTCGTGACAGAGGTCGATCGTCGATCTGAAGAAACCATTATCTATCAAATTAAGAAAGCCTATCCAGATCATCGATTTCTTGGCGAGGAAGGTGGCACTAGCGGTAACCCCGATAGCGATGTCGAGTGGATTATTGACCCATTAGACGGCACCACGAACTTCATCAGAGGCATCCCTCATGTAGGCATCTCAATCGCCTGTAGGATAAAAGGGCGGCTTGAACACGCCGTTATCCTTGAACCATTTAAACGTGAAGAGTTTACGGCTAGCCGGGGCAGTGGCGCAAAACTTAATGGTCGTAGAATTCGCGTCTCAGGGCGTCTCGAAGAAGCTGGTGCACTCTACGCAACGGGTATTCCTTTTAGCGATCCCTCGTTCAGTGAAATGGACAATTATCTAGCCTGTATGCACGAATTTGCCGACAACTCGTCGGGCATACGACGAATGGGAGCCGCTTCTCTAGACTTGGCATATATTGCTGCAGGCAGGATGGATGTTTTTTGGGAAATGCATTTAAAACCTTGGGATATTGCTGCTGGAGCACTCATTGTTCGAGAGGCTGGCGGAATGGTCAGTGACTTTCAAGGCGGAGAATCGTTCTTGGGTACGGGTCATATTTTGGCCTGCACACCAAAATTATTCAAACCCAGCCTAAAAGTGCTCGCCAAACATTTAAATCACATTAAATAGACTCTGCACCTTAGCCTAACAGCAGCGCACTGCGATCGAAAAGCCAATAAGCACTGCAGATTCCAATGGCATAGACCGCAAGATCCGTTATCACCTTTTCTTTTTGCTCAATGGCAGGAATCTGCCTTGCGAGTAAGCCTATCAAAACAATACCGACAATAAATAGGATTTGACCTATTTCAACACCTATATTAAAAAATAATAGCGCCTCAAGCTTCATTGACTGCGGCAAACCCAATTCCTGAAGTACCACCGCAAAACCAAATCCGTGTAATAGGCCAAATGCTGAAGACACGCTTACCGGATAGCGCCACGTGAAACTATTTTGCTCACGTCCTTGATGATGACGAATAATTTCCACAGCCAACAACAAAATACTTAGAGCAATCAGTATTTCGACTAATTCTGTGCGCACTCTAAAGATATTTAGAGTGGCAAGGCTCAGGGTAATGGAATGGGCAAGTGTAAATCCGGTCACCGTTAGCAGTAAGCGCTTAAGACCTCCCGCGATAATAATTAAACAGAGTACAAAGAGTAAATGGTCATAGCCCTCAAGAATATGCTCTGTCCCCGCCATCAGATATTGATGCGCCACCTCGGTAGCTGGGACATCCAGTGGTAAGGCTATAATGGTGATCTCTGGGCCCGAGAAGACCTGTGCTACCTCACCGGACAACGATTTATAGACCACTAAAGAAGTGAGACCCGGATTACTATCAAGATAATTTAGATGAACACTGAAATCTGGACTAGCCTGGTCGCAAACATAGTGACGTCGACCGAGCAAGCCGGCCGGTTGATTTCCGGTGGGCCCACCCTCTATACGGCAACTTTCATGATCTAATTTAATGCCAGGCTCTTCCCCAAAAGGCATAACGGGTGGAATTTTCCACTTAAGCAAGTATTCGCTTTCTGACAATTGATTGATCTCGACATAAACCGGTCTAGCTTCATCTGCACTCGCATTACCGACGTAAATCAGACTCAACAGCAAGAAAATAGCTCTCATCACTTGGGCTCAGCCTTGTCTATAATCTTATATTTAGATATTAGATTATCAATAGCCAGCCGCTTTATCTCCCTCTGCTGTTGGCGCTGTACGTCAGCCAGTACCACTGAGCTGACGTCTTGAAATTCAGGAACATACATGGGGGTTTTTTTAGTCATTAAAACTAGGTGCCAACCGTAGTTAGACCTAAGTGGACCCTGCCACCTTAAAGGATCTGGTGGACTCGAAGGTGAAAATGCAAATATTTCTTGCCGAAAATCGGGGCCAAAATGACTAGCGATTTCGTCATCATCGCGATTGACATAGTTGCGATTATAAAGGAATCGTTCGCCGTAAAGTCCCGAGTTTTCAAACGGCACTTGGTCTACATTTAGGTCCTTTAACAACTTTAATGCTCGGATTTTACCTTGTTCCCAACTGATATCCTTGCCTGAGCCAACAAACACGTGAGTGAAAGTCGCCGTGGCAACCCTCTTATAATCCTCTCGACTAGAATCATAGTATGCCCGCAGATCAGCTTCAGTGAGCGGTGGCTTTTCGTCATAAAAGCCCTGAGCCAAATAATCCATTTTTTGTATTAATCGGCGACGGATGATCTGATCATCTCGCTCTAAATTGAGCGCCAAAGCTTCTCTGTATAAAACTTCACCTTGAACATAGCTTTCTATCAATCGCTGGCGTTCAGAATAAGTAAGACCCTGAATAGTCTTTAAAGCATCTTCTGGTTTAAACGATTTAGCCTGACGTTGCATAAATTGAGCAAGTATCTGATTGTCAATAAAAATACTATATTGCTCTTCACCATAATCTTCTGAATTAATTAATCGCTCACCGCCAAGTAATACCAATCCAATAATTAGAAATTGGAATAGCGGCTCTTTAAAAATTTGTCTAGAAAAAAAATTCATATAACCTAGTTTTAGTTTTTAGGAGGTAATTCAACCTATGGGATATACCAGACGGGTATTAGTCTCATCTGAGACGGCAGCAGTCATTAAAACAAACATAACGCCGCTCACCATTACTTGTTTACATTTCATAGGAAAACAACCTCAGGCACTACCCTTTCTATCATTGTGATTGGTACCAGATGGGTGAGGTATAAGCACGCTCTTGAATCGTTTTAGGCCCTCTTGGAGGCTCATCCAGCTCTAAGGCTAAGCTATCTAACAAGCCATTGCGCGGCGTTGGAATCTGAAGTACACGTGTGTAATAAAAAGCCGAATGCTCAGGATTAAAATCAGGATCAACCCATAGTACTGCCAGCTCAGATTGCCCAATTGTATTGGTATAACGACCAGAACTTAAATCAACGGTATTGCCAACCTCTGGCAATTGCCCATCAGCATCCAGTTTACGACCGTCCGACCAAGCTACGTTATAGACCTTTTCTTGTTTTTGGCCACTGCTATCGATCCAGCCTTTGACAACCTGTACTCGATCTAAATTTGCATCAACGGGATCTTTGACTGCTCTAATGAGAAAACTAGGCGCCTTACTATCGGCATCTGTAGCTATCAGGTCGCCGCCCATGGGAACGCCATATTGGTTACCAATGTTGCTAAAATCCTCACTCATCACTGCATTTTTCGGGAAATCCCATCCAGCAAACATCTGCACGCGCAGTCGAGGACCGGATGTTGCGTAGACCTCTTTACGCTTAAAAGCTGCATATATGCCTTCTCGAGTGTTTTCTGTCGCCCACACTGCTGCCACTCCCGAGGCTGACATATTCCAGCCATTACTGGAGATGGGACTTATACCCCATCGCTCTTTTGTTTCTGGGGTAGAGTCTTTGGCCATTTTTCCCCAAAAATTACCCTCCTCTGACGAAGAGAGACCTGAGTGAGCGTCAGTCGATCCTATGAGTCCAAATTTATAGGGGTTAACGCCAACTTTCTGGCCTATGGATAAACCCTTTTTAAGCGCTGGTCGAATGAAGTCAGCCTCACTTGGACTGTACCCTGTCTGACCTTGCTGAATATAGTGGTCATAATTTTCAAAATCCGCAAACTCATCATTCGGAGAAAATTCACTACGCGTTTCGCTATCGCCCTTAATCTGCGTCATCTCTACGATAGGCTCCCACTTAATACGGCGACGAGCATAGTCAGCGTCGATAGGTTGACCACGCAAGGTCGTGTCATCAAACATATAGCCTTTGGAGATATTAGAGTTATGAGGGATCGCCAAAAATCGAGTGCCCGTGCGCTCTTGTGTTTCATCTAACCATTGCCAAAGATCTTCTGGATACTGACTTTTATCGGAGCCATAGGGTAAGAATTGCTTACCTTTGTCAGCACCATCCGGTGAAATCACAATGCGATGTAAATTAGCCCCCAGAGGAATAGAACTCCATTCCCACCCTAATAAACTGGTAAAGGTGCCGGGGTCATTGTGGCGTTCTGCTGCATCGATAATATCATGCCAAGCAATGGTGGACGTTTTAGTCGTATCGCCAAAAATAGAGAGATCAGAGATATTATTACTAGGGTCTTTAACTGGATCACCATGGCCATTATTTGACGGATTCTTAGGTAAAAATTGACCAAAAAACTGCAGTCCAGTGTCATCATCTATCGCTTGATTCATCAACCTAAAGGCATACCAGCGATTCAAACTACCCCACCAACCAAGATCTTCACCTTCGAATTTATCATTGCGAACAGCCCGCATGACGCCCAGCATCTCCGCATGATCTGAGACGACCAAGAAATCTAACGGAGTATTAATTTGAACGCGTGTTCGATTATAAGGATGGATAACCGGTTGACCCTTAGCCCAGCGATAGGCTGTGTCTGGATCTGCGCTATGGTTGTTATTCAAGAATGCGTCGAAAGAGTAGGAGCTGTGTAAATGAGTATCACCAAAATAAACATTCTTAACTGGCTCAGCAGTCGCCATACAATTTGCAAACACCAAAGCTGCAATCACAGTCTTCTTCATCACTACCACTCCTTATACCTGTATTTATTATTTAGTTTCTGACCAGTTCAGACAAAAACCAGTGACGCCTGTACAACTCAAATTCTTTTATCTCAACCCTTTAAATAGCATAGAGGAACCGAGCAAGAGTTTATGGCATAAAATGTGCCATATCAACGCTTGCTGATATTTACTGCACTTAACTACAAGCTACTGTAAAGTGCGGAAAACTCAGACTTAAGCTGTAGAATCCTGATGCAAACATTCTCAAAAACTACTGGTATCTCTGTCGTGATCGCCAACATGGTAGGGACAGGCGTATTTACTAGTCTCGGCTTTCAGCTATTGGGCATTCAATCCTTCTTTGTACTGATGATGCTGTGGTTCGTTGGCGGTATAACGGCTCTATGTGGCGCTTTAACCTATGCCGAATTAGGTGCCAATTTACCGCGCTCAGGTGGTGAATATAATTTTCTTGGTCGGCTCTATCATCCCTGCGCCGGCTTTATTTCGGGCTGGGTTTCTGCAACTGTTGGATTTGCCGCGCCGGTGGCCTTGGCCGCTATGACCTTTGGCGCCTATCTTTCAGCGGTGTTTCCTGAACTGCCTAATACCCTGTCTGCAGTGACTTTAGTTGTATTACTCACCATTGTGCATTGCCTCTCCCATGGCACCAGCAGTAAGGTACAACAGATATTTACGGTGTTAAAAGTACTCTTAATTTTGTTGTTCTGCCTGATTCTTTTTGTCTGGGGAAAAAGTCCACAGGCGATCAATTTGATGCCCCAGGCAGGCGATGAAACGCTTTTATTTGGCGGAGCTTTCGCTGTGTCTCTAATCTATGTGAATTATGCTTACACTGGTTGGAATGCGGTCACTTATGTCACCAGTGAGCTGGACAATCCACAACGTAACCTGCCCATCGTTTTATTTTTCGGAACCGGCACCGTTATGGTTCTTTATTTACTACTAAACTTTACCTTCTTAAACTCTGCGCCAATTAACATATTAGAGGGTAACTTAGAGATCGGGGTCATTGCTGCCGAACATGCTCTTGGCGGCAATTCTGGAAAAATCATGGGTGGTGTTTTAGCTTTGCTTCTTATCTCCACTGTCAGTGCTATGACGATGGCCGGCCCACGTGTGTTACAAGTCATTGGGGAGGACTTTACGCTATTCAAGAAACTCAGTCTTGTCAACGGTGCTGGAATACCTGCTATCGCGATCGTGTTTCAAAGCGCTCTAGCAATCATCTTTATTGTTAGCGCAACCTTCGAATCGGTGCTGATTTTCTCTAGCTTCGTGCTAGGTATTAATACGTTATTTTCGGTGATCGGTGTTTTTGTACTGCGCTATAAAAAACTTAATGTGGAAGGCGCATACCGCACGTTTGGCTATCCTGTGGTTCCTTTGATCTATCTGGCGGTCACTCTGTGGACACTTACTTATGTTTTAATTTCACGGCCACAAGAGGGATTGATTGGATTAGCCATTATTATCGCGGGCGGGCTTATCTATGCAGTAACTGCAAATGAAGAGCAAGACTCGGGTCGATAATGCCGCGGTTGTCCTAAATACTGTCTTTACTGACTCCAACAACCTGACAATAACAACCCTCTCCGACCGATCACGCATGGCAGTCTGGCTCAGAATAGTCCTGTCAGCTAGTGATCCCTTTTATTTCCAGGTAATCATCAAAACCAAACTCGCCCCACTCTCTGCCATTACCTGATTGCTTGTAGCCCCCAAATGGCGCGGCATAATCCTGAGAGGCACTATTTACACTTACCATTCCAGCCCGCAACTGACCCGCCACACGCCGAGCTCGCTCTTCACTAGAAGTGCTGAAATAGGCCGCCAGTCCATAAGGTGTGTCATTAGCGATTTCTATGGCTTGCTCCTCAGTATCGAAAGGAATCATAGTCAACACAGGTCCAAATATTTCTTCCTGGGCGATCGTCATCTGATTATTCACCCCGGCAAACACCGTTGGCTTTACGAAATAACCAGCATCAAACCCCTCTGGCTTGCCTAAACCTCCAGTCACTAACTTCGCGCCTTCTGAAATTCCTTTTTCAATTAAGCCCTGTACCTTTTCAAATTGCACCCGGCTAGACAATGGCCCTATATGCCAGCCTTGGCTAGTAGGCTCGTCAACCGCAACATTCTCTGCTGCCTGCTTGGCAATCTCAACAGCCCTATCATAAACCGAAGACTGCACTAACATTCGCGAAGGCGCATTACAGGATTGCCCAGTATTGCTCATCATATTAATAATACCTCCACTGACTGCACTCTCCAGATCCGCATCTTCAAAAATGATGTTAGGGGACTTGCCACCCAGCTCTTGAGTCACTCTTTTGACCGTTGGAGCTGCAGCTTGAGCCACCAATATTCCAGCTCGTGTGGAGCCTGTAAAAGAAACCATATCAACATCAGGATGACCCGCAATTACAGCACCGACATTAGGGCCGTCGCCATTAACCATGTTGTAAACACCTGCAGGGAAACCCGCTTGGTGCATTATTTCGGTAAATAAGTAGCCCGATATTGGCGCAATTTCACTGGGTTTAAGAACCATAGTACAGCCAGTCGCTAAAGCTGGTGCGACCTTACAGCTGATCTGATTAATAGGCCAATTCCAAGGAGTAATGAAGCCACAAACGCCAATCGGCTCTTTAACAATTCGTGTAGTACCCACTTGTCGCTCAAATTCAAATTGCTTCAATGCTTCCAACGCAGCATTTATATGCCCACGACCACAATCTGCTTGGGCAGCAGTAGCGAATGAAATCGGTGCGCCCATCTCCACGGAAATTGCAACCGACATCTCGTCATAACGATCCATGTAGATTTGCAAGAGTTTCTCCATTAGCGCAATCCGCTCCTCGACACTGATCTGCGAGTAACTTGCAAACGCGCGCTTAGCCGCAGCAACCGCCAAATTAACATCGGTCTCACCACCAAGAGAAATCGTCGCAACCATCTCTTCGTTGGCTGGATTTTCAACCTGTAGGTCATTGCTATGAGTTGGATCAACCCACTCGCCATTAATATAAAACTTGCGTAAATCTTTCATAAACACCTCTCATAAACTGTTTTAAAAACTCAGCATAACTGCACTTTAAACCAATACGATCGATTACTGATATACCCTATCAGGGGTCTCTATTCTATAAGCGCTTCAATAGAAGCTAACGTCTGAGGGCCGATCAATCGATGTAGTAACTTACCCTCACGACTAACAATCAATGTCTCCGGAAGTATCGTTACCGGCTCAAGGCCCCAAATAGTCCGCGGATCTCCAACCAGACTAGGAAATTCAATACCCAACTTGTCTATTTCACCCAACAATTCTTGACCCTGGGAACCATCAAAATTAACGCCCACCACAGAGACTGTTTCAGCATAATGAGATGCCAACTCGTTTAGTTCAGGGATTTCTTTGCGGCAAGGTGCGCACCAAATCGCCCAATAATTAATCACAATTAATTTTTCAGGGTTCGCTAGGTTGAGAATACCACCTTGAACCAAAGGATAACTGGCATCGCTTGAACAGCCAAACAGCAAACAGATCACCAGCATCATTCTTTTTAACATAAAATTTTCTTTCCACTCATTAACAATATAATGACAGCAGGTTAACGGTAACGAAAAATGGAGCATTACGTAGCCAAGGCTTTTTTTACCACTTCTCAATTTCGAGTACAGTCTAATCAAGACCCATAGTTTACACGATATGATTTACTTGAAATAGCAAGAATCGCCCTAAATCAGCGTATCCAGCAATAGGCTCTACGGACTTGTCTTTGGGTTTTTCTTGATTGGCCTTACAATGAGTGTAAATTCGCAATCCTATGAAATTCAATGATCACTATTTATCACAATCCTCGATGTTCCAAGTCACGACAGACATTAGAAATTTTGCAATCTGAAAAGGTCGACTTGAGTATTATTCTGTATTTAGAAACGCCCATCGACAAGCCAACACTGACTAGCTTGTTGGCTAAACTTAATATGGCTCCTAGAGAGATCATTCGACGTTCAGAAGATGAGTTCAAGGAAAACCAACTAGGTGCGCAAGAAGTGACTGATGCGCAATTAATCAGCGCAATGATTAAATACCCAAAATTAATCGAGCGTCCAATTGTAGTGTCAGAAGAAAGAGCAGTGATTGGACGACCACCTGAAAATGTCTGGGAGATACTGTAATGCCGACTGAAACAGCCACGCCTTATATCTTGGTCCTTTATTACAGTCGTCATGGTCATGTGCAAATGCTAGCAGAGCAGATAGCTATAGGTGTCGAAAACGCAGGGGTAGAAGCCATGCTTCGCACTGTGCCCCCAGTATCAGCAGTCTGTGAAACGATGGAAGATGACATTCCAGATGAGGGCGACATTTACTGCAATGAAGAAGACTTGGCTAATTGCGCCGGGTTACTAATCGGTAGTCCAACTCGATTTGGCAATATGGCGGCACCACTAAAGTACTTTATTGATGGCACATCAGGCCTTTGGTTGAGCGGCGCGCTGACCAATAAACCTGCAGGTGCTTTCACATCAACATCCAGCCTTCATGGTGGACAAGAATCGACCTTGTTATCCATGCTGCTGCCCTTGTTACATCACGGCATGGTGATTGCCGGTGTACCCTATTCTGAGCCTGCACTAGCGAACACTAAGAGTGGTGGAACCCCCTACGGCGCCAGCCATGTAGAAGCAGGTACTCTAAGTGAAACTGAAATTCAAATAGCGCGAACTCAAGGTCATCGTGTTGCTAGCCTGGCAAAAAAATTAGCCAAGTAAAAAATACTTTTTATGGACCCTAACAATAAACAATGACAAGGCACCCAATCTTGAAAATTGAATCAATATTATCTACCGCACAACTTACCACCCGCGGAAGCTTTTTTATCTTACTCATTACGTTGACAGTAAACCTATGGCAGCAACAAGCGCCTGGCGTGATTTACTTTTTATATCTGCTGCCGCTGATAATCTTCATTCCTGGAATTATCAGGGGTGAAACACGCACTCTAATCTGGCTAGGCTTTGTGCTCTTGCTATACTTTGCTATAGCCATCGCCAAGATGAGCAAGCCAGAACCATTAATTCTAGATATGATAGAGCTAGCGTTGACTGTTATATTATTTAGTGCAGCGTCTGTAACAGCCCGTGTGAAACAAAAACATAACCTGTGATAACCCATAAAATATTAAAAGGATGTTTAGATGACTGAGAAAAAACCAGGCCTTTTCAAGCGCGCCTTTAGAATCCTTGGTAATATTTTTACCACCATTCGGAATGTTTTTAGTTTTTTAATTTTTGGTTTTTTTATCCTTGCTATTGGCGGTATGTTTGGTGATAACTTACAGCCCATACCAGAAAAAGGGGCGCTTTATCTTGCTCCCCAAGGATTCCTTGTTGATCAAAAAACATATACAGATCCTTTCAATCAGATTCTTTTTCAAGATGATCAGCAAAATTCTGAAACACTCGTAAGAGATGTCGTTGAAGCAATAGACACGGCACTTGATGATGAAAGAATTACACACCTGCTTCTTGATACGGACTATATGGCCGGTGGCAGTCTGAGTAAACTGGAAGAAATTGGCTTAGCACTAAAGCGCTTTGGTGCCGAAAAAACGATTATTGCTATAGGCGACAACTTCACTCAATCACAATATTTTCTTGCCGCTCACGCCAATGAAATTATGCTAAATCCGCTTGGCGGAGTAATGATAACTGGCTTTGGCTCTTATCGCAGTTATTTTAAAGAGGCCCTCGACAACCTGAAAATCACAATGAATATCTTTCGTGCCGGGCAATACAAAAGCGCAGTAGAGCCGTTAATGGGCAATACCATGTCCCCGCAGGTGCGTGATGAAACACAGCATTTACTGGGGGATCTGTGGCAGTTCTATATTGCAGAGATCGAAGATTTGAGACACCTTGAAACTGGCACTATTAATGACTATGCCAACAATCTCCATCTTGCGCTGGCAGACAATGGTGGTGACTCGGCAGCACTTGCCAAAGAGATTGGATTAATTGATGTCATTGCTACTCGCTCGGAGATCATAGGCTACTTAAATGATAGCATTCCTGGCTCAGAGGGCGAATTTGACAGTATTGACATGGATAGTTACCTCGCAAATATCAGGCTCAACACTCGCCAATTTTCTGATAAAGAAAACCAAATTGCCCTGGTCGTAGCCAGCGGCACCATTATGGATGGTCAGCAACCTGAGGGAAGTATTGGAGGAGATACGCTTGCAGATATTTTCACGGACTTGCGCGAAGATGAGACTGTAAAAGCCGTTGTATTGCGTATTGATAGTGGTGGTGGCAGTGCTTTTGCCTCAGAGATTATTCGCGATTCCATTAATGCTACTCGCAAGAAAGGCATCCCGGTGGTCGTTTCAATGAGTGGTGTCGCGGCTTCTGGAGGTTATTGGATTGCGGCAGAAACTGACCGGATCTTGGCTATGTCGACGAGTATAACTGGCTCGATTGGTGTCTGGGGAGTGATCCCAACTATCGACCAATCCCTCGCTAATTTAGGTGTCTATTCAGATGGCGTTGGTACCACTGATATCTCGGCTATGATGGAAATTGATCGTCCCTTATCACTGCAAACAAAATCTATTTTTCAATCCGGTGTCGATAATATATACACTCGCTTTCTCGAACTTGTCGCTAACGGCCGTGGATCGACACCTGATGATGTCCACGAAATTGCTCAAGGCCGAGTTTGGACCGGCAATCAAGCATTAGTGAATGGTTTGGTTGATGAGCTCGGAGACCTCAACGATGCTATAGAAATAGCTGCCACATTCGCAAACCTGGATGACTATCAGATTGACTACCGACGCAAAAAGATGTCACCTATGGAAACTCTATTAACTGAGATCAATGGTAATGTCACCAAATCTCTGCGCAACTTAGGCTTAAACTCTAATGTTAAAACGGGTATTCCTCAAAGCCTGCAGCGTTATGCCAAGAAAATCTTTGGCCCCCTGATAATGATCGATAATCTTAATGATCCTAGAGGACTTTATTTGTACTGCGAAGACTGCCCTCTGTAGACAACCTGCACCAAGCTCTCGGTTTTCGAAAAACCCCCAATTAGAGGGGTTTTCAACAGAGTCATAAATCAAGCACCACTTTCACAAAAGGTAGTGTTAATCTTCGTTGTTCTCGCAGTGAAGCCTTATCCAGTAATTCTAAAGCTTGTATCATGGCATGACTGCTTCTAGGTAACCGATTCAGCAAGAAATTAGCCACTTCATCGGATACATATAAACCACGACTATTAGCGCGATACTGTAAAAGCCGCCTTTGATCTTCGCCTTTATAGGCTGGTAGATGCAGAGATACACCGGATTTTAGCCTGGACAATAAATCCTGTAATTTCAAGCCCAAATGATCTGGACTGCTGTGCGCAGAGATGATGAGACGGCACCCACTATCGCGGCATCGATTAAATAAGTTGAAAAGTGGTACTTGCCACTCCTCAAGATGCGCAACCAGCTGCAGGTCGTCAATACAGACTATTGGGGCCAATTCAAGGGCTTCAAAAACCTGTTCCGGGGGGTAATCGCACAATTCCTTCAAGGGCAAATAAATCGCGCCATAATTATGCCCAAGCTCGGTGGTCTGACAGCTCGCCTGAAGAAGGTGCGACAAGCCCACACCGCTAGCGCCAGACAAATAGGCGAAACGCCTGCCTTCATCTTTTAGTACAAAAGTTGCCATGTGCTGCGGTGTGCCATTAGGCGCATAAAAGTTATCAAAGGTTGCCTGGTCGTCCAAAGCAACTGGCAAACTAAGTTGCTGAAAATTTTGCATTATTTAATCCAATCGAATGTAAGCTGCTGATTTTCTATCTCTATATCAGCATTCCAATCGTGAAATCGGCCGCTGCGCACAAGGGCATTCCTCAGTAGTTCTTGGCCACCTTCAGCCTCTACCGACATTATAAGTTGATTTCCTCTTGTAGAAAATAGATCGACCGAGTCTATCACCTCTAATTTTTTGAGTTGCTTAAGTACCGATTGATAAGCGCTGTATGAATTAACATTATAAATTTCTAGCAATAATTTATTGGTGTCTGATCGAGGTATATAACTAAAAGATCGGGTCATACGGTCGAGTAAATTATCAACGGCCATTTCTAGAAAGTGCTCGTCTCCTTCAGAGCGAAAATCGTTTAACTGTCGACGTCCCCCTGCCTGATATAACCATGAACCACGAACCTCCCCAGTGGATGTACGATAAAATCGTAAAGCAATCCAGCCGTCTGTTTGGTAGCGCTGGGAAGCCAGCGCAAGGTCGTCAGCTTTTAGATTCCAAGCTTGCTCTATCGGTAAGACTAATTGATCCTCTAAGTCAAAAGTAGGGAGTATATAAGGAATCCCACGGGATCGCATCGCGCGGTCAAAACGCGTCAAAAAAACTGCGTCGACAGAATCTATAGTGCTCTCTGCCGCTACGTCTTCTCCGATAAATCCGCGACCTGCAGTTGGGTCATCACGGATAATCCAAACTAGAAACTTGGGCCGATTAGAGGGTAAGATCGGTAATTGTGCCTGTCGGATCAATAGATCTATTGCCGAGCGCGAAAATTTAACTCTCAAGCCAAAACCAGGACTATCAGACAGATAATCCTTTGCGTTTAAGTCAAGGGGCAAGTCCTCAAAGCTCAATGCGTCGACGTAACCATTAGCATTACTCAAAAATGGAGCGAGGCGAGTTGATTGAAAGGTTTGACTATTGCCCGTTAATTTTATTAGCACATTTTGTAAGGCATCTAGCACCCCCTGCTCGCGTGCAGAAGAGCTTTGATCTGCTATAGGCACCATGGCGCTATATAAATCATTAACCTCTTCAGCCGCACAATAAGGGCTAACAAAGAACAATACTAGAATCAAAAGACGCCGCAACATATTTACTCCAACCTAATGTCTGACATTGTACCAGTGGTTAATCAAGATTAGACTCCTCTACGAAGAAATACGCAGAGTAAAATAAGATTAATTAAAAAATAGCGCCCGCCTAACAGCCGCGCTAAAATACCGGTTTTCCAAAGGAACCCACCCATGTCCGAAAAAAATCAATCTTTGAGCTACAAAGATGCTGGTGTCGATATTGATGCAGGTAACGCCCTGATCGAAAAAATTAAAGGTGCCGCAAAACGTACTCGCCGCCCTGAAGTAATGGCCGGCCTGGGTGGTTTTGGCGCACTTTTCGAACTACCCACAGGATACAAAGAACCCGTATTGGTGTCTGGCACTGACGGTGTAGGTACCAAACTTCGGCTCGCACTGGATCATAACAAGCATGACACTGTTGGTATTGATCTGGTAGCCATGTGCGTTAACGACCTTATTGTGTGTGGCGCAGAACCTCTCTTTTTCCTAGACTATTACGCGACAGGAAAACTCGACATAGACACTGCGGCAGCTGTTGTTAATGGTATAGCTGACGGATGTGAACTTTCGGGCTGCTCTTTAATTGGCGGTGAAACTGCTGAAATGCCTGGGATGTATGAAGACAAAGACTATGACCTTGCTGGCTTTTGTGTCGGTATTGCTGAAAAGTCCAAACTCATCGATGGCAGCCAAGTTGCAGTAGGTGATACATTAATTGGCTTGACGTCTAGCGGCCCCCATTCCAATGGCTATTCTCTGATACGCAAAGTACTTGAGGTTACTAACACAGACCCCGCGACCACAAAGCTTGATGGGATCCCGCTCATTGATTTACTAATGGCTCCTACAAAGATCTATGTAAAGTCCCTACTAGGTCTGATTGCACAATCTCCTGTAAACGCCCTCGCCCATATTACAGGTGGTGGTTTACTAGAAAATATTCCGCGTGTACTGCCAGAAAACTCTAAAGCAATCATTGATACCAACTCATGGGTACGGCCATCTGTTTTCGATTGGTTACAGAAAGATGGCAATATTGACGAATATGAAATGCATCGCACCCTTAATTGCGGTGTCGGCATGGTGATCTGTGTGCCCTCCTCAAGCGCACAGACTGCATTGACTATTTTGGCTGATAGTGGTGAAACTGCCTTTATCCTCGGATCTATTGATGAGATGAAAGCTGGGGACCATCAGGTTCAACTATTAGGACTAGCTCTATGAGTACTGGCCAAAAGCCAACTTCTCGTATAGTCGTCCTTATTTCTGGTAGCGGCTCTAATCTGCAGTCACTCATTGACGCATGCCATAATAATGAGATAAAAGCTCAGATCACTGCAGTGATTAGCAATAAGCCTAGCGTTAAAGGATTAGATCGGGCTACTGCAGCCAATATTCCAACACTTGTCATTGATCATCGTGACTTTAGTTCGAGGCAGGAATTTGATCAACATCTTTCAGAGGCCATCCAAAACTTCTCGCCTGATCTAGTCATTTTGGCTGGTTTCATGAGGATTCTAACCCCTGACTTTATTAATCAGTTTGATGGTAAACTACTCAATATACATCCCTCACTGTTACCCGCCTACCAAGGTCTAGATACACATCAGCGGGCAATAGATGCGGGTGATTCAAAAGCTGGCGCTACCGTGCACTTTGTGACTCCAGAACTAGATGGCGGACCTCCAGTGCTTCAGGCTGAAGTTGCCATTAGTCCGGCCGATGACCCTCAGGATTTAGCCGCGCGGGTCTTAACAATGGAGCATAAAATATACCCAGCGGCGGCCCAATGGTTTTGTGACGGTCGTTTAACGTCGCAAAATGGCAAAGCCTTCTTGGATGGCGTGTTGATTGGAAAAAACGGAATATTATTTGATGTTAATAATGAACGCTAATCGTTTTTGTTGCTCTAAAGCCTAATCAACTTGCTTAAACACTTATGTAGGTATAAATGAATAGATCAGCAATGCTGGAGAGATTTACTCGAGTCATCGGATTCATAATAATTTCCGCAATAGTTTCTCTGCTAAGTCCTGCATTGACCGTAGCATCAACAACCAATAACGAAATAGCCATCTATAGCGCGCAATATAGGGCCAATTACAATGGGCTAGCCATCAAGGCCCACCACCAACTTCAGCAATTAGAGGATGGTTCTTATATAGAAATTTTGGACGCTAAAAGTATCCTTGGAAGAATCAAAGAAAGCGCTAAATTTGTAATTGACAATCAACAAAAAATTATTCCTTATCAATACAGCTACAAGCGTTCACTAGTCGGTACATCTCGCGTTGAGAAGCAAGTCTTTGACTGGCCTAATAAACAACTTAAATACACTAAGAATGATGAGGCTCAGATCATTGATCTAGAGCTGGGGACCCTTGACGTCGTTACTCATAAGTTACAATTGCGACGTGACCTACAAGCAGGGAAAAAGGTCTTTTCTTATCCTGTCTTGATCCGTGGTAAGCGCAAGCAGTATGATTATGAAGTGGTAGCATCAGAGATCCTAACTACTGCGATTGGCCCACTGAATACCACGAAGATTCGTAGAGTGAGCAATAATAACACTCGTGAAACAGTTATTTGGCTGGCGACTGACTGGGATTTCTTGCTGGTAGAATTAAGCCATACTGAGAAGGGTGACAGTCATCAACTAAAGATTATTCAAGGTCGGGTAAATGAACGTGATATCTTACCGTTACAACCTGCTGAAGAGAAAAAGTCATGACTAAACGAGACGCAACCAATAAGAGTAAATCTATCCTCACTCTCGGTACTCTCGCATCGCTCATTATCGTTGGGGGTGTACTCTACCAAGCTCAAAAAGACCTACCTAATGACTCTGAACTTCTCTCAATACCTGAACAAGTCGTCGATGTTGTCATAGCTCCTGCGATAGTTCCAGAAGCCACCATCCCAAAAGTGCTTAATCAGCCAGATGGAGTCGACGTAGCATCCAAGACATCGTCAGAGCCTGTAAAAACACCGTTACCAACGTTGGACACGAGTGATGAGTTCGTACGAGAACGCATTGTATTAATGAGTAACAAGGCTGAAATAAATAGCTGGCTGGCGACCGATGACCTTGTTCGCCGAACTGCTAGTTATCTCGACGGCCTCTCTAGAGGCATAATACTGGGTAAGATTTTCCCGTTAAGTTCTCCCCAAAGTAGCTTTGCAACTCATAACGAGGGCGATGTGATTTGGCTGAATGCCGGTAACTATGAGCGATATAACACTACGGTTGCAGTGCTCGCATCGCTAAACATGAACTCAATGGCGCAAATGTTCCACTTTGCGCGTCCTTTGCTAGAAAGCGCATTTCGTGAGATGGGGTATAAGCCCCGTCAGATGGATGGAATATTGTTAACCGCGATAGATCAGGTTCTAAATACGCCCATTATAGTCGAGCCTATTAGCCTCACTCGCGATTCTGTAGCCTATAAATATGCCGACATGTCGCTAGAATCTTTAACACCACTGCAAAAACAGCTCATACGCACGGGCCCTGAAAATACACAAAGATTGCAACAGCAGGCGCTCTTATTGAAGAACGCTTTGCTTAATCCAAACGGAAATCAATAGTCATATCTACGCTTAAAGATCGCCTTAAATTAAGCCTTAGGCAGAGTCACGCCAGTTTGCCCCTGATATTTACCGCCTCTATCCGCATAGGATGTGGCACAAACTTCATCAGATTCAAAAAACAACATTTGGGCAACACCTTCATTGGCATAAATCTTTGCCGGAAGGTTAGTGGTGTTAGAAAACTCGAGTGTCACATGCCCTTCCCATTCTGGCTCAAGCGGTGTCACATTGACAATAATGCCACATCGGGCATAGGTCGATTTGCCTAAACAGATAGTCAAGACCGAACGTGGAATTCTAAAATATTCGACCGTTCTTGCTAACGCAAAAGAGTTAGGTGGAATGATGCAATAATCTCCGCTGACATTAACAAAGGAGTCATCATCAAAATTCTTGGGGTCCACGGTCTTTGAATGAATATTGGTAAATATTTTAAACTCATTAGCGCAACGGACATCGTATCCATAACTAGAAACACCATAAGAGATAACTCTTTCCTCTCCATCATAGCGAACCTGCTCTGCTTCATAGGGCTCGATCATTTTATGTTGCTCGGCCATACGACGTATCCAATTGTCTGATTTAATGCTCATGAATTAACTTCTCTTAGTTAGATTATTACGCGCAAAACGCTCGTTAAAAGTCGACTTAAAAACGCCAACGGTATGATACGCATTTACAGCTTTTCAGCAAGACCCGACACCGCGGGATTAGGCCCTATTACTCAAACTCTATGTCTGGACCACTATCGACATGCATTAAGTCTAGGGCTGCCATCACAGACCGGGCGATATTCCGATACTGTTGTGCAATAAGTTGATCCGGAAAAGCCACCGCCAAAGGCTGCCCTTTATCGCCCTGTTGCCTAATCGAAAGGTCTAAAGGAAGACTGCCCAATAATGTAGTACCGTAATCAGCTGCCACTCTTTGACCCCCACCATCGCCGAAAACATGCTCCGCATGACCACACTCAGTGCAAACATGGACTGCCATATTCTCTACAATGCCTAACACGGGTATTTTCACTTTAAGGAACATCTCAATACCTTTTTGGGCATCAAGCAAGGCAATATCCTGGGGAGTCGTGACAATAACCGCTCCCGCTACCTGTACCTTTTGCGACAACGTAAGCTGAATGTCACCAGTACCAGGAGGCATATCCACCACCAGTATATCGAGCTCACCCCACTGGGTTTGCTGTAATAATTGTTGTAACGCGCCAGCTGCCATAGGACCACGCCATGCCATCGGCGTCTTATCTGTTACCAAATAGGCCATAGACATAGTAGCAACGCCATGAGCCTCAATGGGCTTAAGGTATTTTTCATCTACTGCTTCAGGGCGAGTATTTTCTTCGATACCAAGCATCATACCGATACTTGGGCCATAGATATCTGCATCTAAAAGCCCTACTCGATAGCCTTCCTGATGCAATGCCAACGCCAAGTTAACCGCCGTTGTTGACTTTCCTACTCCGCCTTTGCCTGATGCAACTGCAATAATATTTTTCACCTGACTTAACACTAAAACACCCCAACCTATACTCTATTTAATTACTACGACAACTTAACGCCGCTATTTCGCTCAATAGCCCATGAAAAGTTGATATAAAATCGCTATACTCGCATCTCTTTCAAGCTGCCGAAAAAGATTTCTAACATGCCGTCAAAACGTCAAATTCTGGTTACCAACGCCTTGCCTTATGCTAATGCCGCTTTGCATCTGGGCCATATCTTAGAGTACACCCAAACCGATGTCTGGGTGCGCTTTCAAAAGATGCGCGGCCACGAATGTTACTACGTTTCCGCAGATGATGCTCACGGCACTGCAATTATGTTAAAAGCGGACGAGAAAGGTATTAGCGCCGAAGAACATATTGCAGACATGCGTGCTATCCATGAAGCAGATTTTACAGATTTTTTGATTGGTGTTGATAACTATCACTCCACACACTCTGATGAAAACCGCGAATTTTCTGAGCTAATTTACAATCAACTGAAGGCAAATGGCCATATTGCGCAGCGGTCCATTACTCAAGCGTTTGATCCAAAGAAAAATATTTTTCTCGCGGATCGCTACGTCAAAGGCACCTGCCCCAAATGTAAAGCCGATGATCAATATGGCGATAACTGTGAAGCCTGCGGTGCCACCTACTCGCCGGTCGATCTTATTAATCCAATATCTGTTATTTCGGGTGCCACGCCTGTCGAAAAAGAGTCTGTGCACTACTTCTTTAAATTACCTGAATTTACAGCATTCTTAAAAGAATGGATCAGCAGCAGTACGGTGCAAAAAGAAGTCGCTAACAAGCTTAGTGAATGGCTAGATAGCGGCTTACAAGAATGGGATATCAGCCGCGATGCACCCTATTTTGGCTTTGAAATTCCTGATGCTCCCGGCAAGTACTTTTATGTCTGGCTAGATGCGCCTATTGGCTACATGGCGAGTTTCAAAAACCTCTGTGATCGAGATGGGTTAGATTTTGATCATTTTTGGAAAAAAAATAGCCCAACCGAGCTATATCATTTTATCGGCAAAGACATCGTTAATTTCCACGCCCTGTTTTGGCCCGCGATGCTAAAAAGCGCCGAATATCGCACACCGACTAAAATTTGTGTGCATGGTTTTGTTACTGTCAATGGTAAAAAGATGTCTAAGTCTCGAGGCACCTTTATCAATGCGCGTTGCTATCTAGATCATCTGCACCCTGAATATCTCCGTTACTACTATGCCTCTAAATTATCTGGCTCGATTGAAGATGTTGATCTCAATTTGGAAGACTTTATACAAAAAGTAAACAGTGACTTAGTCGGCAAGGTTGTCAATATCGCCAGTCGCTGTGCCAAGTTTATTACCAATGGCAACGATGGGATACTTTCATCGACCATTGATAACCCTGAACTATGGGCACAGGTCAGTGGCGCTGCCGATACAATTGCCAACCACTATGAAAATCGAGATTACGGCAAGGCTATTCGAGAAATTATGGCACAAGCGGATGCGGCGAATGAATATATCGCCCTCAAAGAGCCATGGAAACTCAACAAAGATGAATCACAGCAACAAGGTGTTCAGGATATTTGCTCCCTGGGCATTAACCTGTTCCGCGTATTGTTAACCTATCTGAAACCCGTACTTCCTGCAATGGCTGAAGCGGGCGAGTCATTCTTAAATGGCGCCTTAACGTGGGATAGCGTGAAGCATCCGTTAGTTGAACATAAGATTAATCAGTTTAAGCCGCTTATGCAGCGAATCGAAAAAGAGAGGGTTGATGCCATGGTTGAAGCCAGTAAAGAAGATCTTGCTAAGGAAGCCGCGAAACCCATCAGTGGTGTCTTAGCAGATGAGCCCCTAGCCGATGAAATTAGCTTTGATGACTTCATTAAGGTTGATCTACGTGTCGCTCGAATTGTGAGTGCGAGCCATGTCGAAGGAGCAGACAAGTTACTCCAACTTAATCTCGATATTGGTGGTGAAATGCGCCAAGTATTCTCAGGGATTAAATCATCCTACGACCCAGCAAATCTAGAAGGCAGACTTACGGTAATGGTGGCTAACTTAGCGCCACGAAAAATGCGTTTTGGTATATCCGAAGGCATGGTTCTAGCAGCAGCAGACAAGCAGGGAATTTATCTGTTAGCGCCTGATAGCGGTGCTCAACCAGGCCAAAGAGTGACCTAATGATGACACCTATGGTGGGTCGCTAGTATTTATTTGGCGACCAAATTATGGGGTTATCATGATAGTAAAAAAGCGATTGGTAGATACATTTTAGTTGTTGAATAGAACCGCCAGATTACACCATACTAGTCATCCACCACATCTATTATACTAAGCACATGCAAGAATTCGCCGTCATCCTGGTCAGCTCTATTCTGATCAATAATTATGTACTCGTTCAGTTCCTTGGGCTCTGTCCTTTTATGGGCGTGTCAAAAAAACTCGAGTCGGCTATTGGTATGTCAGCGGCTACAACCTTTGTATTAACCCTTACCGCCATGGCAAGTTATATCGTTAATGAGCTCGTATTAATGCCCCTAGGGCTCATTTACCTTCGCACTATTGCGTTTATTTTAGTTATCGCGGCAGTGGTTCAATTTACCAAGATGTTTATCGAAAAAACCAGTCCACTGCTGTATCGAGTATTAGGTGTCTTCTTGCCTCTAATAACCACCAATTGTGCGGTACTCGGCGTGGCACTACAAAATGCCAGTAAAGACCTTAACTTCATGCAATCGTCGCTATATGGCTTTGGTGCCGGAGCCGGTTTTTCACTGGTATTAATCTTATTCTCTGCAATGCGCGAACGTTTGGCCGCTGCTGACATCCCACAACCTTTTGAAGGGGCCGCCATCGCCATGATAACCGCCGGTTTAATGTCATTGGCGTTCATGGGATTTAGTGGGTTAGTGTGAATGATTGATACCATAGCGCAACATCCAATGCTTGCCGCCCTCATTGCTCTAGTGAGTCTAGGGGTTATTTTTGGAGGCCTGCTGGGGTTCGCTGCTGAAAAATTCAAAGTACATGGTGATCCGATTGTTGAGCAAATTGATAACCTGCTACCACAAACCCAATGTGGTCAATGTGGATTTCCCGGCTGCCGCCCGTACGCGCAATCTATTGCCGATGGGGATGCGATCAACAAGTGCCCCCCGGGAGGCCAAAACACCATTAACGCTATTGCTAACCTGCTTGATGTACCAGCCCCAGCATTAGACGAAGAACACGGTGAAGAGGAAGAAATCAAAACCATCGCCTACATCCGAGAAGACGAATGTATCGGTTGCACTAAATGCATTCAAGCCTGCCCTGTAGATGCCATATTGGGCGCAGCCAAACTCATGCATACTGTTATCGTGTCGGAATGCACCGGGTGCGACCTCTGCGTCGAACCATGCCCGGTAGACTGCATCGATATGCTGCCAGTTGTCCAAGGTATTGTGCAATGGCACTGGCCGACCCCTCCCGCGACTATTGACCTTATAGCAACCAGCAAAATGTCATCTCAAGAGGATGCCGCATGAGTCGCACTTGGGAGACTCCCGGCGGCGTTCACCCGCCAGAAAATAAATTACAGTCAATGACTCAGAGTATTGGCCACTTGCCCATCCCGGGTACTCTAGTGATCCCGCTGCATCAACATATAGGCTCTCCAGAAACAGTTGATGTTACCATTGGGCAGACTGTACTCAAAGGTCAGAAATTAACAACAGCGATCCATTCGGATAATTTGCCAGTACATGCGTCGACCTCAGGGACGGTGATTGCTATCGATGATCACCCAGTCGCACACCCGTCAGGCTTAAACGCCCTCTGTGTCACCATCGCTAGCGATGGTAAAGACCAATGGATCGAGCGCACCGGCATTGCAGATTTCCGACGATGTGGCCCCCTAGATTTATTACAGATAATTACCGATGCCGGCATCGCCGGGATGGGCGGAGCAGGTTTTCCAGCGGCCATCAAACTAAGCCCTAGTAATGACAAAACCGTCGACACCCTGATTATTAATGCGACAGAATGTGAGCCCTATATAACCGCCGACGACGCCGCTATGCGCGGGAAAACCCAAGATCTGATTCAAGGGATAGAGGTCGTCTGCCATATTTTGAACGGCCCAAAGAGGGTTGTGATTGGCATCGAAGATAACAAGCCACAGGCTATTAAGGCGCTACGATCATATGTCCAAGAGAGTTCTATTAAAATAGTACCCTTTCCGACTAAGTACCCCTCTGGAGGTGAAAAACAATTAATTTATATACTTACCGGCCGTGAAGTTCCTAGTGGTGGTTTGCCGATCGATCTAGGTATGGTCTGTTTAAACATCGGAACGCTTATAGCCATCAAACGAGCTATTGTTGATGGCGAGCCACTCATTTCACGAATTACCACCGTCACTGGCGAAGCCTGCGGCGTTAACCGTAACTATGAGGTTCTTATTGGAACGCCAATCAGCCATCTTCTGACGCACAATGAGTTTGATGAAAACAATTGTAGTCGCCTAATTATGGGCGGCCCTATGATGGGCTTTAGCTTAACCTCTACCGATGTTCCCGTGGTTAAAACAACCAACTGTATACTGGCACCAAGTCATTCTGAAATTCCTGTCGATACACCTGCTCAAGCCTGTATACGTTGTGGCCTGTGCGCTGAAGCCTGTCCAGTTTCACTGTTACCACAGCAATTGTTCTGGTATGCACAGGCTAAAGACCAAGAGCGTTTAGAGGCACATAATCTGTTCGACTGTATCGAATGTGGTGCCTGCTCCTACGTGTGTCCAAGTAATATTCCTCTGGTTCAGCACTACAGAAGCAGTAAAGGAGAAATTCGCAAAGCCAATATCGATAAAATTGACGCCGACAATGCCAGACAGCGTTTTGAATTTCGTAAACTGCGTCTAGAGCAAGCTGATAAGCAAAGGCAAGCTAAGCGTGAAGCGCGTCGACTGGTGACCGAACAAGCACGAGCGGCTAGCAGTACATCACAACCTGGATCCTCTGCAGCCGATATTATTGCCGCCGCGCAGCAACGAGCCATCACCAAAAAAGCATCCCCTGATCAACAAAAAGCCAAGTTGGAGCGCGCTTTATTGGCGGCACAGTCTAGACTGCAAGAGGCCGAAAAACGATTAATAGAAGCCACCATAAATGGCAGCACAAAACAGCAAACCATATGCAGTGCAAGTGTCGAAAGCGCGAGACAAAAAGTCGACCAGGCACAACATCGGCTAAGGGAGTTAACCGACTAATGGCATTTAAACAAATAAGCTCACCTCACGGGCACAACCCTCAAAGCACAAGTTGGGTCATGCAACTTGTACTACTCTCTACCTTGCCTGGATTCATAGCGCTGAGTTATCAATTTGGCTGGGGCACCTTTATCAATTTAATCATCGCAGTAATGACCTCGCTAGTAGCTGAAGCAGCGATGCTTGCGCTGAGAAACAGGCCCATTGCATTTTATTTAAAAGACTACAGTGCCGCCGTAACTGCTGTTCTGCTTGCCTTAGCTCTGCCGCCTCTGGCGTCATGGTGGGTGGTGGTTGTGGGGTCTCTATTTGCCATTGTGGTCGCCAAGCAGCTCTATGGTGGGATTGGTCACAACCCTTTCAATCCGGCAATGGTTGGCTATGTAGTACTACTCATTAGTTTTCCTATTGAAATGACCACCTGGGTTACGCCGATATCTCTTTTACCTGAAGGAGTCCAGCATCCAGGGCTATGGGAATCACTTAGCATCGTGTTTGCTGGTAACACCCCGATCGATGGCATCACCGGCGCAACGCCGCTTGATGTGTTCAAACACAGTAGTGGGCTAGTGGTGGACCAAATTTATCATGATGAAGCTCTATTTAACCAAGCAAGCTTTGCGGGTGTTGGGTGGGAATGGGTCAACGTTGGATTTTTAATCGGCGGCATAATCTTACTTAAAACCCGTATTTTCACATGGCATGCTCCCCTTGCAATGCTCGGTACCCTAGCATTAATGTCGATCTTATTCTGGGATAGTGGTAGCTCAGCCAGTCCCGGCTCGCCAGTTATGCACCTATTTAGTGGCGCATCGATGATGGGTGCATTCTTTATCCTAACCGATCCCGTTTCTTCAGCGGTAAGTAATCGCGGCCGGTTTATTTACGGCAGCCTTATAGGACTCTTGGTTTACGTTATCCGCGCTTGGGGTAATTATCCAGATGCCGTAGCCTTTGCGGTGCTGCTGGGCAACTTTGCCGCGCCCTTTATCGACAACTACACATTGCCACGCACCTATGGTCACACTGCCCGGCGCAAGGCCACTGACAAAGGAGAGGATGAATGATCATTAAGTCGATTCGCTCTAATAGTATCGCCTTGGCCCTCTTTGCTCTGATCACTGCTATGGTACTGTCTTCTGTCGACAACCTTACCCGCGATAAGATCGACTATGCCGAACGTCTAGCTGCCCAGCGGGCACTGCTAGAAATAGTCCCACCAGAACGTCATAACAATGACCTACTATTAGACACCCAACCTGTACCAGAAGCTTTCTGGCCAATCTTGGGCCTTAATAAAGGCGGTAATATCCATATTGCACGCTATAACGGTGAATCCATCGCTGCAATTATTCCCTCTGTAACTGCTGATGGTTACAGTGGTGATATTGCCATGATTGTTGGGGTTAACAGCGAAGGTACTATTGCCGGTGTGCGCGTAGTACAGCACAAGGAAACACCTGGCCTAGGTGATAAAATTGATCTTAAAAAGAACGATTGGATTCTCGCTTTTAATGGTAAGTCTCTATCCAATACAACACCCTCTGGATGGACTGTTAAAAAAGACGGGGGTCAATTCGACCAGTTTACCGGGGCTACTATTACACCCAGGGCAGTAATTAATCAGATTGTGGCAACTCTAGATTATTTTAATCAAGACAATGACAGGCTGTTTAACCAACCGCCGACAAAAGACACAATCAGTACTGGGCAGGTGGAAAAATGAGCGATACAACCGCAAGGGAAGTCACCGAAAATGGTCTGTGGCATAACAACCCAGCACTAGTTCAACTGTTAGGCCTATGCCCTCTTTTGGCTGTCAGTTCGACAATGGCTAATGCACTAGGCTTAGGCTTGGCAACAATGATGGTGCTTATTGGCTCCAACACTATCGTGTCTTTAATCCGCAATCACGTTAATGACGCCGTTCGATTGCCTGTATTCGTGATTATTATTGCCACCTTTGTCACCTGCGCTGAATTACTAATGAAAGCTTACACTTATGATCTGTATCAAATACTGGGTATCTTTGTACCTCTCATTGTAACCAACTGCGCTATTTTGGGCCGCGCAGAAGCCTTCGCCAGCAAAAATAACGTGAGTCTTGCAGCCCTCGATGGCTTTATGATGGGAATGGGGTTTTTATTAGTGTTAGTGGCACTAGGTGCGATTAGAGAATTGCTCGGTCAAGGTACTTTGTTTTTGGATATGCATCTGTTGTTTGGACCTATTGCCGCCAACTGGCTGATCCAACCCTTTGGCCCAAATTACAGCTTTCTGATTATCGTCCTGCCACCCGGTGCATTCTTAGTTACAGGGCTGTTAATCGCACTCAAAAATATTATCGACAATGTACTTAGAACCCGCGCTGATGAGTCCCGAGATAAACCTATTAAAGGAGCAAAGCGAGTACGCACTACGGGTCATATTAGTTAATAATTATTGATGTCCTTATTAAATAGCATGTCAATGTCTCGAAAGGCTTTGAATTCTAGATAGTTGTTGCTTGGGTCATGAACAAAGAGGGTCACTTGCTCGCCTTTGCGCCCTTCAAAGCGCAGATATGGTTTAATCACAAATTTAGTATCTGCAGCTTCTAGCCGAGCAACAAAAGTCTGATGCTGGGACCACTCTAAAATCACACCAAAATGAGACGCCGGCACCGCGTGACCGTCTACTGCATTAGTGACTGCAGAGGGATGATCTGCTGGTTCAACTAGATGGGCCACAAGTTGGTGGCCAAAGAAGTCAAAGTCAATCCAACGATCTGACTCACGGCCTGTGGAGCAACCTAGAACCTCACAGTAAAATCTCCGCGCCGCCTCAAGGTCAGTAACAGGAAAGGCGAGATGAAAGCGTGGCTGACTATCTTTACTCATAGTGATTTTAACTGCTCTTGAAAAACTACTGGGTGATCAATCTTGGTCTGATCCACGATTGGAGCAGACCAAGATAACTGTTACTACCGCCTTAATATAGTCGTCATTTAACCCCTAGACCATATGACAGAGGGCACAAATCTTGTTCCCTGCAGGGTCGCGCAGATAAGCCAAATACATCTTGTCTCCTTCGCGGACGCCCGGAGGCTCTTCACAATCAATTCCGCCGTTGGCAATTCCAGCTGCATGCCACGCATCGCCAGCTTCTGGGCTTTCAACTGTAAACCCTATTGTACTGCCATTACCATTGCAGGCTGGCTCGCCATTAATAGGTATACTTAAACAAAACACGTCAGAATCTGATGCATAAAAACAACGACCTTTAGGGTCCATAAACCCAGGTTTATAGCCAATAACGCCCAAAATAGCGTCGTAAAATGCTTTTGATTCGTCGATGTCATTAGCACCGATCATAATGTGGCTAAACATACTCTCTCTCCTTGTAAAACTTCATTGTTAATAACCCATGTTAGGGTTGGGTTTTGACACTCTGTACTTACTCTGAAATATCGGTAGGACATCGTTAGAATCTTCGTCTAAGCAAGGAATGAAAGATCACCAAGGTAAGGCGTCTAGATCAAGATTACCGCCAGTCAAGATAATCGCAATACGCTTACCTCTATACAGGTTTGGCTGATCCATAATAGCAGCTAAAGGAACAGCCGCCGAGGGCTCCACGATGATTTTCAATCTGGTCCAAATAAGTTTCATCGCCTCTACGATACGCGCTTCTGAGGTCAGTACAATATCATCAACATGCTCGGTTATGATCTCAAAATTACGCACCCCAAGGTTGGCACGTAAACCATCAGCAATGGTATTAGGTACGAAATTAGTGACTCTGACACCAGATTTGTAGCCCTGCCAAGCATCATTAGCCATCTCAGGTTCAGCTCCGATAACCTGAGTCGCATCAATCCCTAAAGATTGCTTAACCACCAACGCACAGCCACCGAGTAAACCCCCTCCTCCCACTGGCGCCATAAGAATGTCGATAGGTTGCTCGATCTGTTCCAAGGTTTCCAGCGCTGCGGTACCCTGACCCGCAATAATTCGATCATCGTCATAAGGGTGGACTAAGCTCGCGCCAAATTGCTGCATCAGACTAGCGACTGCCCCTTCTCGGGCAATCATAGTTGGTTCGCAGTACACCACAGTCGCACCATAACTAATCACCGCATCTTTTTTAGCTTGGGGTGCATTATTTGGCATGACGACAGTGCAGGATGTTTTGCGCATCGCTGCGGCCCATGCCAAGGCGGCGCCATGGTTACCAGAGGAGTGAGTGACAACCCCTTTACTGAGACTGTCCTCTTCCATCGAAAAAACTGCATTACAGGCGCCGCGTGCCTTGAAGGCACCCACTTTTTGCATGTTGTCAGCTTTAAAAAGTAGCTCGCAGTCTAGATGTGCATTTAGTTGCGAGCTCTGCAGCATCGGCGTGCGGTGGATATAAGGCTTGATACGGCCATGTGCGTCCCTAACATCAGCAATACTAAGCGGCATTGATCCATCCTCTAGTCCATTAATCCAAAGTCTATTGCCATAACAGCGTTCATTTTACTTGCCGCTCTGTTTACAATTGCACAGTAAAGCTTAAAATTTTCGCCCAGCATTAGCAGCGATACGCATCCGCAACGCATTAAGTTTAATGAAGCCTTCAGCATCAGCTTGATTGTAAGCGCCACCATCATCATCAAAAGTCGCTATATTGGCGTCAAACAAGCTGTCATTAGACTGTCTGCCCACCACACTTACATTACCCTTATAAAGCTTAATTCGCACATCACCATTGACTACATCCTGACTTTGATCAATCGCAGTCTGCAGCATCACTCGCTCCGGAGCCCACCAGTAGCCGTTATAAATAAGCTTCGCATAGCGGGGCATTAATTCATCTTTAAGATGCACCACTTCACGATCCAAGGTCAGCGACTCGATGGCTCGGTGAGTTTTCATCATCACAGTGCCCGCCGGCGTTTCGTAACATCCACGAGACTTCATACCTACATATCGATTCTCAACAATATCTAAACGACCGATACCATTAGCACCAGCAACAGCATTCAGATGTTCGATGACCGTAGCTGGCGACATGAGCTTGCCGTCAATAGCAACGATGTCGCCCTTTTTATAGGTGATCGTCATGTAGGTCGGCTTATCTGGTGCTTGCTCAGGAGACACTGTCCAACGCCACATATCATCTTCGGCTTCGGACCAAGGGTCTTCAAGATTACCGCCCTCATAAGAAATATGCAGTAAATTGGCGTCCATAGAAAAAGGTGACTTTTTACCACGCTTCATTTCCACTGGAATGTTGTGGGTTTCACAGTATTCCATAAGCTTGTCGCGGGAATTAAGATCCCATTCACGCCAAGGTGCAATCACGGTGATGCCGGGCTTCAATGCATAAGCGCCCAATTCGAAGCGAACCTGATCATTACCTTTGCCTGTGGCGCCGTGTGAAATAGCTTCGGCGCCGGTTTCATTGGCAATTTCGATCAATCTCTTGGCAATCAATGGACGAGCAATAGAGGTGCCAAGCAGGTACTCGCCTTCATAGATAGCATTGGCTCTAAACATAGGGAATACAAAATCGCGCGCGTACTCTTCACGAAGATCATCGATATAAATTTCTTTAACCCCAAGAGCTTCAGCTTTTGCCCGAGCAGGTTCTACTTCTTCACCCTGACCAATGTCGGCGGTAAAGGTGACTACTTCGCATTGGTACTCTTCTTGAAGCCACTTAACGATAACCGAGGTATCTAAACCTCCTGAATAAGCGAGAACAACTTTATTAACTGATGACACTGTATAAACCCTTAACTTTTGAATTAGCCGCGAATTTTACCTGAACCGAGTGAGGGATTCACTGTTTGTCTAATTTAAAGCATACAGGCGAGTAATCGCTGTTCGTTCTTGAGGGTCAAAAAGCATATAACCCTGGGTGGAAAAATGGTTTAACTCGGCCGTCGTAGGGAAAGTAAAGTAGCGAGGGATTCCCTGCTGCGAATGAGACTGCAGTGTATTTGATTCTGAAAGAGTCTTAACTGCATCCATGATCTGCTTCACTCCGCCACTGTAGAGCGAAAGTACGTTAAGTAAGTACGATGATTGCCTCTCTAGAGGAAGAGTCGCAACAGAGATAATATCTCCTGTATCAATACCTGAGTCTTGAATAAAATGCAGGGTCGAACCTATATCGCTATCACCATTGAGCATAGCCCTTAAAGTTGCCATCACCCCACGATAGCTAGGTAAAACCCCAGAATGTAAATTAATCACACCATACCGAGGGATATCAATAATATCCTGCCCTATAATCAAACCAAATCGCACCGAGATGATTAAATCTGGCCGGGTGGCTTTAATACGCTCGAGACCTGCACTACCATTAACCTTATTGTCGGTATCAACAAAGCCCTGCAATGAACCGCCCGCCTTTACGGCTAACTGCTCAAAGCTAGGTCTTCCGTCTTGTAATAGCTCTAGTTCAAAGCTCTGCAAAGCCATCAATGGAGACGGTAAAAGATAATCCGAGCCCACCTTTTCAGAGATAAAAATTGATATTTCATGGTCGGCAAGTTGCCGAACTAGCTGGCTGAGCGCCAGATGACTGGGTGAATCTCTGTTTGTTAGCAAAGTAATACGCATAGCAACTCTCGACAATGGGACCTAAAATTCACCTCAAACCCATGTTATTTTGATTCAGTATGCCGTTCTTTGCCACAAAAACTATTATGCAGCCACTGTTTGCGGTAGCATTCACACCATAACAGTGGAACCATCTTTCATGGATAACATCTCGATCATCCTACCTGACGACTGGCATCTGCATCTGCGTGATAACCAGGCTCTCAAAACCACTGTACCTGCTGCTGCTCGCGGTTTTGGCCGTGGGGTTATTATGCCTAATCTGACCCCTCCAGTAACCCAAGTTGCTGATGCTGCTGCTTATCGTGAGCGGATTATGGCTCAGCGACCCAAGGGCTCGACCTGGGAACCACTGATGGTGCTCTATCTCACTGATAACACAACTGCCGATGAAATCCGTGCTGCAAAAGACTGTGGATTCATCCATGGCTGCAAATATTACCCGGCAGGCGCCACCACTAACTCGGCCTCTGGCGTCACTGATCTATCTAAAATGTCACCTGTTTTTGAAGCCATGCAAGATGTCGGTATGGTGTTGCAACTACACGGTGAAGTGACATCTGAAAATATTGATATTTTCGATCGAGAAGCCGTGTTTATCGATCGTCATCTGCGCGGTATGGCCCAACAATTTCCTGACCTTAAAATAGTACTGGAGCATATAACTACACAACAAGGGGCCGATTTCGTGCTTGAAGCTAACGATAATGTCGCTGCCTCAATTACGCCTCAACACCTACTTTATAACCGCAACCATATGCTGGTTGGCGGCATTCGCCCTCACTTATTTTGCCTACCTATCTTAAAACGAGATACTCATCAGCAAGCGCTTGTTAATGCGGCGACTAGCGGTAACACCAAGTTCTTCTTGGGTACTGACTCTGCACCCCATGCCCAAGGCGCAAAAGAAAGCGCCTGTGGATGTGCCGGTTGCTTTAGTCATCATGCCGCCATCGAGCTTTATGCCGAAGTGTTTGGTCAAGCAGGTGCCATGGATAAGCTAGAAGCTTTTGCCAGCACCAATGGTCCAGATTTTTATGGTCTGCCCCGCAATTCATCATCAATTGTGCTAAAGAAACAACAATGGCAGCTCCCTGATAGCCTGCCATTCGAAGACACCCAGATAATTCCCCTCGGTGCAGGTACCACCTTAAATTGGAAGATAGTGGAATAATGGACATTCTTGATGAAAGTACCGATGCCCTGATGGCTAAACGCTTTCGCGGCTTTTTACCCGTGGTAGTTGATGTAGAAACTGGGGGTTTTGACTCCCATAGAAATGCTCTGCTTGAGGTTGCCGCAGTTTTATTGGAGATGGATAGCCAAGGAAATCTGCAAATTAAAGAAAGCTACAGCAAAAATATCGAACCCTTTCCTGGTGCAATCGTTGAGGAGTCAGCCCTGGAATTTACCGGTATCGACCTTTATGACCCAGACAGAGACCCAGAGGAGGAAGGTGAAGCTCTGCGTGAAATATTTCAACCGATTCGCCGAGAAGTATCTATCACTGGCTGCACTCGTGCGGTCATGGTTGCACACAATGCGCACTTTGATCTTGGCTTTGTCAATGCTGCAGTTAATCGCTGTAATATAAAGCGCAATCCCTTCCACCCGTTTTCTTGCTTTGACACCTCTGGTCTAGCAGGGCTTGCCTATGGTCAAACCGTGCTAGCCAAAGCCTGCCAAGCTGCTGGAATCGACTTTAATAATCATGACGCTCATAGCGCTCTATATGACACTATAAAAACTGCAGAGTTATTTTGTGGCATTGTTAATCGCTGGAAAGAATTGGGCGGATGGCCGCCGAATAACTGAAGACTATTAAGCCTTAACTTATAAAATTAATAACAAAAAAAGGCCGCCATTGGCGGCCTTTTGGCGAAACAACACTCATCACTCAGTTTTGCTTTTAACCCAAAAATCAGCATTTTCAATACCCACATCCTCTGCATCAAACACAGGGTCGACGCCATCTTTAAGTTGCGTTTCATAATCTTTTAGGGCCAATAATGCAGGCCGCTGAAGAATCAAAATAGCTACAATATTTAACCAGGCCATGGCGCCTACACCGACGTCGCCCAAAGCCCATGCAAGATCGGCCGATTTAATGCCACCGTACATAACTGAGGTAAGCACCAACCATTTTAAGAAGATCATCAACCAAGGACGGTGAACTGCACGGTTAATATAGGTGACGTTAGTCTCGGCGATGTAGTAGTACGCCAAAATAGTAGTGAAAGCGAAGAAGAACAATGAAATCGCCAACAGACTAGCACCCAGCCCCGGCAGTATCGTCTCAAAAGCACTTTGCACATAGATAGGCCCCGCTTCTACACCCGCAAGACCTGTGTAGAGCATCACGCCATCGGGGCCTTGCACGTTGTAAAGACCGGTGAGTAAAATCATAAAGGCAGTGGCTGTACAGACAAATAAGGTGTCGATATAAACCGAGAAGGCTTGCACTAAACCCTGTTTGGCTGGGTGTGCCACTTCTGCTGCTGCCGCCGCATGAGGCGCTGTACCTTGGCCTGCTTCATTGGAGTAGATGCCACGCTTGACACCCCACTGTATGGCCATACCGATAATGGCACCGTAGCCAGCATCAAAGCCAAAAGCACTGTCGATGATTAAGCTAAACATCGCTGGAATTTTTTCGTAGTTAGCTGCCATCACCAGCAGTGCAATAAGAATATAGCCCAGCGCCATGACTGGCACCACCACTTGCGTAAAGCGCGCGATACGTCGAACGCCACCAAACACAATCGCAGCAACACCGACAGCGATAACGGAAGAGGCAACCAGCGGTGACACGCCCCAAGCATTTTCGACTGCAGCGACGATACTGTTGGCTTGAATGCCCGGCAGACAAAAGCCGACAGCAATAATGGTACATACAGCAAACAACCATGCGTACCACTTTTGCCCCATGGCCTTTTCAATAAAGTAGGCTGGACCACCGCGGTACATGCCTTTTTCATCTTTTTCTTTGTATATCTGAGCCAACGTGGCTTCAACATAGGCGGTAGATGCACCGAGAAAGGCCACTAACCACATCCAGAACACCGCTCCGGGTCCACCCATGGCAATCGCGGTGGCAACGCCAGCGATGTTTCCTGTGCCAATGCGCCCTGACAGAGAGATCGCAAGAGCTTGGAAAGAGGACACTCCAGAGTCAGAACTTTTACCCTTAAACATCAGCGCTATCATGTGACGGAAGTGTCGAACTTGAAGAAATCGCGTGCGAACTGAAAAATACAAACCGGTGCCAAGGCAGAGATAAATCAGTGCGGAGCTCCAAATAATACTGTTTAAATAATTTACGAATGATTCCAAGATCTTTCTCCGTTTTGATTATTAAATTCTTTGTCCATGGTGCAGTCGAGTTGACGATGAGCAAACGTTAAATTTGCCTGATAACTCAATTTATAGCGACCTAATTTCGAGTCGAAGGGAAATATCAATTTCTGACTGAGTATGCTCTTCCATTATCCGTTGCAAATTGTCATTCCGTCGGTCTCGTCGCGAGGAATTTTTAATATGACCGCCTTAACCGTCGCCGATATTCAGGCAGGACGATAACGAAATCTAAGATCGTTATTTGTCTTGCATCGATAGTGCCAACTGATAAAGCTGTTTTTTATCACCGCCAGTGATCTTGGCGGCAATAGATGCCGCTTTAGTCAGTGGCAATTCTTTGATCAAAAGACCTAATAATTTTTCTGAATCAGCAGGCATAGTCTCACCTATCTTTTCTTGACCAGCAATAACCAAGACAATCTCTCCACGTTGCTGATTAGTGTCTTCTTTCACCTGATCTAACAGATCTCTAAGATTTCCATGCAAGTAAGTTTCGAATTTCTTAGTAATTTCACGCGCCATAAAGGCTAGCCGCTGAGAGCCAAAAATAGCGCTAAAATCTTCTATCGTGTTGGCTATGCGGTGAGGCGCTTCGTAACACACAATAGTTTCTGTCACAGCTTTTAGTGCTTCAATAACCGTTTTCCTCTGGCTTGACTTCGAGGGTAAAAACCCAATAAACCGAAATTTGTCAGTCGGTAGCCCCGATACGCTCAAAGCCGCTATGACCGCGCTAGCACCAGGAATTGGTACAACGGAAAACCCATTTAAACGTGCCTCATGCACTAATCTGTAACCCGGATCAGAGATCAACGGTGTACCCGCATCAGAAATTAGGGCAATATCATCTCCGGCACTAAGTCTTTTAAGTATTTTGTCAGTGCTGCGTTTATCACTATGATCGTGGTAAGCAACACAGGTCGTTGTGATCCTAAAATAATCGAGCAACCTTTTGCTGTGGCGTGTGTCTTCACAAGCAATTAAGCTAACAGACTGGAGAGTGGTGACCGCGCGAGGTACCATATCCCCTAGATTGCCAATTGGTGTGGCAACAACATACAACGTACCGGATTGATTTGAATTCATGGATAAAAAGTTTCTTCTACAGATGGTTGGTTTAGGTTGTATCTTAGCCTTTATTAGCGCCTGTACGCCAACTACTACGACACAGAGTGGCAGTGTACCCGTCACTTTTATCGCTACTACCGAAGATACTTCTCTTTATGAGCAAGCTGAAATCTTATTTGCAGGGGCGCAATCAGTCGAAATACCAAGCGAAATCATGTTGCAAGCAGCAATTATGTTTGCCAAAAGTGGTGATAAGAAAAGAACTACCCAATCGCTGGCGCTAATAGATCCAGATGAACTGAAAAATGCTGATTTTATCAACTATACCCTACTCGGCATCGAACTAAGTTTGCAGTCTGCTCTTCCGGCTGAAGCACTACTGAAATTAAAATCCACACGCTTTATTGCCGCACAAGTGTCACTTAAACGCCAAGATAAATTGCACGTGCTAAGCCTTAAATCGGATATTAACGCCAAACTTGGTGACATAGAATCAAGCGTTAACGCCTCCATAGAATTGGCTCAATTGCTGAGCAAAAAAAGTGATGTGCTTAATGTGCACAATAAAATTTGGCGGCAACTATCGGCTCAACCCTACAATTTTTTGCAACGATGTTTTAGCGATGCCGAACCAGTACTCGGACTGTGGTGTAACTTAGCAGCCGACATGCGTTTATTTCAAAGTAACTACCCTGCCCAGCTCACACAGTTTAACCGATGGAAGACCGCTAACGTTTCTCACCCAGCGGCTCGAATACCACCATCGTGGCTCAAACAAAATCGGAAAAATGCCTCCTTATCACAGGTGGCTCTGTTACTGCCACTTCAAGATGATTATAGAATTCCTAGTCAGACATTTTTAGATGGTTTTATGGCGGCCTATTACCAGCTCTTTGAACAAAGCAATACGGAACCACCAAACATCCGGCTCCACGACACATCAAACCAAACTATGCAACAAGCCTACGAAAACGCTATTGCCGAAGGAGCCGAAATGGTGATCGGAGGCTTACGAGAATCAGAAACTGAAAGTCTCATGCAACTGCCACTAATTCCTGTTCCAACCATTAGCTTAAATCGCCTAGATCGCGTTGACACTCAACAACCCATAAACCTCGTTCAGTTTGGTAATTCACCCGAGGATGAGATGACTCAAATCGCCGACCTGGCATGGCGTAAAGGTCATCGTAATGCCATAGTGATAGCGCCAGATAACAACTGGGGTGTTCAGGCAACACGTTCTTTTGATACTTATTGGAAACAAAAAGGCGGCCAACTCTTGGGACAGGTGAGCTATCCCAAGACGGTCAAAGACTTCACGCAATTTCTCAAACCATCACTCCAGATTGACCTAAGCGAAGACCGCGGCGTTCAACTTAAGCGCTTTGTTAATAGCCGGCTAATTTACACACCCAGACGTCGCCAAGATATCGATTTCGTTGTGGCTTTAGGGTATCCGTTGAATGCTAGACAGATCAAACCAGCGCTAGAATTTCTGTACGCTGCTGACCTACCTGTTTACTCTATTTCAAAGATCTACAATGGCGTCGAACAAGCGGGGCTTGACAGAGATTTATCAGGAATACAGTTCACCGCTATGCCCTGGACTCTGCCCGGACAGCTAGCCAAAGAATTACGCTCTGATAAGACGATGCATACCGCCTATAGACAACTATATGCCCTTGGCTACGACACATTTTTAGTCCATCGAAATCTAGATAAATTAAGTTCAGTAACGCAATCGCCTGTATTTGGGGCGATGGGGGTTCTGTCGCTAAACCAAGGGGTTATAAAGCGCACTGGGCGGTGGGGAGAGTTTAATCAAGGGAAGGTAGCTGAGGTCACCCCCTAGCCATTTTACTCAAAGGAATGAGTATAAATACGTCACACTACAATCATGTAACTAGTGGTCTAGGGGAAACTATACTATCGTCGCTTAAGGGCGCTGAAGCAAAGTAGGCCTTAGAATATTTAGTAGGAAAAGTCCTTGTACTTCAAACTAGGAACTTTGGTACTCGTCGTGGCGAGATTGACCTCATTATGAACGATGGGAATCACTTAGTATTTGTCGAAGTGCGATTTCGTCGATCGCCTGCCTTTGGCAGTGCTGAGGAGTCAATTACTCAACGAAAGTGTAGGCGAATAAATTGTCCGATCGTGTTCAAGCAAGGTTTGATGCAGTAGTGGTAAGACCTGATACAAATAGATCATCGGGCTATAGTGTAAACTGGATTAGAAATATCCTGATGGATTAAACTGACACCAATATTCGGTTTCAAAAACGTTACTTAAGACGAAAATAGATTCAAGGCAGCAGGCACACATAATGGATCAAAATATATTTAATCACTTCCAAAATGTAATTGAGACGACGATGGTTGTGGGCGATGTATGTTCAGACTCTATTGCCAATGCTTCAGATGTTATGGCCTCCGCCCTTCTTAATGGACATAGTGTTTTTAGTTGTGGCGAGAAATCAGGCAGTCTCATGGCTCAATTGTTGACTGACCATTTATCACTCGGCTTTGAAATTGAGCGACCAGCTTTCCCCGCACTAAATATTAATAAAATGTGCGCAGAAACAACCACGCAAAATCGTTTTGCTAATGTGATTGAGACCCATGCTAAGAGCTCTGATGTGCTAGTTGTTATTAGCGCCGGTGATAATAGTCCGTCTATGGTTCAAGCGGTGGAATCTGCCATTGAAAAAGGTATGGTGGTAGTGCTATTGTCCGCAGCAAACGATGATCGCTTGAGCACCAGCATTGGTTATAATGATGTTAACATTAGCGCTGGTCAATTCTCAGGTCAGTTATTGGCTCAGGCTCAATTTCAAACAGTACAATGCCTTGGCGCGTTGATTGAAAACAAAATTTTTGGAGGTTCATAAATGTTTCGCTTAGCCACAGTTCTTTCTCTTCTTATTACGTTATCTGGATGCACCGCGATTGTTGATAAGGTGACTGACGAGCCTATCCAGCCCGATCCTACAGGTAAAAGTGTTGGTAAAGATTACGATGATAGTAAGATGGAAACCTTTATTGGGGTCAATATTAGAAAAGCCGATCCAGTATTAGCTAGGGCTCATGTGAATGTAACCGTATATAACGGATTAGTGCTCATTACTGGAGAAGCACCTAATCAAGAGATGAAGGCTCTTGCAGGTGACACTGCTCGTGATTACCACGGGCAACGTAAAGTGTATAACGAGCTACAGCTGAGAGGTAAAACCTCCATAGTATCAAGAACTAATGATTCATTGATCAGTGGGAAAATTAAAACCAAGTTAGCCTTTACAAAAGGGATAGATTTTTCTGATATGAAGGTTGTCACTGAAGATAGCGTGGTTTATCTGCTTGGCACTCTCTACGAAGATATGGGTGATATAGCAGCCGAAGTTGCTCGCAACACTCGGGGTGTAAGCAAGGTCGTTAAATGCTTTGAGTATGTTGAAAGATCAGGGCCCGTAGAGCCCGAAGACTAGATTAGCTCGATAGCCATTGCCGTGGCCTCTCCTCCGCCAATGCATAAACTAGCAATACCCTTCTTGCCTCCAGTAAGTTGCAACGCATGAATCAAAGTCACCAGGATTCGTGCACCACTGGCGCCAATTGGATGACCTAATGCACAGGCACCGCCATGAATATTAAGCTTTTTATGAGGGATACCTAACTCCTGCATTGCCGCCATAGCCACCACAGCAAAAGCTTCGTTGATTTCCCATAGATCAACCTGATCTACAGTCCACCCCACTCGCTTTAAAGTATTGTTAATCGCGGTAACAGGGGCTGTCGTAAACCATTCAGGTGCCTGAGAGGACTCATCGTAACCATGAATCAACGCAATAGGCTGAAGGCCTCTTTCTTGCGATTCATCTGCCATCATTAAAGTCAATGCTGCTGCACCATCTGATATAGAACTAGCATTGGCTGCGGTAACGGTACCGTCTTTTTGAAAAGCGGGTTTAAGCTGTGGAATTTTATCGGGTTTTGCGTTGCCAGGCTGTTGATCAGTATCGACAATAACTTCACCACGGCGACTGGAAATGGTTACCGGCACGATTTCAGCCTTGAAAAAGCCCTGATCAATAGCTGAATTTGCACGACGCAAAGATTCAATAGCAAAGGCATCTTGCATCTCACGACTAAATTGATATTTGGCTGCGCAGCTCTCTGCAAACTGACCCATTGCAACGCCCTGATAGGCATCTTGCAAGCCATCGTACTGCATGTGATCTAACATCTGGGCATGTCCAAATCGATAGCCTTGCCGCCCCTCAGGAATAAGGTATGGCGCGCGACTCATACTTTCCATACCACCGGCAACAACCATGCCAGCTTGCCCAGAGCGTAATGTATTGCCTGCCACCATGACTGATTTCATGGCCGATCCACACACTTTGTTTATCGTGGTGCACGACGTGGATTGAGCTAAGCCAGCCGCTAGCGCAGCTTGTCGAGCCGGCGCCTGGCCCTGTCCGGCTGTTAGCACAGAGCCCATTAGCACTTCATCGATTTTAGATGGGTCTGCGCCAGACCGTTCAATGGCTGCGGCAATTGCAAGGGCACCTAGGTCAGGAGCTGACAATGAAGACAAGGACCCCAGCATTCCGCCGATTGGGGTGCGAGCAGCGGATAATATTGCGATAGGTTTTGACATTCTAGACTCCTTTTGTGCTTTTGCGCTTGATTTTTGACGATGTTTTTTAGTGACAATTGCGCAGAATGCAAGAAAATATTGTTTTTAACAAGTTGTAATTTTATATCAATTAATAAAGTTAAACTATCAGTTGCCAGCTCTTTCAATCAAGTTATTGC